>JAJPEP010000002.1 GCA_021166845.1 Thiobacillus sp.
CCTGGATCCTCATGTCTGGCTGAAGGGTACTTTGGAAAAGTTGCCCACCTGGCCCAATAGCCGGATTGATGAGTTGCTGCCGCTGAAGGCGGTATTACCGTAAATCTTGTTGCTGTGGGGGTGGTGCGGCTAGACGCTTACGCTCATGCGTCCCAAAGACGTCGTTATTTCAGCCTATTTGGAGCACGCGCTGAAATTCCTTTTCCAGCGCGGCTATTGGCGTGGCGTCTGCAAGCAGTCCGTTAACCAGGCAAGCGTCAATCAGCAGGACATTTCGCGTGTTGAGTTAAGTTATCCGAAGTCGCTCTCGGAACAGCAGCGCATCGTCGGCATCCTCGACCAAGCGTTTGACGGCATCGCCACCGCCAAAGCCAACGCCGAAAAGAACCTCCAGAATGCCCGCACCCTTTTCGAAAGCCACCTGCAATCCGTCTTCACCCAGCGTGGTGAGGGGTGGGTGAAGACGACTGTTGATAAGATTTCGACCAACCTCGATAGCAAGCGTGTGCCCATCACCAAAAACGTTCGATCAAGCGGCGAGTATCCGTATTACGGGGCGTCCGGTATCGTTGATTACGTGGCGGACTACATATTCGAGGGTGACACGCTGCTTGTCTCCGAAGACGGCGCGAATTTGCTGGCGAGATCGACGCCCATCGCCTTCTCAGTAACAGGCAAATACTGGGTAAACAATCACGCGCACATTCTGAAGTTTGAGAACATGGTGGCACAGCGATTCGTCGAGTATTACTTGGGCAGCATCAAGCTTGACGAATACATCACCGGCGCGGCACAGCCAAAGCTGAACCAGAAGGCTTTGAACTCGATTCCGATTCCAATCCCAAAATCGGTCGAAGTGCAGGCAAGGATTGTGGAGGGCGTTGAATTGCTCCAAGAAGAAACCCAACGTCTCGAATCCCTCTACCAGCGCAAGCTTGCCGCGCTGGCCGCGCTGAAGCAGTCCCTGCTGCACCAGGCCTTTAGCGGGGCGTTGTAATAAGTAAGCGAGCTGTTGCATGTAACAAACAAGCGGGCTACCATGCGTTTCATGTAACGCAAATGGTTGGAGGTTTTCATGCGAACGAATACATCAGAGCGGGTGCAGAAGCATCGTGCTGCATTACGGGAAGCCGGGTTGCGCCCGCTGCAGATTTGGGTGCCGGACACCCGGCGCGCGGGCTTTGCCGAAGAGTGTCGCCGTCAGTCGCTGTTGTTACAAGGCGATGCGCATGAACGGGATACTGCGGATTGGCTGGATGCCGCAGCCGACCGCGAAGGCTGGCAATGAGGCGCGGCGATCTGGTGACGGTGGCCTTGCAGGGCGATCTTGGCAAACCTCGACCGGCGCTGGTGATCCAGTCCGATCTGTTTGACGCGCACCCTTCAGTGACGATCCTGCCCGTGACCAGTGAGTTGCGCACCGCGCCGCTGTTTCGCATTACGGTGAACCCGACTGCGTTGAACAGCCTCGACAAGCCTTCGCAGGTGATGGTGGACAAGCCGCAATCGGTCGCACGAGACAAGATTGGCATGGTGTTCGGTCACCTGGACGACGAGACGATGCTGGCGGTCAATCGCGCGCTGGCGGTTTTCCTGGGGTTTGCCTGAAGCATGAACGAAGCCGAAACCCGCGCCGAACACATCGATCCTTTGCTTGCGGCGGCGGGCTGGGGTGTGGTGGAAGGCAGCCGCATCCGCCGCGAATATCCGATCACGCTGGGGCGCATCGAGGGCCACGGCAAACGCGGCAAGGCGCTGACCGCCGACTACGTGCTGGAGTACCGCAACACCAAGCTGGCGGTGGTGGAGGCGAAAGCGTGGGGCAAGCCGCTGACCGAGGGCGTGGGGCAGGCCAAGGATTACGCGGGCAAGCTGGCGATTCGCTTTACCTATTCCAGCAATGGGCAGGGCATCTACGGCATCGACATGGACACGGGCTTTGAAGCCGAACTGGCGCACTATCCGACGCCGGATGAGCTGTGGAACCGCACATTCGCCGCTCATAACGCCTGGCGCGACCGCTTTGCCGAGGTGGCTTTCCCCGACAAAAGCGGCACTTGGCAGATTCGGTTCTATCAGGAAATTGCCGTCAACCGGGTGCTGGAGCAGATTGCCAATGGCAGCAAGCGTATTCTGCTGACGCTGGCAACCGGGACAGGGAAAACATCAATTGCGTTCCAGATTGCATGGCGGCTGTTTCAGTCGCGTTGGAATTTGGGTGGCGAGTCGTCGCGCCAGCCGCGCATTTTGTTTTTGGCCGATCGCAACAATCTGGCGAATCAGGCCATGGGCGATTTCACTTCGTTTTCCGCTTTCGCCGAAGATGCGCTGGTGCGCATCGAGCCGGCGGACATCCGCAAGAAGGGCAAGGTGCCGAAGAACGGCAGCCTGTTCTTCACCATCTTCCAGACCTTCATGAGCGGGCCGCCGCAGAACGGCCAGCCATCGCCTTATTTCGGCGAATACCCGCCGGATTTCTTCGACTTCATCGTGATCGACGAATGCCACCGCGGCGGCGCCAACGACGAGAGCAACTGGCGCGGCATTCTCGAATACTTTGCCCCGGCGGTGCAGCTTGGCCTGACCGCCACGCCCAGGCGCCGTGACAACGTGGACACCTACGCCTACTTTGGCGAGCCGGTGTTCACGTATTCGCTGAAGGACGGTATCAACGACGGTTTCCTGACGCCATTCCGGGTGAAGCAGGTTGCCACGACACTGGACGAGTACGTCTATACGCCGGACGACACGCTGGTCGAAGGCGAGATCGAGGCAGGCAAGCGGTACGAGGAGGCGGACTTCAACCGGATCATCGAGATCCGGGAGCGCGAGAAGAAGCGGGTCGAAATCTTCATGTCGCAGATCGACCAGCGCGAAAAGACGCTGGTGTTCTGCGCGAACCAGGCGCACGCGCTGGTGATCCGGGATTTGATCAACCAGACGAAGGCCGGCGCCGATCCGCTCTATTGCGTGCGGGTGACGGCAGACGATGGCGCGCTGGGCGAGCAATACCTGCGGGATTTTCAGGACAACGAGAAGATCATCCCGACCATCCTCACGACCTCGCAGAAACTCTCGACCGGCGTGGACGCCCGCAACGTGCGCAACATCGTGTTGCTGCGGCCCATCAATTCGATGATCGAGTTCAAGCAGATCATCGGGCGCGGTACGCGGCTCTACGACGGCAAGGACTGCTTCACGATCTACGACTTTGTGAAAGCGCACCATCATTTCAGTGACCCGGAGTGGGACGGCGAGCCGATTGAGCCGGATATCTGCAACATCTGTCATCACGTCCCGTGTGTATGCATCAAGGAACCTCCGCCAGTTTGCTACCTTTGCGGCAAGCAGCCTTGCGAATGCGGGAACGCGTCTTGCCAGGAATGCGGCCAGCGTCCGTGCGTTTGCAGGAAGAAGGCGAAGGTTAAAGTCAAGCTGGCCGACGGCAAGTCGCGCAGCATCCAGCACATGATGGCGACCAGTTTCTGGCATCCCGACGGCACGCCGATGTCGGCAGCCCAGTTCATGGAAGCGCTATTTGGCAAGCTTCCCGAGTTCTTCCGGGACGAGGATGAACTCCGCACCCTGTGGAGCGCGCCGGAGACGCGCAGGAAGCTGCTGGAGGGGCTGGCCGAGAAAGGTTTCGGCCGGGATCAGCTGACGGAAATGCAGAAGATCATCGACGCGGAGAAAAGCGACCTGTTCGATGTGCTGGCGCACGTGGCCTATGCCCTGGCGCCGCTCACCCGCGAGGCGCGCGCCGCGCAGGCGCACGACAGCATCGGTGCGAATTTCAACAGCAAGCAGCAGGGTTTCCTCGATTTCGTGCTTTCGCACTACGTCAGTGTTGGCGTGGAGGAACTCGACCAGGCGAAGCTGACGCCGCTGCTGCGCCTGAAATATCACGACTCGATTGCGGATGCCGTGGCCGACCTCGGCAAACCCGAAGAAATCGGGCGGGTATTTGCGGGCTTCCAGAAATATCTTTACCAGCCTGCGGCGATGGCCTGACTGCCGATCGAAAATAGCCGGCTGGTGCGCGGCGCACAAAATAATATAGCGGCTTTGGCCGCTATATTTTTTGCATCGTTTTTTACAACTGAGCTTTTTATCGCAGTCCGGAAAAGACTGGATATTGTGCACCTTACCGAATGTAAGGTGGCGTCCCCACGGGGATTCGAACCCCGGTACCTACCGTGAAAGGGGAGGGTCCTAGGCCTCTCGACGATGGGGACCCGGACGACGGTGTGAACCGTCATTTTTACTACACGACTTGCGCCGTCATCGTTTATCGGAAAGCTGTGTCAGGGTGACGCCGAGCAACAATCCGACGAAACCCAATGGTACCAGCGAGATCCAGACTTCGGCGTTCTCACTGCCATTCAGCATCTTCCAAAATCCAACAACCAGTCCGACGGCACTCAGTATCAACCCCAGCAGCGTGGTGATGATGCCAAGTTTGTGCATCGGTACATCCTGTAAGTTGGTGGAGGTAAGCGGGATCGAACCGCTGACCTCTTGCATGCCATGCAAGCGCTCTCCCAGCTGAGCTATACCCCCAACGAAGCCGCGCATTCTATAGAGTCCTTGCGTTCTTGTAAAGCCTTTGCGGTCATTTCAATCGGGAAAAAGTTTGCCCGGGTTGAGCAGGCCGTGCGGATCGAATTGCTGCTTGATGCTGCGCATGATGGCCAGCGTGGCCGGTTCGATTTCCAGCGGGACGAAGCGGCGCTTTTCGGTGCCGATGCCGTGTTCGCCCGACAGGGTGCCGCCCAGCGCCAGCACGCGCAGCAGGATGGCTTCGTGCGCCAGGCGGGCGCGTTCCATTTCGTCGGCGTCGTCGGGATGCACCATCAGGTTGACGTGCAGGTTGCCGTTGCCGGCGTGGCCGAACGAAACCACCGCCAGATTTTGCGCCTGCGCGGTATGGTCGATGAAGTCGACGAAGTCGGCGAGCTGCGACACCGGCACCACCACATCCTCGTTGATCTTGAGCGGGGCGATCTGCTTGACCGCGTTCGACAGCGATTTGCGCGCGGCCCACAGTTGCGCGATGGCGTCGCGCTCGAAGCCGCTCCTGATTTCGAGCAGGCCGGCGCCGCCGAGCGCCTGCTTCAGCGCGGCGATCTGGCGCGGCAGGTCCTCTACGGCGCCGTCGGCCTCGACCATCAGCAGCGCCCGGGTGTCGGGCGGCAGGTCGTCCGCCGTGCCGGTCGGGCGGATGGCGTCGATCGAACGGTGATCCATGAATTCGAGCGCGCAGGGCACGACGGACTGGTGCATGACGCGGCTGACCGCATCGAGCGCGTCGCGGGTGCTGGCGAAGCATACGCGCAGGGTGGCGACGGCTTCCGGCGCGGGCAGCAGCTTCAGGGTGGCTTCGGTGACGAGCGCGAGGGTGCCGCCGGAGCCGACCAGCAGGCGGGTCAGGTCGTAGCCGGTGACGCCCTTGGTGGTGCGGCAGCCGGTGCGGATTTCGCGGCCGTCGCCGGTGACGGCGCGCAGCCCCAGCACGTAATCGCGGGTGACGCCGTACTTGACGGCGCGCGGCCCGCCGGCATTCATCGCGAGGTTGCCGCCGATGCGGCAATACGCGCTGCTGCCGGGGTCGGGCGGGTAGAACAGGCCGGCGCCGCGCGCGATGCGGTCGATTTCGTCGGTGACCACGCCGGCCTCCACCACGATGAGGCGGTTGGCGGGGTCGAATTCGAGCACGCGCCGCATGCATTCGAAGCTGACGACCACGCTGCCGGGCGCGGGCAGGGCGCCGCCGACGTTGCCGGAGCCGGCGCCGCGCAGGGTCAGCGCAATGCGGTGTTCGAGGGCGATGCGCGCCAGCGCCGCCACATCGTCGTGCGACGAAGGGAATAGCACGGCGTCGGGTTCGACCCGGCGCGGGGTTTCGTCGCAGGCGTAGAGCGCGCGGGTAGCGGCGTCGTCGAACACGCGATCGGCGCCGAGGGCGGAACGGAAAGCGGCAAGGGCGTGATCGGATAGCATGGCAAAGGCTTGGTGCGGCTTAGGCAGGATGTTCGGGCGGCAACTGCGCGAGCAACTGGCCGACCATGTCGGCGTCGAGGTCCATGCCGATGTCCCAGCCCGGATTGAGCGCGATCGGCACGCCGCCGCCGATGCGGCGCAGCAGCCAGGAAAACTCGGTCAGGAGGCCGCCCGAAAAATCGGGGTAGTGCTCGACAAACGGCTTGGCGCGCTCGGGACTGGTGAAGACGACCAGCACACGCTCGCCGTCCTCGTCCTCGATGATCAGCGGCTCGGCCTGGGTCGAGCGCTGGAAGCCCTGGATCGGGTTCTTTTCGTCGCGCACCGGCATGAACAGCTGCTGGCTCACCAGTTGCAGCACGAAGGTTTCGGGGTCGAGCGTGCCGGCGTGGACGGCGGCGAGCTGTTCTTCCAGGGCGTTGCGGGGGATGAAATTCATGGTCTTGGAACGGATCGGGAGTGACGATCAGTGTAGCGCAAGCCGCGGCACTTATTGCAGGAGGTCCGCCCTCGGGTCGAAGCCGCGGGATTGCGATGCGTCCTACATGCCGAATCCAAGATCCTGCGCCAGCCCGGCGTGGGTGATTTTCCCGGCGCGGACCTGCAGACCTTGTTTGAGCCCGGCGTCGGCATCCAGCGCGGCGAGGCCATGCGCCGCAAGCGCCTGCACGTAGGGCAGGGTGGCGTGGGTGAGCGCCTCGGTGGCGGTACGGGCGACGGCGCCGGGCATGTTGGTGACGCAGTAGTGGACGATGCCTTCGGCCACGAAGAACGGATTGCTGTGGGTGGTGGGGCGCGAGGTTTCCGCGATGCCGCCCTGGTCGATGGCGACATCCACCAGCACCGAGCCCGGCGGCATCCGTTGCAGCGATTGGCGGTCGATCAGGCGCGGCGCGTGGCGGCCGGGAATCTGCGCGGCGCCGATGACGATGTCGGCGTGCGTCAGGCTGTCGGCGATCGCGTCCGCCGAGGAAAACCGCGTTTCAATTCGCGCGCCGAACAGCGCTTCGGCGCGGGCGAGCTTGTCGGCCTGGCGGTCGATCAGGGTGACGCGCGCGCCCAGCCCGGCGGCGGTGCGCGCGGCGCTCATGCCGACCACGCCGGCGCCGATGACGAGCACGTGCGCGGGGGATACGCCGGGCATCCCGCTGATCAGCTTGCCGCTGCCGCCGTGCGACGTGTGCAGTCCCAGCGCGCCCATCTGCGGCGCCAGCCGCCCGGCGATGTCGGACATCGGCTGCAGCAGCGGCAGGCCGCCGGCAGGCCAGGTCACGGTTTCGTAGGCAATCGCCGTCACGCCTCGCGCCATCAGTTCGCGCGCCAGTTCCGGCGCGGCGGCCAGATGCAGGTAGCAGAACAGCAACTGCCCGCCGCGCAGCAGGGCCAGTTCGGCCAGCTGGGGTTCCTTCACCTTCACCACCAGATCGGCGGCAAAGGCTTCGTCAGGCGTTGCGACGACGACCGCACCGGCGGCGCGGTAGGCCTCGTCGCCGAACCCCGCTGCGGCGCCCGCGCCGGCTTCGACGCTGACCGTATGGCCGGCCCGGGTCAGGTCGCGCGCGCCCTCGGGGGTGAGCGCCACCCGGTATTCATGATTCTTGATTTCCTTGGGAATGCCGATGTGCATGGCGAGCCTCGCGGGGGATGGATACCCCGCAGCATAACCAAAGCCGCTGCGCGCCAGAAGTGCGGCGACCTATTGTGCCGGCGCCGGACCGGGTGGCGTGGCGTGCGCCGCAGCCTGCATCGGCAGCGCTGCGAAAAGGCCGCACAAAAACGCCATGCCCATCATGCGAGAGACTGCACGCATTCGCGCACCAGCGCCGGGCCGCGATAGATCAGGCCGGTATACAGCTGCACCAGCGAGGCGCCGGCGGCGATTTTTTCCTGCGCGTCGGCGCCGGAAAAAATTCCGCCGACGCCGATGATCGGCACTTCGTTCTTCAGATGATGCGCCAGCGCGCGAATGACCCGCGTCGACGCATCGCGTACCGGCGCGCCGGACAGTCCGCCGGCTTCCCCGGCATTCGGCAGGCCGGCGACGGCGTCGCGCGCGAGGGTGGTGTTGGTGGCGATCACCGCGTCGATGCGGTGCATCATCAACAGCGCGGCAATCGCGGCGATCTGCGCGTCGTCGAGGTCGGGCGCGATTTTCAGCGCGATCGGCACGTAGCGGCCATGCTGCTGGGCGAGCTCGGACTGGCGCAGCTTGATCGCGGAGAGCAGCGAATCGAGCGCCTCGTCCTTCTGCAGTTCGCGCAGGCCCTGCGTGTTGGGCGAGGAGATGTTCACCGTCACGTAGCGGGCGTGCGCATAGACCTTGTCGAGGCAGGCCAGGTAATCGTCGACCGCGTGCTCGTTCGGCGTGCCCTTGTTCTTGCCGATGTTGATGCCGAGCACGCCGGTGAATCCGCTCGCCTCGACGTTCCTCACCAGATTGTCGACGCCGAGGTTGTTGAAGCCCATGCGGTTGATGATCGCTTCCGCCTGCGGCAGGCGGAACATGCGCGGCTGCGGGTTGCCCGGCTGCGGGCGCGGCGTCACCGTGCCGATCTCGATGAAGCCGAAGCCCAGCGTCGCCAGTGCGTTGATGTGCGCGCCATCCTTGTCGAGCCCGGCCGCGAGGCCCACCGGATTGGGGAAGTCGATGCCCATCACCTGCACCGGTTTGCCGGTGGCGCGCGGCAGCAGGCCCAGCAGGCCGAGGCGGTGCGCGAGATCGAGACTGGCGAGGGTGAAGCGGTGCGCGTCCTCGGGGTCGAGCGAGAAGAGGGCGGGGCGGAGCAGGGGGTAGAGCATGTTCAGGCAGCCGGGTGGGAGGGAAGGGCGTGGCGGGTGGCGGCCTCGACCGAACCCGCATCGGGGTCGTCGAACACGGCCTGGTCGAGCGCGTTCTCGCTCTTGGCGACGATGCAGCTCACCGCGCAGTCGCCGGTGACGTTGACCGTGGTGCGCATCATGTCGAGCAGGCGGTCGACGCCGATGATGAGTGCGATGCCCTCGACCGGCAGGCCGACCTGGCCGAGCACCATGGTGAGCGTCACCAGGCCGACCGCGGGAATCGCCGCGGTGCCGACCGAGGCGAGCGTCGCGGTGAGCACCACCAGCAGGAAGTCGGTGAAGGCGAGGTCGATGCCGTAGACGTTGGCGATGAATACGGTCGCGACGCCCTGCATCATCGCGGTGCCGTCCATGTTGATGGTCGCGCCGAGCGGCACGGTGAACGAGGCGACGCTGTTCTGCGCGCCCATCTTGTACTCCGCCGTGCGCAGCGTCACCGGGATGGTCGCGCCGGAACTGGCGGTGGAAAACGCGAATGCCGCCGGGTCGCGCATCTTCTTCAGAAAGGTGATCGGGTTGAGCCTCGCCAGCAGCCGCAACAGCAGCGGGTAGGTGATGAACAGCTGGATCGCCAGCGCGGCGGTGAGGGTGAGGAAGTAGGCCGCAAGCGGCAGCAGGATGTCGAGCCCCTGGGTGGCGAAGGTCACGGTGATCAGCGCGAACACGCCGTAGGGGGCGAGCCGCATGATCCATTCGACCATGTGCATGATGACCGTGTTGAGGTCGGTGAAGAGGTTGAGCACGTGCCTGCCGCGTGCGCCCGACATCGTCACCGCGACGCCGAACAGCAGCGCGAACACGATGACCTGCAGCATGTTGCCCTCGGCCATCGCCGCGACCGGGTTGGTCGGCACCATGTCGATCAGCACCTGGCTGATCGGCGGCGCGGCCTTGCCGGTGAAGTTCGCCTCGGCC
>JAJPEP010000004.1 GCA_021166845.1 Thiobacillus sp.
CTCACGGTCGCCGGGCACGCGTGGCTGGAGATGGCGCCGCCCGGCGACGGCCGAGTCAGCTGAACCCCAGGTCCTGCGCCAGCCCGGCGTGGGTGATCCGTCCGGCGCGGACGTGCAGGCCAGCCGCCAGGCCGGGATCGGCGTCGAGCGCGGCGAGGCCCTGCGCCGCCAGCGCGAGCACGTAGGGAAGGGTGGCGTGGGTGAGGGCCTTGGTCGAGGTACGCGCGACCGCGCCGGGCATGTTGGTGACGCAGTAGTGGACGATGCCTTCGGCGACGAAGAAGGGGTTGCTGTGGGTGGTGGGGCGCGAGGTCTCGGCGATGCCGCCCTGGTCGATCGCGACGTCGACGAGCACCGAACCCGGTGTCATTCGCCCGAGTGCGTCACGGCTGATCAGGCGCGGTGCATGCAGGCCGGGGACCAGCGCCGCGCCGACCAGGATGTCCGCATATCCGAGGCTTTCGGTGATCGCCTCGGGCGACGAGAACCGCGTCTCCACCCGTGCGCCGAGCAGCGCCTCGGCGTGCGCGAGCTTGGCGGCGAGGCGGTCGATGAGCGTGACCCGCGCACCGAGCCCGGCAGCGGTGCGCGCCGCGCCCATGCCGACTGCGCCGGCGCCGATGATGACGACGTGCGCAGGCGGCACGCCGGGCAGGCCGGTGATCAGCTTGCCGTTGCCGCCATGCGATTTGTGCAGCCCGAGCGCGCCCATCTGCGGCGCGAGCCGCCCGGCGATGTCGGACATCGGCTGCAGCAGCGGCAGCGCGCCGCCGGGGGTGGTCACCGTCTCGTAGGCGATCGCGGTGACGCCGCGCGCCATCAGTTCCCGCGCAAGATCCGGCATCGCGGCGAGATGCAGGTAGCAGAACAGCACCTGGCCCTCGCGCAGCAGCTTCAGTTCGTCGGCCTGCGGCTCCTTCACCTTGACGACCAGCTCGGCGGCCCAGACCTCGGCGGCTGTCGCGACGACTGCGGCGCCGGCGGCGCGATAGGCGGCGTCGGCGAACCCCGCTTCGGCGCCGGCTGCGGACTCGACGCTGACGCGGTGGCCCGCGCGGGTCAGTGCAGCCGCGCCCTCGGGCGTGAGCGCGACGCGGTATTCATGGTTCTTGATTTCCCTGGGGATGCCGATGTGCATGACGCGCCTCGCGAAGGATGGACTTGCCTCAGCATAACCAAAGCCGCCGCAGGCATGAAGTGCGACTCAGTTCGGGCGCGGGGGCTCGGTTCGGCGCTCGAAGCGGTAATACGCGGGGGGCACGCGGTCGAGCCGGATCTCGCGCGTCGCGGGGCCGACCGCCAGGCGGGCGACGCTGCGGTACGGCCCCATCATCGACGACGCGGCCTGAACGTCGTAGAGGCCGGGCGGCAGCAGGCGCGCCGACAGCACCATGCCTCCCCCGCCGGCCTGGTGGCGGACGCCGGCGAACGGGCGCGCGAGCGGCTCGCCGACGAAGAGCCCCTGGCCCGGCATCAGCACGCTCTTCCAGTAGGCCTCGAGCAGGGTTTCGCCCTGCAGGTAGTGCGCCATGACGACCGCCGGCGCCGGAAACTTGGCCGGGAAGTTGCAGGGCTCGACCACCGCGCCGTAGCTGCCGGTGGCGCCGGCCTCCAGCCAGGCGAGGCTGCTCATCTGGCTGCCGCCGAAGAGCACGCCGCCGGCCGAGGTGAGGTGGTCGCCGATCGCGCCGGGCAGGAAGCGGTTGCTTGCCAGCGCGGGAACCTGGGCGAGGCCGGTGAAGTAGAACATCACGTCGCCGCGGTTCTCGAGCGCATCGGCCTCGACCAGCTCGACCGGCAGGATGCCCCGCATCTGCATGCGCAGCGCGGGGTAGCCCGCCGCACGCACGTTGCGCGCCTTGTCGTGGGTGCTCACGAGGTAGGCGGTGCCGGCCGGGTCGCTGCCGTCGGCCGCCACACCGCGGTCGATCAGTTGCTTCGCCCCGGCGACGCTGGCGGCGGCGAGGCTCATGGTCGGGCGGATCCCGTGCGCGTCGAACGGCCGCGGCGCGCTGCTGTTGAAGTAGGCGCTCGGCTGCGTCGGCCTGCATTCGCTGGCGCAATGCGCGGTGTCGAAGCCGAACGCGAAGGCGGACGTGATCGACATGCAGTCGACCCGCCACGGCTGCGCCCAGGTCAGCGCGTAGGCCTGCACGTGCTTCGGCGTGAGGCGGTCGACGCGGCGCTTGAGGTTGACGAACTCCTCCCGCGCGAGGGTGCTGCGCCCGGGCCTGAAGCGCACATGGATCAGGTTGCTCGCCGGGATCCCGCGCCTTTCCATGTAGTAGGCGGCGACCGCCACGCTGTCGGGATCGTCGTCGTTGACGATGACGCCGAGCTGCTCGGCGGTGAGCCCGGGCTGCGGAAAGTGGGTGACGATCGGCACCGGCGGCGCTGCGTGCGCGGCCGCCAGCAGCAGACCGACGGCGGCGCCGAGCCAGCGCAACATCAGCGGGCGAGCGCCTGCACGCATTCGCGTACCAGCTCCGGGCCGCGGTAGATGAGGCCGGAATACAGCTGCACCAGCGCGGCGCCGGCTTCGATCTTCTCGCGCGCATCCTCGCCCGACAGGATGCCGCCGACGCCGATGATCGGCACCTCGCCGTTCAGATGACGCGCGAGCTCGCGGATCACCCGGGTCGACGCCGCGCGCACCGGCGCGCCCGACAGCCCGCCGGCCTCCTCGGCGTTCGGCAGGCCGGCGACGGCATCGCGGGCGATGGTGGTGTTGGTCGCGATCACCGCGTCGATGCGGTGCATCATCAACAGCGCGGCGATCGCGGCGATCTGCGCGTCGTCGAGGTCGGGCGCGATCTTCAGCGCGATCGGCACGTATCTGCCGTGCCGCTGCGCGAGCTCGGACTGCCTGAGCTTGATCGCCGAGAGCAGCGCGTCGAGCGCCTCGTCCTTCTGCAGTTCGCGCAGGTTCTGCGTGTTGGGCGACGAGATGTTCACCGTGACGTAGCTCGCGTGGGGGTAGACCTTGTCGAGGCAGGCGAGGTAGTCGTCGACCGCCTGCTCGTTCGGCGTGTCCTTGTTCTTGCCGATGTTGATGCCGAGCACGCCCCTGAACCCGCTCGCCGTGACGTTCTTCACCAGGTTGTCGACGCCGCGGTTGTTGAAGCCCATGCGGTTGATGATCGCCTCGGCCTGCGGCAGGCGGAACAGGCGCGGCTGCGGATTGCCGGGCTGCGGGCGCGGCGTCACCGTGCCGATCTCGATGAAGCCGAAGCCGAGCGCGGCCAGCGCGTCGATGTGCGCGCCGTCCTTGTCGAGCCCGGCGGCGAGCCCGACCGCGTTGGGAAAGTCGAGGCCCATCACGTGCACGGGCTTGCCCGTGGCGTGCGGCAGCAGGCCCAGCAGACCGAGGCGGTGCGCGAGGTCGAGCCCGGCGAGGGTGAGTTTGTGCGCGTCCTCGGGGTCGAGCGAGAACAGGGCGGGGCGAATCAGTGGATAGAGCATGTCAGGCGGCGGGTTGGGAGGAGGGGGGGCGGTGGGTGGCGGCCTCGACCGAGCCAGCGTCCGGGTCGTTATAGACCGTCCGGTCGAGTGCACCTTCGCTGTTGGCGACGATGCAGGTCACCGCGCAGTCGCCGCTGACGTTGACGACGGTGCGCATCATGTCGAGTAGGCGGTCGACGCCGATGATGAGCGCGATGCCCTCGACCGGCAGGCCGACCTGGCCCAGCACCATGGTCAGCGTCACCAGGCCGACCGCGGGGATCGCCGCGGTGCCGACCGAGGCCAGGGTGGCGGTCAGCACCACCATCAGGTAGTCGGTGAGCGAGAGGTCGATGCCGTAGACGTTGGCGATGAACACCGTGGCCACGCCCTGCATCATGGCGGTGCCGTCCATGTTGATGGTGGCGCCCAGCGGCACGCTGAAGGAGGCGACGCTGTTCTTCACCCCCATCTTGTATTCGACCGTATGCAGGGTGACCGGGATGGTGGCGCCGGAACTGGCGGTGGAGAACGCGAACGCCGCCGGATCGCGCATCTTTTTCAGGAAGGTGATCGGGTTGAGCGAGGCCAAGAGGCGCAGCAGCAGCGGATAGGTGCCGAACAGCTGGATTGCCAGCGCGGCGGTGAGGGTGAGGAAATAGGCCGCCAGCGGCAGCAGCAGGTCGAGCCCCTGGGTGGCGAAGGTGCGGGCGATCAGCGCGAACACGCCCCAGGGCGCGAGCCGCATGATCCATTCGACCATGTGCATGATCACCACGTCGAGATCGCCGAAGAAGTTGAGCACGTGCTTGCCGCGTGCGCTCGACATCGTCACCGCCACGCCGAACAGCAGCGCGAACACGATGATCTGCAGCATGTTGCCGTCGGCCATCGCCGCCACCGGGTTGGTCGGCACCATGTCGATCAGCACCTGGGTGAGCGGCGGCGCTTCCTTGCCGGCAAAGCTGGCCGTCGTTTCGCCCGCGTCGAATCCCCGGCCCGACCCGAGCAGGCCTGCCAGTGTCAGCGCGATCGTCACCGCGATCGCGGTGGTCGCCAGGTACAGCCCCAGCGCCTTGGCGCCGATGCGGCCCAGCGCCTTCAGGTCCGACAGGGCGGTGACGCCCACCACCAGCGAAACGAACACCAGCGGCGCCACCATCATCTTCAGCGCCGCCACGAACACCGAGCCGATCACGTGCAGCAGGCCGTCGACCACAAAGTTCTGCATCCACGGCGCCGTGCCCAGCAGGTTCAGCGCAACGCCCAGCGCGATGCCAGCGAGCATCGCAACGACGATCTGGCGGGTGAGGCGGTGGGATTCGGGTGCGGCCATGAAGGTCGGTGCAGGCGTTGACAAGACGCGAGTTTAACAGGGCGCTGCCGCCGGGCTGTTGCGCGACGGGCAGGCGATGTTATGCTGAACCTGCATGCGATTGCGCGTGTCTGCAAGCTTCAATCAATGCCCGTTTCCTCACTTGGCGACAAACCCATGACGACCCCGTACTTTTCGCAGCGACTCGTATTGCTTTTCAGTCTGTTGGTGGCATCCCCCGCCTGGAGCGCCGACATTGTCCCGCCGCCGCCACAGCTGGCGGCCAAGTCCTGGGTGCTGATGGACGCGGCCAGCGGCAGCGTGCTGGTCGACCACCAGGGCAATACCCGCCTGCCCCCCGCCAGCCTGACCAAGCTGATGACCGCGCACGTCGCGGCACTGGAACTCCAGCGCGGCCGCATCAAGGAGACCGACCTCGTCACCATCAGCGAAAAAGCCTGGCGCATGGGCGGCTCGAAAATGTTCGTCAAGGTCGGCAATCAGGTCGCGGTGAGCGATCTGTTGCGCGGCATCATCGTGCAGTCGGGCAACGACGCCAGCATCGCGCTGGCCGAGCATCTGGCGGGCGGCGAGGACACCTTCGCCGCGCTGATGAACCAGGAAGCGAAACGGCTGGGGCTGGCCGACACCCATTTCGTCAATGCCACCGGCTGGCCGGCCGAGGGCCATTATTCGAGCGCGCTCGACATGGCCAGACTCGCGCGGGCCATCGTGATCGAGGATCCCGAACACTATGCGATGTATGCCGAAAAGGAGTTCGTCTGGAACGGCATCAAGCAGCCGAACCGCAACCTGCTCCTGTGGCGCGACCCCACCGTCGACGGCCTGAAAACCGGCCACACCGAGGAGGCTGGCTACTGTCTGGTGGCTTCCAGCAAGCATGACGGCCAGCGCCTGATCGCCTCTGTTTTCGGCGCCGACAGCGAAAATGCGCGCGCGAGCGAGACCGCCAAGCTGCTGGCCTACGGCTTCAATTTCTTCGACAGCAAGACCTTCTTCAAGCAGGGCGAAACGGTGCAGTCCGTGGCCGTCTGGAAAGGCGCCGCGCGCACGCTCAAGGCCGGCGTTGCGTCCGACTTCATCGCCGCGCTGCCCAAGCGCATCAGCGGCGAGGTCCAGACGCGCATCGTGCTGGCCGAGGGCGAGGTGGTGGCGCCCGTCGCCGCCGGCGCGCCGCTGGGACGCATCGAACTGGTCGGCGCCGACGGCAAGGTCGTCATGCAGGCGCCGCTGGTCGCGCTCGAAGCGGTCGAGGAAGGCGGTTTCTTCCGCCGCATGTGGGACGGCATCCGCCTGTTCTTCAAGGGTTTGTTCGGCTGACGCATGCGAACGCCGTAAACCGGCGTATCAAAGGCGGCCACCGGAAAGTGGCCGTTTTTTTCGGGAAGCGTTTGTCGAACCCCCTGAAACTGGGCGCTTTGGCGCCCGCCCAGGCTGGCGATGCGATCGTCGATGGCCCTGCACTGCCCTGAGCGTTTATCATAGCGGGTTCAATCGATGGCGCCTGGCGTCGGCTTGCAGATTGCGCCCGCGATTGCGGGCGCCGTATTTAGGAAACACGCATGAACAGAACCGACATTCCGGGCCCGGTCCCGGCGAGTGACGCGCAGCGCCAGCAGGACAACCTGCGCCTGTACATCAACCTCAAGCTGGCCTCATCCGGCCAGCCGTTCGTGCATGGGCAGGAAAGTGACGGCTTCATGGACGTGGCGCACGACCTGCTGATGGCCTACCGCGCCAAGAACTGGCTGCTTTCGGGCTATCTGTGTCCGCCCGACTGGCGCATCCAGGACTTTCTCGAACGCTACCTGGCCGGAGTGGACGAGATGCCGCATCTGCCGGGACAGAGCTTCATCCTCGACCACCAGGGGCTGGCGCGCGAGCTGTCGCTGGCGGCCGATGCGGACGTGTTCCGCTCGGAAATCGTTTCCAGCTACCGGGTGCGCCAGGGCGTGCTGCACAATCCGGCGAGCGATCGGCGCACCACCAGGGGCCTGTTTCATATCAGCGAAGGCGGCCTGCCGATTCCCGGCGACAAGAAGGCGGTGCCGCGCGAAGTGTTCGCGCGCATGCTCAAGCACGCCTTCAATCCGCCCGTCGAACTGCTGACGCTGCCCTATGCCGTCAACCAGCCCGAATCCGCGCGCATGTTCGTATCGCTGCTGCTGCGCCCGGTGATCTGCCCGGCGATTCCCGGCGTGGCGCCGGAGAAAAGCATGGAAATCCGTTTCTTCGCGCCCGGCAACCTGGTCAGCAACCTGGATTTCGTCGAGAGCATCTTCGGCAACGGCGGCAATCCCTATCTGCCGGAACACGACGCCGCACTCGACGTGGAACACTGGAGCGGGCACACCGGCTGCGTGGTGCTCGCCCCGCACCTGGTCACGCTGACCAAACGCGAACTGGGCCTGCCGCACCGGGATGACGCGACCGAGCGCCAGCGCCGCGAGGGCATGTGCTGGAAGGATCCCGACGAGCGCTACAACGACGGCCAGGCGTTCAAGCTCGCCGCGCGCGATGCCAGCGGCGTGATGGTCACCATTCTGGCCGACAACTACTTCGGCTACTGCAAGAAAGAGGTCAAGACCCAGATCAGCTTTGCCGCCAACCTTTACGGCCTGGCCGAGGAGGAGCATGCCGGCGGCGCCCTGCTGTTCCAGTGCCGCAACCACGGCGAGGAATACGGCGTCGACAGCCGGGCGCGCGAGCCGGGCTATTCGTTCCCGGACCTGCTGGCGCGCTACGGCGAGTGCATGCGGCTGATGCCGGAGGGCCACGCGCTCGACGTCAACTATCCCGACATCGTCTACGTGCCGCAGGACGTGCGTTTCGACCTCAACGCGCAGAGCATCACCTGGGAACAGGAAGGCCGCGCCTGCCAGATCCGCCTCATGCCGGGCAAGATCTACATGCAGCCCAACGGCTACAAGGTAGAGATGCGCCAGCACCCGGGCGCGCCGTCCTGGCGCCTGGTCGGGATCGAGCCCGAAGGCACGTTCTGCCACAAGCCGTGCACGGTCTCCGGCGGCGGCAAGTCGGAAATTTCCAAGTCGCTCGAGGACGCGGTCATCTACGGCCCGCTGTTCATCGACGACCTCGACCGCGACCTGGAATGGGTGCGCAGCATCCTCGGGCACGATTACACCAACCGCTTCCGCCCCGGATTCGAGCACGAGGACCGCGACCCCACGCGCAAGCCGCTCTCCATGGAACGCAGCCTCGGTTCGGTGATCAAGCTGCTGACGCCTTCGTCCAGCCACACCGACGCCTACAACGCCTGGCTCGACAACATCCCGCCGCGCATCCTGGCGCTGGTGTTCCTGATCAAGCGCTTCCACCGCCCGGAATGGGGCGATCACTGGGACGAGCAGCTCGCGGTCGACGTGGTGGACGGCGCGCCCGGCCACGAACTGAAGATGTTCGGCCGCCGCATCGTCGCCAGCTACCTGCGCGTGGGCTTTGATACCGACGAGCAGTGGCGCACCTTCAAGCTGCGCCAGGATTTCATCCCCGCCGAAAAGGTGCAGATGGAAGACGACATCACCGCCTCCGTGGTCGCGCCGGTGGCCTGGCTCGACGGCTGCAAGCCGAAGCTGGACCCGGCCGGCAGCGTCAAGCTGACGCACAACTGCGAGCTGCGCCTGTTCCAGCGCCCGGACGACGCGGTCATCCCGGGCTACGACAAGCAGACCGAGACCGACATGGCCCTGCCCGGCAACTTCCTCGCCAACTTCGAGCCCTTGAGCGGCGACGCGTTGGCCGCCGAAGTCGACAACGTCATGCGGCTGCACGCCTACACGCCGCCGATGCGCGACCTGCTGACCGCGGCCGCGCAGGCCGGACAGACCGTCGTATCGTCCGCATGCCCGCGCCTGGTCGACGGCAAGCCGTCGAAGAATCCGCGCTATCTACAGGTTCGCCCCGACATCGCCAACCCGATCCGCAAATACGCGGCGGAGATGGGCATGCGCTTCCATCGCAAGCTGGCGGCCGCGGCGCCGGTGTGCATCAGCGTCGACGCGGTGCTGTCCGGACGGCGCAACAATCCGCCCGAGGCGGGGGTGCGTTCCCTGGCGGTGTACAACCCGATCCATTACCAGGCCCTGCCGGAACTGTTCATGGACTACATCTGTTCCCTCACCGGCAAGTCGCCCTCGACCACCGGCGCGGGCTCGGAAGGCGCGCTCACCAAGGGGCCGTTCAACGCGCTGCACCCCACAGCCGACCTCAACAACGCCCTGGTGTCGATGATCATCACCGGGCATGACGGCTTCTCCACCTCGGCCGGCCACGTCGGCGCCCAGGTGCGGGTCGATCACGACATCAGCCTCCTGGTGCCGGAAATCTGGGCGCGCCTGCATCCCGGGCAGCGCAAGGCGGCCTGGCTCATCGACCAGGGCTACATGGAAGCGCTCGACGATTTCGATTTCGACGGCAAACGCGTGCTGGCGAGCCGGCTCGGCTATCGCGTCACCGAGCGCTTCGTCGCCCATTTCATGGGCAAGATCTTCGACAACCCGCGCGCGGTCTTTACCGAAGCCATCCTCAAGCCGGAAACCCAGGACCGGGCGAGCTTCGCCGACGGCGTGCACAACATTGTCGAGGCGCAGGAGCGGGTGGCAAGGCGCTATTTCGAGGACGGCAGCATCGAGGAAGCCTGCCCGCCGCTGAAGGCGCTGCTCGCCATCATGGCCTACGGGCACTACCAGGGCCTGGACGTGCACGCGCCGCAGATCCGCGCCCTGTTCACCCGCGAGGCGCTGCTCGCGTCCGGCTGGTACCGCCAGCGCCTGCAGGTCAAGCGCGAGCGCGACCTCGCGCTGTGGCGGCGCAACCTCGACGAACTGTCGCGCTTCCAGCAAAACCCGCACAACGCCGACGAAGCGCAACGCCTCGACCTCGGCCCCCGCATCGCCTACGCCCAGGCGCAACTCGACGCCCTGGCGCATCCCGACGCGTGGCGCAACTTCATCGGCACCCTCGGCGCCGATCCGCTCGAACCGATCGAAGCAGAGCAAATCGACAGCGGCAGCGTGAGCAGCGGCGACGCGCGCATGCCACAGTCCGCGCTGGGATAGGGAAGTGCTGATTGGTTCAAAATGGCCGTCATTGCGAACGCAGTGAAGCAATCCAGCGTGTTGATCAAGCGGGCATTTCCAGATTGCCCTAAAGGACTCCGATCCACGGTCTGGGTTTAATCCCTATGTGCGGTCCGGGTTGAGGTGCTGTATCGCCAGCCAGGCACTGACGCCACCGCCGACGCGTGGTTTGATGGCGATTGTCCAGCCTTGTGTCTCGGCCAGTTGGCGGGCGATGGCCAAGCCCAGGCCGCTACCGCCAGAGGCTCGATTGCGCGAGGGGTCGAGGCGGAAGAATGGCTGGAAAACAGCCTCTCGCAGATCGGCGGGGATGCCCGGTCCGCGATCTCGCACACCAATCAGGATTCCGTCGGCACAACGCCGCCGCACCAGCTCCAGGCGCCCTGGTCCGCCGTAACGCAAGGCGTTGTCCACGAAGTTGCCGAGAATACGCTTGAGCGCAAGGGGTGCGATGGTCGCATGGCAAGATGGCCCGTCAGTACGCAGGTGCGTTTGGCCGGGCGATTGGGCCTCTGCCGATTCGATCAGTTCACTTAGCAGGGCGTCGATGTCGGTTGCTTGAGCAGGCTCGCGCTCTTGGGAGCGGGCTAGTTCCAATTGTGCGCCGATGAGTGTTTCCATCTCGACGACATCGCGTTCCATGCGCGTGAGCAGAGGCGAGGTGCGTTCCTCGGCGAGCATCCCCAAAGCCATTTTCATCCGGGCAAGGGGGCTCCTCAAGTCGTGCGAGACGCCGGCCAGCAGGGTGCTCTGGTTTTCGCGCCGCGCTGCAAGTTGAGCCGCTGTCTGGTTGAATATTTGTGCCAGCTCGGCCAGTTCGTGCTCGCCTGATTCCTGTAGCCGAGGCGGGTGTTCGCCACTGCCGATCAGGCGTGCAGCCTCCGCCAGACGTGCCACCGGCGCGGTGATCCGGCGCGCGAGCAGCCAGGCAGTGACCAGGGTGACCAAAAGGCCTGCTGCGACACTCCAGGCCAAAGCAAAGGAGGGGCGCGGCCCGAGCAGATCCTTGGCGAAGCTGAAACGCAATACATGGCGGGCCATGGGGATATCCACATGAAAGCGTCCATCCGCCGCTTCGGCTACGTGTAAAGCGGTTCCAGAATCGAGGCGGGAGGTGAGCGACGTCCGCAGGAAGTTGACGTACGGGAGATGCTTGATATCGCTGCCCAAAGGCGCGCCTGCCTCCGTCAAGCCAATGTCGTGACTGAGCTTTAATTCCTCTTCAAAAGCGGGGCGCGTCGTGGCGGGCAGTTCCACCCAGGTACGCGCGGACAACACCAGCAGGGCGGCCAGGTCATCGGCCGAGCGTTGCGCGAGCGGCCTGGTGATATACAGAAAGACCGCCGTGCCCGAGGCGATCTGGAATACGAGCAGGCCTGCCGCAACGGTGAGCACCGTGCGACGAAACAGCGAACTGCGCAGCTTCACGTCGCGACCTCGCCGCGCGGCGAGAACAGATAGCCTTCGCCCCAGATCGTGCGCAGGTAGATCGGCGCTTCGGGATTGGGCTCGATCTTGCGGCGCAGGCGGGTCACCCGCACGTCGACGCTGCGGTCAAAGGGTGAACGTTCGTAGCCCTTGATCAGGGTGATGAGGTGGTCGCGCGTCAGCACCTGGTTGGGATGTTCGAGAAAAATGCGCAACAGGGTGAACTCTCCGGATGTCATGGGGATTTCACTGCCTTCGCGCATCAGGACATGGGTGGCGAGATCGAGCCGGAACGGGCCAAAGACAAGTGCGCCGGTCTCCCTGGGCGCGGGCGCATTGCCGCCACCGCGTCGCAGCACCGCACGCACGCGGGCGAGCAGTTCCCGCGGGCCGAACGGCTTGGCCAGATAGTCGTCGGCACCGACTTCCAGACCCACCACCCGGTCCACCTCCTCGCCTCGTGCCGACACGATGATGACCGGTGGGCCGCCATCGGCGCGCAGCCATTTGAGCAGGCTCAAGCCGTCCTCGCCCGGCAGCATCAGGTCGAGCACCACCAGGTCGGCGGCGTGGCGCGCCATGCTGGTCCGGAAGGCGACACCGTCGCCCACGCCTTCCACCAGGTATCCGCTTGCAGTGAGATAAGACGTGACCAATTCGCGCAGTGCCGAGTCGTCGTCCACGACCAGGATACGTTGCGTTGCCTCTCCACCCATTCAGCTTGACTCCGTCCCATCCGGAATGTGGGAGCGCAGCCGCTATTTTACCGGCTGCTGCGCCGCGGATGGCCCATGAAACAACTTGCAACAACC
This sequence comes from Thiobacillus sp., assembly GCA_021166845.1. GTDB lineage: Bacteria > Pseudomonadota > Gammaproteobacteria > Burkholderiales > Thiobacillaceae > Thiobacillus. The sequence continues at coordinate 12,117 of JAJPEP010000004.1, forward strand.
TGTAGCAGTTGTGAAAGAACCAGGAAACGCCCGGCCAGGATACTTCGTCCACTGCCAGCGGAATCGAAGCCCTGGTGCTTCACTTCCCGGACATGCAGCAAGACATCGCACAATGCCGCGCGATGGGTCGGAAAGCCGCCAGTCCCGGCAGGCGGCGCCCGCAGATCGGATCGTGACAGCGCAACAAGCCGGGCAATCCACCGTGGCGGACGGGTACGCCAGTCCGCGACGAAACTGGAGGTTGGTCATGAATATGGGTGACACAAGCAAGCTCAAGCAAGCGTATTTGGCGCAATGGCTGGAAACCAGCCGTCATTACCTTTTTTCCGAGGATGAGAAGCAGGTGGGGTTGGCAATGTCTTCCGGCGTCGCGTCCAGTCAGCCCGTGGTCGGGCAGCGCAAACAGGATGGTGCGGACCCGGTGGAGCGCGATGCCGATCCGGCTGAGAAAGCGCTGCTTCAGTTGCGGCTGGATACTCATGGTGCACGGGTCCGCTTCATTTCTCGGGTACGCGGGAAGCTGTTGCGCCGCGTGAAACGTACGGCGCAGTGGAACTCAAACCCGCTGCAGGAACTGGAGCATGTGTTTTTCTCTCATGTCTCATTCATCGCGCGCAACCCTGATGTTGCCAGGCGCATGCTGGATTGGTTGTTGTTGCGCGGCGATATCCGCATCCAGCGGCGCGTCCAGGGGGTCGTTGATTGCTACGCATCACGCCTGGCCCGAATAATCGAACGCGCCAGGCGCCAGGATTTCATCAGGGCCGACATCAGCCCCCATTTCGCCGCGAATTTTTTCGTCAGCCTGATTCAGGGGTTGGTGCTCGGGAAAGATGCGGGTCTATCCGCGCGCGATGAAATATTCAGGAAGGCAGCACATGCCTTTGCGCTTTACCGAGACTGGATGGCCGCGCCGGCACAAGGAACAAAACCGGTCTGCCTTTGTACCGCCCATTTCGGATGGAATCGAACATGAACCCCCCCCCCGTTGAGCCGACGAGATTGTCGAAGGCCGCTACATCCATTACGCCGCAGGCGATGCTTGCGGACGTGCGCCGATTCGATGCCATCAATCAAGAAATGCAGGAACTGCTCGCGCGCCTGGCGGCGGCCCTGAATCAGACGATGAAAACAGACGGAAGGGCATCATGAAAATCACTTTTTGCGGCGCGGCCCGCGAGGTCACGGGCTCGTGTTATCTGATCGAGACCGGTGCAGTTCGTTTCCTGGTGGACTGCGGCATGTTTCAGGGCGGGCGCGAGGCCCCGGCGCGAAACCGCCGGCCGTTCGACTTCGACCCGCGAGCGCTCGATTTCGTGCTGCTCACGCATGCCCATATTGACCACAGCGGCCTGTTGCCGAAGCTCATGCTTGAAGGATTCACCGGCCCGATCCATGCCACCGGGGCCACCGCCGACCTGCTCGCGGTGATGCTGCCGGACAGCGGCCACATCCAGGAGGTCGAGGCCGAGCGCGCCTTGCGTAAACAAAAATCCTCCAGACGAACCGGGGTTGCGTCGACGCCGATCTATACCGTGCAGGACGCCATGGACTGCCTGGAACAGCTGAGCCCGGTCGCCTATGACCAGTGGCTGGAGCCGCACGCCGACGTCCGCTGCCGTTTTCACGACGCCGGGCATATCCTCGGCTCGGCGATTATCGAGATCCGGATCACGGAGGGCGGCAAGACCACGATCCTGGTGTTTTCCGGCGATCTCGGTCAGCCGGGGCGGCCGATTCTGCGCAACCCGGCCGTGATCGAGGAGGCGGACGTGCTGTTCATCGAGTCAACCTACGGCAATCGCATGCATAAGGACCTGCCGGCGACACTGGAGGAGCTTGCCCAGGCGATCGAGCACACGCTGCGCGTCAAGCACGGCAATGTCATCATCCCTGCGTTTGCAGTCGGACGCACTCAGGAAGTCATTTATTACCTGCATCAGTTGGTACGCCAGGGGCGGTTGCGCGATCTAGACATCTTTGTGGATTCGCCCATGGCCACGGCAGCAACCCGGATCACCATGCAACATATGGCGCTGTTCGACGATGAAGCGCGGCGCCTCGCCGACTGGCGCTCGTCAGCCGGCCGCAGCCTGCCGAATCTGCACTTCGTCGGCAGCGTGGACGAGTCCATCGCCCTCAACCAGATTCGCGCCGGCGCCATCATCATTTCCGCGAGCGGCATGTGCGATGCCGGCCGCATCAAGCACCATCTGCGCCACAACCTGGGACGCGCCGAGTGCAGCGTACTGATCACCGGCTTCCAGGCGCAGGGCACGCTCGGCCGGCGGCTGGTGGATGGTGCAAAGCGGGTGCGTATCTTCGGTCAGGACATTCCAGTGCGCACCCCGATTCACACCCTGGGCGGTTTCTCGGCGCACGCCGATCAGCGGGCGCTGCTCGACTGGGCTGGCGGTTTCCGGCGCCCCCCGCGCCAGACCTTCGTGGTGCACGGGGAAGAAGCTGCAGCACTCGCGTTCGCCGAGCGCCTGCGAACCGACAACGGCTGGACGGTGACAGTGCCCGAGCCCGGCCAGAGCGTGACGTTGTAAGTACCAGCAGTGCTGTCACCATCCTTTATTAACGCGTCCGACAAGGAGAGCAACATGCAAGGCAAGAAAAATATCGCGGCGGGTTTCCTGTTTCTCGCCGGTTTCATGGTTTACGGTTTCGTCCTGATTTACCTGCGTGACTTCGCCCCCGGCAAGGAGGCGTGGATCGCCGACTATGCAGTGGGCAGGCATTTTGAATCGCGTCTGGCGCACGTGCACGGCAACCTGTTCGCCTTTATCAACATCGTCGTGGGCTACCTGTTGCTGCGCCTTCCCATCGGGTCTGCTTCCGCGAAAGGCATCTCGTGGCTGACGCTGGCCGGCATGCTGATGCCACTCGGGATACTTTCCGAGGTGGTGTTCGGCCTGCCGCCGGCGCTGGTCCTCGTCGGTGGCCTCTCGATGGTGGGGGCGATGATCTGGTTTGGCGTGGTGGCGGCCAGGCTGCGCCTGAGCGGTGGTGGAGGACGATCGTGAGTACAGAACGAGATCCTGCCGCTGTCGGCGACACGGTTGCCGATAGCGAACGCGATGCACTGGTTCGGGCAATCAACGAGAGCCCTTCCTACCGGCTTGCCTATGAGGACCCGGATTTCCTGACCAGCGATGATCTGCGGCCGGTACGGCTGCAGCTGGAACTGTTGAAGCCCGAGCGCTACCTGCGCCAGCACAATATCCATTCCACTATCGTCGTGTTCGGCAGCGCGCGTCTGCAACCGCCGGCGCAGGCACGGGCGCAGCTGGAAGCGCTGGAACAGGGCGCCGGCGGGCAGTCCGGCGCCCCGGCGCCGCGGACAGAAATCGCTCGGGCCCGCAAGCAGCTGGAATACGCGCGCTACTACGATGAGGCGCGACGTTTCGCCGACATTATCTCGCGCCATTTCCAGCGGCAGCGACGCCGCGATTTCGTGGTCGTGACCGGCGGCGGGCCGGGGATCATGGAGGCGGCAAATCGCGGGGCCTACGAGGCCGGCGCGCGCAGCATCGGCCTCAATATCACGCTGCCGCACGAGCAGGCGCCCAACCCGTTCATCAGCCCGGAACTGTGTTTCCAGTTCCGCTACTTCGGCCTGCGCAAGATGCATTTTCTGTTGCGGGCCAAGGCACTGGCGGCCTTTCCCGGCGGCTATGGAACACTCGACGAGCTTTTCGAGACGCTGACGCTGGTGCAGACGGGCAAGGTCGATCGGATGCCGATTGTTCTGGTCGGCGAGCGGTTCTGGCGGCGGGCGATCGACTTCGAATTCCTGGTGGAAGAGGGGCTGATCAGCCGACATGATCTTGATCTCTTCACGATCGTGGACAGCGCGGACGATGCGGTTACCGTGCTGCAGGATTTCTACAAGGGCGCGCCGCCCGCCTAGGCGTTGGGCCGCAACCCAGTGAGGGAACCAGCATGAGAATTCGTTTACAGGCCTTGTTGGCCGTGTTTCTTCTGGCGACATGCGGCACGGCCGCATCCGGTGAGGTTGCCGATCGCTTCAGGCAGGTGAGCGATGCGGTCGTCATCATCGAAACCCAGCAGACAATGCTCCTGACGGGCAGCCGCGGTCCGCAGCAGGCGAGTTCCGGGAACATCGGGTCGGGCGTGCTGATCTCGCCCGACGGCAAGATCATGACAGCGGCACACCTTGTGCAGGCAGCGAGCGTGATCAAGGTGAAATTTCAGGGCGGACAGGTGATCGATGCGCATGTCGTCGCCTCCGCGCCACTGGCCGACGTCGCCTTGCTTCAACTCGAGCATGTCCCGAAAGACGCCGTCGTGGCGAAGCTCGGCGACTCGAGCAGGGCGAGCATCGGCGACCCGGTGTTTGTCGTGGGCGCACCTTACGGGCTCGCGCATACTCTCACGGTCGGCCATCTCAGCGCGCGACACAGGCAGAACGTGGTGATGGGCGGATTCGAGACCGGGGAGCTTTTTCAAACCGATGCAGCCGTGAATCAGGGCAACTCCGGCGGACCCATGTTCAACATGGCGGGAGAGATGATCGGGATCGTCAGCCATATCCTCTCGAAGTCCGGCGGTTTCGAGGGCTTGGGATTTGCGGTGACCTCGGACACGGCAAAGCAACTGCTGCTCGAGGAGCACGCCTTCTGGACCGGATTCGAAGGGAGTGCGCTCGCCGGACCGCTTGCCGGAATTTTCAACCTGCCACAGCCGTTCGGCGTGTTGGTTGAACAGGTTGCCGACAACTCGCCGGCGTCACGCCTCGGGCTACGCCCGGGCACGATGCCGGCACGCATTGGCGCACAGGAGCTTTTGCTGGGCGGCGACATTATCTTGTCGGTCATGGATATCACCCTGGTGCAGAGCGATGAAACCTACCGGCAGATTCAGGCGCAGCTCCGTTGCGTGGATCCCGGTGAGACGATCACCGCCAGCGTCCTCCGGATGGGCGAGGTCCTGCAACTGAGCGCCCCCTGCCATGCGGAGCGGTGATGGAGGCCGGGCTGCTGTGGTTTGTTGCAACGCGGTTTCAACAGGCGGCCGGCTAATCATGATGCGATCCTCCGGCCGTCATCGATCCGTCCATGCCCGCATGGGGCGGGCTGGCGTGGAGCATGAGAAATCATGGATCGCTGGATAGTAATCGAGGGCACCCCCTTTCCTTTCGGAGCAAGCTGGGTCGAATCCGGGAAAGCGTACAATTTTTCCCTGTACTCAAAGTCCGCGACCCGGGTCATCCTGCTGTTGTATTCGGAAAATGATCCGGTCCAACCTCTTCACCGGTTTTCGCTCGACCATCTCAGGAACAAGACCGGACGCATCTGGCATTGCCGGATTCCCGCTGCCGAAATCCAGGGGGCGGCGTACTACGCCTACAGCATCGACGGGCCGTTCGACCCGGCTTCCGGTCATCGGTTCGACTCCCGGAAAATTCTGCTGGACCCGTATGCGCCGGCGGTATTCTTTCCGCCAGCCTTCAGCCGCGAGGCCGCGAGATATCCCGGCTCGAATGCCGGCAAGGCCCCGCTTGGCGTCCTTCCCCTCGGTCGCACCGCCTTCGACTGGACCGGAGACCGCCGGCCGGTCCACGACTCGGATAGCGTGATTTATGAGCTGCATGTGCGCGGGTTCAGCATGCGGCCGAACGCCGGAGTCGGCGCGGCGCGGCGCGGCACCTATGCGGGCCTGATCGACAAGATTCCCTACCTCAAGGAGCTTGGCGTCACTGTCGTCGAATTGCTGCCGGTGCAGCAGTTCGATCCCCAGGAGGGCAATTACTGGGGCTATATGTCGCTCGCTTTCTTCGCCCCGCACCATGCCTACAGCAGCCGACAGGATTTGGGCGGGGTGATCGACGAATTCAAGGAAATGGTCAAGGCCTTGCATGCGGCGGACATAGAAGTAATTCTGGATGCGGCCTACAGCCATACGACGGAAATGGACGAGAACGGGCCGACCTACAGCTATCGAGGCATCGACAACAGTACCTACTATCTGCTCGACGCCGACCGGGCGCGGTATCGCAATGACGCGGGCACCGGAAACGTGCTGCATTGCGCCAACCGCTACGTGAGAAAGCTGATCCTCGACAGCCTCCGTTACTGGGTGACGGAGATGCATGTCGACGGCTTCCGCTTCGACCTGGCCTCGCTCCTCACGCGACGGAGCGACGGCTCCGTCAATCTCGATGATCCTCCGATCATCTTCGAGATCGCGGCCGACCCCCTCTTTGCGGATAGACGGCTTATCGCCGAAGTGTGGGATCTCTCCAGCTATCAGTTGGGCCGGAGTTTCCCGGGCATCACGTGGTTGCAGTGGAACGGGAAGTTTCGGGACGACGTGAAGTCGTTTATGCGCGGCGACGCCGGAAAGGTCAATGCCCTGATGGCGCGGCTCTACGGGAGCGACGACCTTTTCCCCGACACGCTCGCCGAGGCCTGTCATGCCTATCAAAGTGTGAACTTTGTGACAGCGCACGACGGCTTCTGCCTGTATGACCTGGTGTCCTATAACGGCAAGCGCAACGAGGCCAACGGTCATCGCAACTCGGATGGAACCGATTCCAACCTGAGCTGGAACTGCGGCTGGGAAGGTGACGGCGGCGTTCCGCCGGAGGTGCTCGCATTGCGCACACGCCAGGTCAAGAATTTCTGTTGCCTCCTGTTTCTTGCCAACGGCACGCCGATGTTCTGCGCCGGCGATGAGTTCATGAATACCCAGCACGGCAACAACAACCCCTACAACCAGGACAATGAAACCACGTGGCTGGACTGGGATCTTCTGGAATGCAACCGCGAGGTTTTCCGGTTTTTCAAGGGGATGATCGCGTTCCGCAAGGCGCATCCGTCGCTCGGACGCAGCCGTTTCTGGCGCGAAGACGTGCGCTGGCATGGCGCCGGTCCCGAGGCCGATCGCTCGCATGCCTCCCACAGTCTGGCGTTCTTTCTGCGCGGCGCGTCCCAGGGCGATGATGATCTTTACGTCATGATCAATGCCTGGCGGCAGGACCTCGAATTCACGCTTCAGGAGGGTCGCCCGGAGGAATGGCGACGCGTCGTCGACACCAGCCTCCCCAGCCCGGAGGACATCTGCGAACCGTGTCGTGAGCCGCCCTTGGCGACGGCCCGCTACACGGTGAAGGCGCGGTCGATCGTGATCCTCAGGAAACCAAGGCAGGACCAAACATGACGCTTTTGACCGTCAACGCCGGGAGTTCATCCATCCGCCTCGCGGCCTTCGCGCGCGAGGCGGGCGGGCAGCGCCTGCTCGCCTCCCATCACGGCAATGCCGAGCCTGCGCGGGCAGCGGCCGTGCTGCGCGCCTTCATCGGGCAACACGCCCTGGGCGACATCGTGGCCGTGGCGCACCGCGTGGTGCACGGCGGCGACAAACTCGTGCGCTCGTGCGTGGTCGATGCCGAGGTCGAGTGGGAGATCGAACGCCTGTCCACGCTCGCGCCGCTGCACAATCCGCCGGCGCTCGCCTGGTTGCGGGCCTGCCGCGCGCTGCTGGGCGCCGGTATCCCGCAGGTGGCGGTGTTCGACACCGCGTTCTACGCGGAGCTGCCGGACGTCGCGCGGACCTACGCGCTGCCGCGCGCGCTGGCGGCGGAGCATGGGTTGCGGCGCTTCGGTTTCCATGGGCTGGCGCACGAGGCGATGTGGCGGCGCTGGCGGCAACTGCGGCCGGACGCCCCGCAAGGCGGACGCGCGATCTCGCTGCAGCTCGGCGCCGGCTGCTCGATCACCGCGGTGCGCGCCGGCCGGGCGGTCGATACCTCCATGGGCTTCTCGCCGGTCGAGGGGCTGGTGATGGCGACGCGCAGCGGCGACGTGGACCCGGGCCTGCTGATTTACCTGGAGCGCACCGCGGGACTCACGCCGCAGCGACTGGAGACGCTGCTCAACGAGGAATCCGGCCTGCGCGGCGTCTCCGGCGTGAGCGGCGACATGCGTATCGTGCTCGGCTCGAACGAACCCGCGGCACGCCTGGCGGTGGCGCTTTATTGCTACCGCGCGCGCAAGTACATCGGCGCCTATCTCGCCGCGCTCGGCGGCGCCGATGCCATCCTGTTCGGTGGCGGCGTGGGCGAGCATGCCGCCGTGGTGCGGGAAACGATTCTGGCGGGAATGGAATGGTGCGGCATCGCGCCCGATCCGCAAAAGAACCGCGACGCCGCCGGCACTGAAGGCTGCATCAGCCGCATCGGCAGCACCATCGAGGTGTGGGTTATTCCCGTGAACGAAGCCGATATCCTCGCGCGAGAGGCCATGACGGTGACACATCTATGTGAAACAAACGCTCGCAAGGAGGGCAAGCCATGAACGAGATCACGACTCAACCGGCGATGGAAAAAGGTCCGCTGTCCGCTGGGGAACTGCAAAAAATGGACGCTTACTGGCGCGCCGCCAACTATCTTTCCGTCGGGCAGATTTACCTGCTGGACAATCCGCTGCTGAAAACACCGCTGGAACGGGCGCACATCAAGCCGCGCCTGCTCGGGCACTGGGGCACCACGCCGGGGCTGAATTTCATCTACGCGCACATGAACCGGGTCATCCGGCAGCAGGACCTCGGCATGATATTCGTTGCCGGCCCTGGCCATGGCGGTCCGGCGGTGGTGGCGAACACCTGGCTCGAAGGCAGCTACAGCGAACTGTATCCCGATGTGTCGCAGGACGAGGAGGGCATGCGGCGGATGTTCCGGCAGTTTTCCTTCCCCGGCGGCATACCCAGCCATGCCGCGCCGGAGACGCCCGGTTCGATCAACGAAGGCGGCGAACTGGGCTATGCGCTGTTCCATGCCTATGGCGCGGTATTCGACAATCCCGATCTCATCGCCTGTTGCGTTGTCGGCGACGGCGAGGCGGAAACCGGTCCGCTGGCCACGTCCTGGCATTCCAACAAGTTTCTCAATCCGCGGCGCGACGGCGCGGTGCTGCCGATTCTGCATCTGAACGGCTACAAGATCGCCAATCCCGCCGTGCTCGCGCGCATCCCCCGCGCCGAGCTGGAAAGCCTGTTTGCCGGCTATGGCTACCAGCCTTATTTCGTTGAAGGCGACGAGCCTGAAGCCATGCATCAGTTGATGGCCGCTACCGTCGATAAGGCCATCGCCGGGATACGCGAGATCCAGCGCAAGGCAAGAGCAGGAGGAGAGGTGAGCCGACCACTCTGGCCGATGATCGTGCTGCGTAGCCCCAAGGGCTGGACCGGGCCGAAACAAGTGGACGGCAAGCAAACAGAAGGTTCGTGGCGCTCGCACCAGGTGCCGTTTTCCGATATGGCAATACCGGAGCACATGCGGCTGCTGGAAGACTGGATGCGTTCCTACCGGCCCGAGGAGTTGTTCGATGACAACGGCAGATTGAAACCCGATCTGGCCGAACTCGCTCCCAGCGGCGAGCGGCGCATGGGGGGCAATCCGCACGCCAACGGCGGGACGCTGCTGCGCGACCTGCGCCTGCCGGATTTCCGCGACTACGCGGTATCCGTTCCTGCGCCCGGCGCCACACTGGCCGAAACCACGCGCGCGATGGGCGTGTTCCTGCGCGACGTGATGCAGAAGAACGTCGACAATTTCCGCGTATTCGGTCCGGACGAGACTGCTTCCAATCGCCTGGGGGCGCTGTTCGAAGTCACGAACCGTGCCTGGATGGCCGAGCATTTTGACTTCGACGACCACCTCGCGCCTGATGGCCGGGTGATGGAAATCCTCTCCGAACACGCCTGCCAGGGCTGGCTCGAAGGCTACCTGCTGACCGGCCGGCACGGCTTTTTCTCCTGCTACGAGGCCTTCATCCACATCATCGACTCCATGTTCAACCAGCACGCCAAGTGGCTCAAGGTGTGTCGCGACATCCCGTGGCGCCGGCCGATCGCCTCGCTCAACATCCTGCTCACCTCGCACGTCTGGCGCCAGGACCACAACGGCTTCTCGCACCAGGATCCGGGCTTCATCGACCATGTGGTGAACAAGAAGGCCGACATCATCCGCGTCTATCTGCCGCCGGATGCCAACACCCTGCTCTATGTCACCGACCGCTGCCTGAAGAGCCGCAATCTGGTGAACGTCATCGTCGCCGGCAAGCAGCCCGAGCAGCAATGGCTGGACATGGACGCCGCCATCAACCACGCCAGCGCCGGCATCGGCCTGTGGGAATGGGCCTGCAACGATCATGACGGCGAACCGGACGTGGTGCTGGCGGCGGCGGGCGACGTGCCCACGCTGGAAATGCTGGCGGCCATCGACATCCTGCGCCAGCTCGCGCCGGAGCTGAAAATCCGCTTCATCAACGTGGTCGACCTGATGACCCTGCAGCCGCAGGAGGAACATCCGCACGGACTGGCAAGCAAGGAATTCGACTCGCTGTTTACGACCGACAAGCCGATCATCTTCGCCTACCACGGCTACCCGTGGCTGATCCACCGCCTCACCTACCGCCGCACCAATCATGCCAACCTGCACGTGCGCGGCTACAAGGAAGAAGGCACGACGACCACGCCATTCGACATGGTGGTGCTCAACACCCTCGACCGCTTCCATCTGGTGATGGATGTGGCCAACCGGGTGCCGAAATTGCAGGCGCAGGCGGCGCACATCAAGCAGCGCATGCGCGACAAGCTCAACGCGCACACGCAATACATCCACCGCTACGGCGAGGACATGCCCGAGATTCGCGACTGGCAATGGCCGGGAGGGCCGAAAGCATGACGCCGCAAACACATCCGTTCCTGAGGCGGCTGCCGGACGGCCTCGCCGACCTCGCCGACCTCGCCCTGGACTTGCGCTGGACATGGAATCACGCGACCGACCGGCTGTGGGAGGCGCTCGCACCCGATATCTGGAAGTTCACCGGGAATCCCTGGCTGATCCTGCAGAGTGTGTCGCAAAGCCGCCTCGAACAACTGACCGCCGACGCCGGGTTTCGCGACGAACTGGGCCGCCTGATGCAGGCGCGCCGCGAGTACCTGACTGGGCGCACCTGGTTCGATGATGCGCATGCCGGTCACGACCTGCAGATCGCCTATTTCAGTATGGAGTATGGACTGACCGAAGCATTGCCGCTGTATGCCGGCGGCCTTGGGATCCTGGCCGGCGACCACCTCAAAACGGCGAGCGATCTGGGCGTGCCGCTGGTGGCCGTCGGGCTTCTCTACCAGGAGGGATACTTCCGGCAGATGCTCGATGCCCATGGCGTACAGCTCGAACTGTATCCGCACAACGTGCCCACGAGCCTGCCGATCACACCGGTGTACGACGCCGACGGCGCGCGGCTCAGCGTGCCGCTGGATCTACCGGGGCGGGCGCTGGTATTGCGCGTATGGCGGGCGCAGGTCGGACGCATACCACTGTATCTTCTCGACAGCAACGATCCCATGAACAGCCCTGCGGATCGGGGCATCACCGGAAAACTGTACGGCGGCGGCGAGGAGATGCGGCTCATTCAGGAAATGGTGCTGGGGATCGGCGGTTGGCGGGCGCTGGAGCTTGTTGGCGTGAATCCCGACGTGTGCCATCTCAACGAGGGGCACGCGGCGATGGTCACCATCGAACGCGCACGCTCATACATGCAGCGCCACCGCGTCGGGTTCCGGGAGGCGCTGTGGGCGACGCGCGCCGGCAATGTCTTTACCACCCATACCCCCGTGGCGGCGGGATTCGATACCTACCGGGTCGCGTTGCTCGACGAATACGGCGGCGCGTACGCCGCCCAGCTTGGCGTGGAGCCCGCGGCGCTGTTGGCGCTGGGTCGCCGGCGCGCGCACGACGGCAATGAGCCGTTCAACATGGCGTATCTCGCGGCGCGCACCTGCGGCCGCATCAATGCCGTCAGCCGTTTGCACGGCGACGTGAGCCGCCGGATTTTCTCCGACCTGTACCCACGCTGGCCGCTGCCGGAAGTCCCGGTCGGCCACATCACCAACGGCGTGCATGTGCCCTCGTGGGATTCCCCCTGGGCCGATCGCCTCTGGACCGAGGCCTGCGGCAAAGACCGGTGGCGCGTGACAGTGGACACGCACACCGAGGCCGTCGCCCGGCTCAGCGATGAGACATTGTGGACCGTGTGCGGCACGGAGCGCGCCGACCTCGTGCACTACGCGCGCGCACGCCTGGTGCGGCAGTTGGGACAGCGCGGCGCCGGCACGGAGACCCTGGCCCAGGCGCAGGATGTTCTTGATCCAAACGCCCTGACGCTGGGCTTCGCGCGCCGTTTCACCGAGTACAAGCGCCCCAACCTGTTGCTGCACGACCGCGAGCGCCTGGCACGCCTGCTCACCGACCCCGGGCGCCCGGTGCAACTGATCGTGGCCGGCAAGGCGCATCCACAGGATCGTCAGGGCAAGGAATTCATACGCGCCTGGGCGGAGTTCATCCAGCGCCCCGACGTCCGCGCACATGTGGTTTTCCTGGAGGACTACGACATCGCGCTCGCGCAGCAGCTGGTGCAGGGCGTGGACGTGTGGGTCAACACGCCGCGCCGCCCGTGGGAGGCATGCGGCACCAGCGGCATGAAGGTATTGGTGAACGGCGGTCTTAATCTTTCCGAACTCGACGGCTGGTGGGCCGAGGCCTACAGCGCCGATGTGGGCTGGGCGCTGGGCGACGGGCGCGAGCACGGCGAGCCCGAGTGGGATGCCGTGGAAGCCGGGCAACTCTATGCATTGCTCGAGCACGAGATCGTCCCGGCGTTCTACGATCGCGACGCGGGCGGCGTGCCGCGCGCCTGGGTGGCGCGCATGCGCGCCAGCATGGCGAGGCTCGCGCCGCAGTTCAGCAGCAACCGCATGCTGCTCGATTATGTCGAGCAAAGTTATCTGCCCGCCGCGCGGGCTTATCGTGAGCGCATCGCCAACGGCGGCGCGGTCGCCAGGGCCTTGCACGCGTGGGAGACCGAGCTGCATCGATACTGGGAGCACATACGCCTCGGGAGATCGGAGGCGACGCCGGCGGGCGATGCCTGGCGGTTCAGTATCCAGGTCTATCTGGGGGATCTCGATGCGGATGCCATCGTGGTCGAGCTCTATGCCGATCCGCGCGACGCGGACGAGCCCGCGATGATGCCGATGGAGCGGACCACGCCGCTCAGCGGCGCCACCCACGGCTATCTCTATTGCGCGCAGGTGAACGCGCAGCGGCCGGCTCAGGACTACAGCGTGCGGGTCGTGCCACGGCACCCGCAGGCAAGCGTGCCGATCGAGCTGCCGCTTATTCTCTGGAGCGATGGCAGGGACGCATCATGAGTCGTTCGCGCGACATTCACGTTAATGAGCAACAAGGGGAGCTAATAATGAAACAGACCCAGCGCCGCTTCAGCGGCACCGCGGTAATTATGCTGTGGGGCGTCGTGCAGGCAGGCGCCGCTCAGGCAGCCTGCCTCGAAACGTGCTCGGCCATCAGGCAGGATGCCGAGCGGCTGGCTTGCTACGACCGGCTGGCGGAACAGCTGAAGCCCCCATCGCAGCCCGCGCCGCAGGCAATGGCACAGCAGCAGGCCGCCGCTGAACCGGGCACGATTTCGGCATTGTCGCGCCACTGGGAACTGGACAACGAAGCCAAGCGGGGCAGCTTTCTGCTCACGCCGCACCATGCCAATTTCTTCCTCCCGGTCAAATACAGCGACTCGCCCAACAACACCCCGCTGCAGGGGAGCTTGCTGCAATCCGATCAAGGTCTGGATCCGGTTGAGGCCAAGCTGCAATTGAGCTTCAAGGCCAAAGCGGTTGAAGGTGTGTTTAATGACAATGTTGATTTATGGGTGGGGTTCACCGGGACTTCCTACTGGCAGGCTTACAACAGCAGCATTTCCGCGTCTTTTCGCGAGACAAATTATGAACCGGAGGCGATGCTGGTGTTTCGCACCGACTACAACCTTGCTGGTTTAAGAGGGCGCTTTGTCAACCTGGGTCTGGTGCATCAGTCCAATGGCCGATCGGAAGGCTTGTCGCGCAGCTGGAACCGGGTGTATGCGCAGTTGGGATTCGAACGCGGCAATTTCACGTTGCAGGTCAGGCCGTGGGTGCGGATTCCGGAGGATGCCGCGGACGACGACAACCCCGATATCGAGGACTACCTGGGCAACGGCGATCTGCGGGCAACCTACCGGAATGGTGGAAACGCCTATTCGATCTTGCTGCGCAACAACCTGAAAAGCGCATCCAACCGGGGCGCGGTGCAGGTGGACTGGAGCTTCGCGCTCAATGGACGGCTGCGAGGTTATGTCCAGTACTTTAACGGCTATGGCGAATCGCTCATCGACTACAACCACAGCCAGCAATCCCTTGGTATCGGCGTGAGTCTGACGGACGGGATATAGGCACGACAATCGCATGGACGTGAAACAGCCTGAAACAAGCTGTAACGGCTGCGAAAAAACCGGGCAACGCTTAGGCGTCACCCTTCGTTTCAACCCAATGGAATCAAAATGCCATGCGTTTCATCTCCATGCAATTCATTTCTTTTGCTTGCATGTTCGCCATGACCGCCCAAGCAGCATCGGACAATCGGGGCACCCCGACATCGGTTGCTGAATCGCATTCATCCGATGCGGCTGGGGTCGAGTATTCAGATGGGAACCCCGGCGTAAAGGAAGTCGTGCTGCGTGGTGGTAGCCGCTACGGCATCGGTTTTGAAGCCCGTCAGGGTATCGGATCCGACGCGCAAGGGAATCGCGGTGGACGTGATGAACGCGCCAAACGTGGTAGTCAGGGACGATGAAGGGGTGATTTATGGTAAACCCTTTACACGCTTGAAATAGACAGGGTCAGAATTAGGGCAAATTCACTGTTCGATCTAATCGAAAGTGGTTGCTGGATGGTGGCCTGTTTGCTGCCAGCGGCAAGCTTTGAACACGCGACAGGGATCAGGGCAGGTCGAACCCCAACACCTTGGCGGCCTTGTTAAGCCGGTTGTCGAAGCAAGCGAATCTCACCTCCCCAGGTGCGGCGACCAGCAGCTCGCTGGCGGCGGCAAGTTGCACGCTGTCGTAACCGCGCAGCGCGAAGGTCTCGGCAAATTCGCACGCGCGCTCGACCACTGCCTGCGTGACTTCCACGATGAAAAAATGCGGCCAGTCTTGCATGAGCGCCTGGTGCGCAGCGATGGTGGCGGCTTCGTCCGCAGGCACTTCGCGTGCGCGCCGCGCCAGCGCTGCGCACGCTTCCGCCCAGGCGATGCGGCACACCGCGACGGTCTCTGCCTGTGTTACCGCCGCGTGGACGGTCGGACTGTCCGTTTCAACGATGTAAAACTTGACCAGCGCTGAAGTGTCGAGAAACAGGATCACCCGCGATCGTCCAGCACCATGCGCGACACCAGGGAGCCGCCGGGCGTCAGCGCGATATGCGCGCCCTGCGGCTTGCCGCCACCCCACTGTGCCCCCCCGCGCGCAATCAGCGCGCCGAGAACCGGCGAGGCGGATTCGGGTACTCCGGTCACGCGGGCGACAACCCGGCGGTGAGAGGTGATTTCCAGCGCTACGCCCTGACGTGCCTGCGCCAGATAGTTTGAGAGGTGTGCCTTCAATTCGCGGATTGATACCTGCATTTGCGTTCTCAATAAGAGAAATGACTTGAAAAATGTAGTCTCATGGGGCATGGAAGTCAATTTCCATTTTCCCAAGTCGCCCGGAGGGAGCTTCGGTGATCCACGGAAGCCAGGCGAAATGCGTCGGAATTCTTACATGATGCTAGCCGGGCTGGGTCCGGTGGGACTGGGCTGCGCGGCGGAGCGGGCCGTTTTGCTGAAAAGACGTTTTCCAAAATGACTTGGGCCGCTTTCGCGGCCCAAGTCATTTGCGGCAACGAAATTACTTCTTCGCCGTCCGCCGCAGGCGATTCAACAAGCGCCGCGCCAGTTCGCCGAACAGTTCGGTCTGCGTCGGATGCGGGAAGATCGCCTTGGCGACCTGGGTCAGGGTCATCTCGCCCGCCACCATCATCACGCCGGTGCCGATCAGGGTGTCGGTGTGGTCGGCGAGGAAGTGCACGCCGATGATGCGGCCGCTGGCCTTGTCGGCGACGAGCTTGATCATGCCTTCGGTCTCGCCGGTGATCATCGCCTTGGCGTCGATGCTCATCGGCATCTTGGCCTCGACCGCGTCGACGCCCTTGGCCTTGGCCTGCGCGACGGACAAGCCGACGAAGCCGGCCTGCGGGCGCGAGAAGGTGACGGCGCAGTCGCGGTCCTGGTCGTACTCGCCGCCATGGCCGAGCAGGTTGGACGCGGCGACGCGGCCCTGCGTCGCCGCGGTGTGGGCGAGCATGTAGCCGCCGATGACGTCGCCGACCGCGTAGATATGCGGGGCGCTGGTCTGGCAGCGCGCGTTGACCTTGATCGCCGCCCCGTCGAGCTCGACACCGACCTTGTCGAGGCCAAGCCTGCTGGTGTCGGGGCGCTTGCCGGTGGCCATCAGGATGACGTCGCAGTCGAAGGTGGACTCGACGCCTTCCTTATTTGCGTAGCGCAGCTTCATCTTGCCCGGCTTGCCGCTCGCTTCCTTGATGTCGGCGCTGGTGACGACGGTGATTTCCTTCTCCAGCGAGGCGATCAGGACTTTGCCGATTTCCTCCTCGATTTCGGCGAGGATGCGGTCGTGGCGCTCCAGCATCAGCACCTCGGTGCCGAAGTCGCGGAAGATCTGCGCCATTTCCACGCCGATGACGCCGCCGCCGACGATGCCGAGTTTCTTCGGCGGCTTGGCGAGGTTCCAGATGGTGTCGGAGGTGAGCACGCCGCCGGTCGTCAGATTCTCGCGCGCGCCGGGAATCGGCGGCACGAAGGCGGGGGCGCCGGTGGCGATGACCGCGGCGCCGAAGCTGACGGTGTAGGGCTCGCCCTCGACCGGGGTGATCTTCAGCGTGTGGGCGTCGATGAATTCGCCGTAGCCTTCGCGCACGTCGATCTTCATGCCCTTGTCGGCCTTGAGCGCCATTTCGCCGCGGCTCGTCTGCACCCAACGGCGGTGCTTCTCGACCTGTTCCCAGTTGAGCTTGGGCGTGTTGGTGCCGTCGACGCCTATCTCGGCGTCGTGCGCGCGGTTGCGGATGACGTCCGCCGCGGCGCGCCAGGCCTTGGACGGGATGCAGCCGCGCCACAGGCATTCGCCGCCGGGGAAGGGTTCGTTGTTGACCATCATGACCTTGACGCCGTGGTCGGCGAGATCGCGCGCGCAGTCCTCGCCGCCGGGGCCGCCGCCGACCACCACCACCGGGAAGTCCCAATTGCCTTCTGGAATCGGCGAAACGGGGGCAGCATGGGTGGAAGACGTGGCGGCCGTCTCAGCCGCCGTTTCCTGACCCCTGCCCCCGGACTCCTGAATCCAGCCTTCCGGCGTTTCGATGGTCTGCTTCAGCGCGGCCAGATACAGCGCCACGTCCGCGCCGTTCAGCACGCGGTGGTCGCCGGTGATGGTAAAGGGTGTGCCCTGCGGGCCATTGGCGGCGATCGCCAGGATCGCGGAAATGCCGGGGGTGGGGATCGCGGTGAAGTGCGACACGCCCAGCATGCCCATGTTGGAAATGGTGAAAGTGGGGTTGGAATACTCGGCCGGCGCCAGCTTGCGCACGCGGGCGCGCTCGACCAGGCCGGTCCAGTCGGCCTGCAGCGCCTCCAGCGGCTTCTTCTCGATGCCGTGCAGGATCGGCACCACCAGGCCGCCGTCGTTCGACATCACGGCGATGCCAAAGTCGTGGTTCGCGCGTTCGACCAGCTTGTCGACCGGCTGGTAGGCCCAGTTCATGCGCGGGAATTTCGCCATCGCCACCGAGCAGGCCTTGGCGATCGCCACCGTCACCGAGACCTTCTTCGCCTTGGCGGCGGCGGTCAGCGCGGCGGTGTCGATGTTCATCGTGACGTTGAAGGTCGGCAAGGTGAGCGAGGCGGTCATCGCGTGGGCGACGGCCTTTTCCATCGAGGTCATCTTGCGGCCCTGGCCCGGCACGTCGACCTGCGGCAGCGAGTGCGCGACTTCCGCCATGCTGGGCCGTGCGCGCGCCACGTCTGCGGCGACGATCACGCCGGAGGGGCCGGTGCCGGCCAGGCCGGTGAGGTTCACGCCCAGCTGCGCCGCCACCTTGCGCGCGTAGGGGCTGGCCTGGCGGCCCTCAGGGCGCGCGACCGGCGGCATCGCGCCGGCGGCGGCCACCTGCGTGGGTGCGGCCTTGGGAATCGGAAGGTGGGCCGGCCGGTCGGCCGCCGGCGGTGCGACCTTGTGCGTGTCCTTGACCTTGTGCTCGGCGGAAATCGTCACGCCGGTGTCGTTGGCTTTCGCTGCGTCGTCGACGATGAAAGCCATCGGATGGCCGACCTCGACCACGCTGCCGACGTCGGCGATCGGCCCGGAGAGGAAGCCGTCCTGGAACACCTCGACATCCATGATGGCCTTGTCGGTCTCGACCGTGGCGACGATGTCGCCGCGCTTGATCGCATCGCCCGGCTGCTTTTCCCAGGTGACGACGATGCCTTCGGTCATGGTGTCCGACAGCTGCGGCATCACCACCGGCGTGCCGGCGTGGTGCGGAATCATTTCGGTCTGCGCTTTTTCTTCCACCACTTCGCCGGCGGCGATCGCCACGTCGCCCGCGGTGTCGGTGATGTAGCCGAGCGCCGCGCCAACGGCGATGGTCGCGCCGACCTCGGCCAGCGGCCCGGCCAGATAACCGGCCTTGAACACTTCGACGTCCATGATGGCCTTGTCGGTCTCGACCGTGGCGACGATGTCGCCGCGCTCGACGCGGTCGCCGGCCTGCTTTTCCCAGGTGACGACCACGCCCTCGGTCATGGTGTCCGAGAGCTGCGGCATCGTAATGGCGTAATGATTCATAGGATTCAGGGATCAGGATTCAGGGGTCAGGGGGTTGGCGATAGTTTGGCGGTTAGAGCGCTTCTCAGACCGTGCAACATACGGCCAATCTCGTTGGTCTGCTCAAGCAGACAAAGCAACACGGCTTGCGGGATGTAACCCAGCCGGTGCGCGAGTTCGAGCTGTGTTTCTGCTTCAGCCAGCGAACCCTGCGAAATCGATAGAAAACGCAAGTAATCCTTTGTCGAATTTCTTGCGTGACCTTCGGCAATATTGGAAGGGATGGAAACAGCAGCACGCTGGAGTTGATTGGCCAGCGCATAGATTTCCCGGGAAGGGAAGGATTCAGTAGTTCGGTAGATATTTTCAGTCAGTTCCATTGCCATCTGCCAGACTTTCAGATCACGGTAGTTATTCACGCCCTGACCCCTGAATCCTGACCCCTGATCCCTCAAGCTTTTCCGAACAGCTTCAGAACGGCCTTCACCACGTCCTCGTGATCCGGGATCGCCGCTTTTTCGAGCGTGTGGTTGTAGGGCTGCGGCACCAGCGCCGAGTGGACGCGCACCGGGGCGGCATCCAGTTCGAAGAAGCATTCCTCGTTGATGATGGTGATGACTTCGGAGCCGACGCCGACCGGCGCTTCGTCTTCTTCGGCGATGACGGCGCGGTGGGTCTTGGTCACCGATTTGCGGATGCCTGCGCGATCCAGCGGCGACAGCGAGTACATGTCGACGACTTCAGCCGAGATGCCGTACTGCTTGTCGAGGATTTCGGCGGCCTTCAAGCACCAGTGCACCGAGATGTTATAGCCGAAGAGGCTGACGTCGGTGCCGGCGCGCGCAACTTCGGAGCCTTCCAGCGGGTGGAAGTATTCGCCGTCGGGCACTTCGCCCTTCATGTTGTACATGAGCTCGTGTTCGTTGATGAACACCGGGTCGTCGCAGCGGATCGCCGACTTCAAGAGGCCATAGGCCTGCCTGGGATTGGACGGCGTCACCACGCGCAGGCCGGCGATGCCCATGAACACCTTCTCCATGCGCGCCGAATGCTGCGCGCCGAGCTGGTGGGCCGCGCCGCCGGCGGAGCGGAACACGCACGGCGCGGTCAGCTGGCCGCCCGACATGTAGCGCACCTTGGCGGCGGAGTTGAACATCTGGTCCATCGCCAGCCAGGCGAAGTTGACCGACATGATCTCGACGATGGGGCGCACGCCGAGGAAGGAGGCGCCGATCGCGAGGCCGGTGAAGCCGCCCTCGGAGATCGGCGTGTCCATCACGCGCAGCGGGCCGTACTTCTCGTACAGGCCCTTGGTCGCCTTGTAGGTGCCGCCGGCGACGCCGATGTCTTCGCCCATGCAGATGACCAGCGGGTCACGCGCCATTTCTTCGTCGTGGGCGCGCTGGATCGCTTCCCAGTACATGATGTTTGCCATGCTGTTTATTCCTTAAACCTTAAGCGGCCTTGCCCGTGAGCCACGGGAGCTGGGTGTCACGGTCGGCGAGAACGTATTTCTCGAGATCCTCGACGCGCGGTTCGGGCGACTCCTCGGCGAACTTGATCACTTCGTTCTCGATGTAGGC
>JAJPEP010000008.1 GCA_021166845.1 Thiobacillus sp.
CAGCCTGCCGCATGGCTGACTCAAGCGCGAATCTCACAACTTTTGGCGTCCAGACGTTACGTCGATCAACCTTTAAGGTTTTAACCGAATCACCAGGGTCGTCAAGCGCAGCAAACAAGAATTTTTCTTCCTCTTTTGAAAGGCGCCTAACTCTAGCGTTGTCGACTTTCGGTTTATTTATCTTCTTAACTGGATTATCGACTTCGATTGCCCATTCCTTCGTGGCAGTCTCGTATAGATGCGACAGTATGGCCAAGTATTTCATCACTGTGGATGGAGCCAATTTCTCATCCAGCAATTCATCTCTGAACTTAGCTATCTCCTGGCCACGGATCAATGCCAGATAACGAGTGGCCAGCGTATGCTTCATCAAAAAACGAATTCGATACCGCTCCTGTTCCGCACCTTTTTTTCGCGGAGTAACTTCACGCTCGTATCTTTCCAAAGCCTCGCACAAGGTCGTTGATTCGGCTTCAGCCCGCGAAACGAAAACACCGCGATCCATCTTGTTTTCGATATCCCTTGCCCATTTTTCAGCATCCTCCTTTTTCTGAAAGGTTTCGGACTGTATCGGGTAGCCTTTACGTCTGATCTTTGCCTGCCACCATTTATTTTTTCTCTGCAAAAAAGATGCCATTCCTCACTGTCCCCATTTTGTCCCCATAAATGAACATTCATCATACTATTAATTATATCTTGTTGTATATATTCACTTTTCAAATAACTGCATTTTCGGATTGTGATTCCTGTTGTCGTGGGTTCGAGCCCCATCGTCCACCCCATCTATTCGCACGAATGAACCAGGCCCGCGCAAGCGGGCCTGGTTCATTTTGCGTGCATCCCGTTCATTCCCGGATCTCGCCGCCGACATACAGCCAGCGCCCGTCCACGTGCTCGAAGCGGCTGGTTTCGTGCAGCCTGAGCGCGCGGCCATTGAGCTTGTAGCGGGCGACGAATTCGACCGTCGCCTGGCGCGCGACGAGCGGCGCGTGCGACTTCACCGCCAGCCCCAGCCATTGCGGACGCGGCGTGGCGTCGAGTTCAAGCGCAGCGGGGCGGGTCGCCGGGTGCCAGGTCGCCAGCAGATAGTCCTCCAGTCCCAGCACATAGGCGCTGTAGCGCGAGCGCATCAGGGCCTCGGCATCCGGGGCCGGCGTGCCGGCATGGAATCTCCCGCAGCAGGCTTCGAGCACGCGTCCCGATCCGCACGGGCAGGCTGCCCCGCTCATGGCTTTTTCACCGGGCAACGCAGCATCGGCTGGATGTACGGCCACACGGCGTCGAGCATCCGGGGCTGGGCCTTTTCGTTGGGATGGATGCCATCGGCCTGCATCATGCCGGGCGCGGTCGCCACGCCGCAGACGAAACACGGCACGCGCACGATTTTCTCCGCGCGCGCCACGTCGACATACAGCTTCGCCACCGCATCGGCATACGGCTTGCCGTAATTCGGCAGCACCGGCGCATCCAGCAGAACCACCCAGGCGCCCGACGCCCTGGCCTGGCGGATCATGGCGACCAGATTCTGCTTGATCGCCGCCGGCGGCGTGCCGCGCAAGGCGTCATTGCCGCCGAGTGCGATCAGCACGCCTTGCGGGCGCTGTCGATCGAGCGCGGGCTTCAGGCGCTGCAGGCCGTTCTGCGTGGTGTCGCCGCTCACGCTGGCGTTGATTACGCGCCACCGCTGATTTTTTTGCGGCAGCGCGGCCTTCTTCAGGCGCGCATCGAGCAGGTCGACCCAGCTCTTCCCCGCTGCGAGGCCGTAGCCGGAACTCAAGCTGTCGCCGACAATCAACACAGTGCACGGGTTGGCCAGCGCCCAACCCGGCAACCACAGCAGCAGCAACATCCATACGCGATAATTCATTCACTCACCTTAATCCGAACCCACCTCAATGACGCCCCCAGACAGCGCCCAGTTCCCCGCCGGACCAAGCGACGCACTGCAACCGCATGCCGTCCTCGCCCACGCCCTGTCGCAACGCGTGGCCACCGCCGATGGAACGCTTGCCATCCTGAGCGAAGTCGAGCTTGCGGTCAAAGCGGGCGAAACACTGGCGATCACCGGCGCCTCCGGCTCGGGAAAATCCACCCTGCTGGGCCTGCTGGCGGGGCTCGACCAGCCATCCTCGGGCGAAATATTTCTGCTCGGCCAGCGCCTCGGCGACCTGGATGAAGACGCTCGTGCGCGTCTGCGCGCAGGCCGTATCGGCTTCGTGTTCCAGTCGTTCCAGTTGCTGCCCGCGCTCACCGCACTGGAGAATATCCTGCTGCCGCTGGAGCTGACCGGCCGCGCCGATGCGCACCAACGCGCGGCCCACTGGCTTGATCGTGTCGACCTCGCCGCACGCGCGGCGCACACGCCGCGCCAGCTGTCAGGCGGCGAGCAGCAGCGCGTCGCCCTCGCGCGCGCCTTCGCCACCGATCCCGAAATCGTGTTCGCCGACGAACCCACCGGCAACCTCGACGCCGAAACCGGCGCGCGCATCATCGAACTCCTGTTCGAACTCAACGCCTCCGCCCGCACCACCCTGATCCTGGTCACCCACGACGAGGCGCTGGCGGCGCGCTGCCAGCGCCGGCTGCACCTGGTCGCCGGCCGCGTGTGCGAAGCGGCGCTCGCATGATCTTCCTGCGGCTCGGCCTGTGGCTGCTGCGGCGCGAACGCGCCAGCGGCGAATGGAGGGTGCTGCTGCTGGCGCTGATCATCGGCGTCGGCAGCGTGTCCACCACAGGCTTTCTGGGCGACCGCCTCAAGCGCGCGATGAGCGAACAAGGCGCCGACTTTCTCGGCGCCGATCTGCTCGTCACCAGCCCGCGACCGATCGCGGACTGGCCTAGCCTTCCTGTTGAAAACAGCGCGCCCGCGCTGGCAACCAGCCAGGCGCTCGAATTCGCCAGCATGGTGAGCCGTGGCGACGCCTTCCAGCTTGCCACCCTGCGCGCGGTCGACGCATCCTATCCGGTGCGCGGCGTGGTGCGCATCGCCGACCGCCCGTTTGAACCTGGCGTCCCGCGTCCGGCGCAGCCGCCGCCTGGCGCGATTTACGTCGAGCCGTCGCTGCTGCCGCTGTTGTCCGCCGGCGTCGGCGACAGTGTGCGGATCGGCGAAGCCAGCTTTCGCATCGCCGGTATCGTGGCCGAAGAACCGGGCCAGCTCGGCAACGTGTTCGGCCTCGCCCCACGCGTGTTCCTGCGCGCCGACGAAGTCGAACGAACCCGCGTGCTGCAGCCCGGCAGCCGCCTCACCTACCTGTATCAGTTTGCGGGCGAGCCCGATCGACTCGTCGTATTCGGCGCTGCGTTGAAGCCGACGCTCGACAGCACCCAGCGCCTCATCGGTTCGCGCGAAGGCGTCGAAACCCTGCGCGGCGCCTTCGCCAATGCCGACCGCTACATCC
The DNA here is from genome assembly GCA_021166845.1 of Thiobacillus sp. Taxonomy (GTDB): domain Bacteria; phylum Pseudomonadota; class Gammaproteobacteria; order Burkholderiales; family Thiobacillaceae; genus Thiobacillus. The sequence continues at coordinate 3,402 of JAJPEP010000008.1, forward strand.
AGCTCACCGCCTTGATCAGCCTCTTGCTGTCGGTGGCCGCAATCGCCATCGCCGCCCACCACCACGCGCTGCGCCATTACGACCAGGCCGCGCTCTTGCGCTGCTTCGGCGCCACCACCGCGCAGCTGCGCACGCTTTACGCCGTCCAGCTGCTGACGCTGGGGCTGCTGGGCAGCCTCGCCGGCGTGGCGATCGGCGCGCTGATGCAACAGGCGCTGGCGGGGCTGATTCTGCCCGACGCCGTCACCCGCCTGCCGTCGCTTGGCCTGGCGCCGGTGGGCGTCGCCGTCGCCAGCGGCCTGTTGGCACTGGCGGGCGCCGCCCTGCCGGCGCTGATGCGCCTGATCCGGGTGCCGCCGCTGCGCGTGTTGCGGCGCGATCTGCCGCCGCTGCCAGTGGCGGCGTGGCTCGGCGCCGCGATCAGCGGATCGGCGCTGCTGGGGCTGATTGCCTGGTATGCGGGCGACGTCAAACTGGTCGGTGTCTTTGTCGGCGCGCTGACCGCGCTGGTCGGCGTGCTGATCCTGCTGGCGCGGCTGGCGCTGGTGGCCGGCCGCGGCGTCCAGCGCATGGCCCATGGCCCGCTGCGCTTCGGTCTCGCGCAGCTACTGCGCCACCGCTTCGACAGCACCCTGCAGCTCGGCGCCTTCACCCTCGCACTGTTCCTGGTGGCCCTGCTGGCGCTGGTGCGCAGCGATCTCATCGCCGGCTGGCAGCAGCAACTGCCGCCGCAAGCCCCCAACCACTTCCTGGTGAACATCGCGCCGCACCAGCAGCAGGCGGTGGCCGCGTATCTGTCGCAGCATCGCCTCAAGGCCTCCGCGCTCTACCCCATGGTGCGCGGTCGCCTGGTCAGCAAGAACGGCACCCCCATCGCCGAGACGCTGCCCGAGGACGCGCGCGACAGCAACACCCTGCGGCGCGAACTCAACCTCACCTGGACCGCCACCCTGCCCGCCAACAATGTCGTGCTGGCCGGGCGGTGGCACGGCGAGCGCAGCGCCGGTAGCGACCCTTCCGCAGCACTATCGGTCGAATCCGGGATGGCGGAGCGGCTCAATCTTGCAATCGGCGACACGCTCGGTTTCCAGATCGGCGACCAGACGCTCGCCGCGCGCATCACCAGCATCCGTAGCGTGAAGTGGGACTCGATGCAACCCAATTTCTTCGTCATCTTCGCTCCCGGCCTGCTCGACGCCCTGCCCGCCAGTTCCATTGCCAGCGTCTACGTGCCGCCCGACGCCACCGGCGTGCTACCCGGCTTCGTCAAGGCCTTCCCCGGCATCACCGTGCTCGCGCTCGACAAGCTCATCGCCAACATCGAAGCCGTGTTCGCGCAGATCATCGGCGCCATCCAGCTGCTGCTGGGCTTTTTGCTTGCTGCCGGCATGGCCGTTGTCGTCGCCACGCTGCTGGCCAGCCTCGACGCGCGGCAGCAGGAAGCGGTGCTGCTGCGCACCCTCGGCGCCCAGCGCGCCTATCTGGCCAAGGGGTTGTGGAGCGAATTCATCGCCCTCGGACTGCTGGCCGGATTGCTCGCCAGCGCCTGCGCCGAACTCGCCATGGCGCTGATCGCCGATCGCCTGTTCGACCTGCCGCTGCGCCCGCACCCCTGGCTGTGGCTTGCGCTGCCGCTGGCCGGCGCGCTGCTGGTCGGCATGAGCGGCTGGCTCACCACGCGGCATATCACCCGGGTGCCGCCGATGCAGTCGATCCGCGCACTGGGTTGAATGGCGACCGGCTTGCAAAGGCGCTTTGCTTTGTGCGGTTCGACTGGCTATAAAAGGAAACTCGCTTGTTCCTGAATAGCGCGGGTGCACTCTGTGCACCGATTGACGTCTGAAGGTGCACGGAGTGCACCCTACTCCAGGCATCTCGCACTTTGAGGTTGTTCATGAGTTTCACCATCGGGAAGGAGGTCATCATGCACAGAAAACATTTCCTCGCCACGCTCGCGCTCGGGCTCTTTCTGGCCTTTCCAGCAACCGGCCTGGCCCAGGGCAAGGTACTGATCACGTCCCCGGCAGACGGCGCCATTCTCGACGCGATGGACGAGAACCGTCTGGTCTATGAAGTGGATCCCGGCCCGCGCGGGGATCACGTCCACGTCTACGTCGACAACCGGGAAGTCGGGATATTACGCAAGCTCAAGGGCAGCTATTTGCTGGAAAGCCTGTCATCCGGCGCGCGCAATCTCTGCGTCAAGGTGGTGAACAAGGCCCACGTGCCGGTTGGCATCGAGCAGTGCGTCAAGGTCACGGTGAAATAGGCCATGGGGGCGGAAAACCTCGCCTACGCCCTGACCCAGGTGGTGCATAACTTCGGCGCGGCTGCCGTGCTCGGCGGTGCGGTGTTCGCGCTGTGGCCCGCATCCAGGCTGGAAAACGGGCGCAGCTTCGCCTGGCTGATCCTCGTTGCCTGGGGCGCGCAAATCGCCAGCGGCGGGCTGTTCGGCCTCACCAGCCTCTACTACTACGGCGAGACGCCGGACCTGAGCAGCATTGCCATGGCAGCCCTCGCCGTCAAAGTAGCGGCGGCGGCGGCGGGATTCCTGCTGGCGGCCTTCTATCTCATCCGCGGCCGGGAATGGGATCGCGTGCGCGTGAAGCGCACCTTCCTGAGCCTGGCCGCGCTGGGCGCCACGGCCCTGACGGCGGCGGCCTTCCTGCGCTGGTTTTCTTAGGCTGCAAGGATATTGCCGGGACTGCGGACCACCGATCGCATAAATACCGCTACCCTGCCGCCATGGTCAGCACCTGCGACTTGCGCGAGAATGCCGCATGGACGTCTTCCGCATCTTTCACCTGCAATGCGCGCGCCGCCTGCCTGCGCTGCCCGAATCCCATCCCTGCTCGCGCCTGCACGGTCATTCGTTCCGGGTCGAACTCACCGTCAGCGGCGAAGTCGATCCGGCGCTTGGCTGGGTGCTCGATTTCGCCGACATCGAGGCGGCCTGGCGGCCCGTTCACGCAGCGCTCGATCATCGCACCCTCAACGACATCGCGGGGCTGGAAAACCCCACCAGCGAAAACGTGGCCGTGTGGCTGTGGCAGCAGATCAAACCTGGTCTGCCCGGCTTGTCGCAGGTGAGCGTGATGGAAACGCACGATTCTGGCTGCATCTACCGCGGCTAGCCGGGCCGCTCCCAACGCAGCTTTCACGCTAACAAGCAGGCAAACATCAACGAGATCAAGCATGGTTGTTTTGTGTCGGTTGACATATTCTAATAATCGTTAGAATATGTGAAGCATGATCAAACGACACACCAAGGATCTGCTCTACGAACAGGTCGCCCGCATCGGCAAGGCAGTCTCCAGCCCCAAGCGGCTGGAATTGCTGGAAATTCTGGCGCAGGGCGAGAAAACCGTTGAAGCCCTGGCCGCCGAAGCCCGAATCGACATCAAGCTGGCGAGCGCGCACCTCAAGGTGCTGAAGGCGGCGCGGCTGGTCGAGGCGCAGCGCGACGGGCGCTTCATCGCCTATCGCCTGTCCGGCAACGACGTGAGTGCGCTATGGGTCAACCTGCGCACGGTGGCCGAAGAGCACCTGGTCGAACTCAAGGTGGCGATGGACCGGATTTTCGCCGCGCCGGAAAATCTCAATGCCGAAACGCGGCGCTCGCTGATGGAGAAGGCGCGGCGCGGCGACGTGGTGGTGATCGACGTGCGCCCGTCTGACGAATACGCCAGCGGCCACCTGCCGTTTGCGCGCTCGATGCCGCTCGACGAGATCCTTCAGCGAATCAGGGAGCTGCCCGCCGACAAGGAAATCGTCGCCTATTGCCGCGGCCCCTTCTGCATGATGTCCGCCGAGGCCGTGGCGCTGCTGAAGGCGCACGGCTACCGCGCGCAGAAGATCGCCGACGGCACGCCTGAATGGCAGGCGGCGGGTTTGCCGCTGGCCGAATCCTGAATTTTTCCCTAACCCTTTGTCGCCGAGGAACCACCATGAACAAAACCCTGATTTCACTGTTTGCCGGCTTCGCCCTGCTGGCCGCGCCGGCTCATGCGGAAGACAGCCCCGCCGTCGTCGATGCGCTTTCCGGATACATGGACTTCGCCGAATACAGCAGCAGCCTGATCTGGCCGGAGCAGATCCCGAAGGACGACTGGAACAAGGTCTTCATCGTCGATGCGCGCGACGCCGACCAGTTCGCCAAAGAACACATTCCCCGCGCGGTCAACATCGAGTGGCGGCAGGCGGTGGCACGCCGCGCCGAATTGCCGAAAGACCGCATGGTGGTGATGTACTGCAATTCCGGCTCGCTGTCCGCGCAGGCGGTGTTCGCCCTGCGCCTGCTCGGCCACGACAATGTCAAGGTGCTGCAGGATGGCATCGAAGGCTGGAAGGCCAAGGGCGGCTTCGAGGCCCACGCGCGCGCCAGCCGGCCCGCCGGGCGCTGATATTGATTTGACCGGGAGTTGACATGGACATCCTTGTGATCCTCGCCGGCATGGCCACCGGCATCGTGCTGGGCCTGTTCGGCAGCGGCGGCTCGATCATCGCCACCCCGGCGCTGCTCTATCTGCTCGACGTCGCGCCCAAGTCGGCCATCGCCATGAGCCTGGGCATCGTCGCGGTGACGGCAACGATCGCCGCGCTGGACAACTGGAAGCGCGGCAATGTGGATGTGTCGGTGGCGGCGGTGTTCGGCCTGTTCGGCGTGGCCGGCACCTACGCCGGGGCGCGCCTCGGCGTGGTGACCCCGGTCGTCATCCAGCTCGTGGTGTTCGCCCTGGTGATGTATGCGGCGGCCTGGCGCATGCTCAAGCCGGCCCGGCTCGCCGTTCCCGCAGGCGGAAATGGATCCCTATCCGCATCGGGTGGTGCGGCGGCGCTGCCCTGCACCGGCCTCTTCTCGCCGTGCATGGCGCACATGGCCCTGCACGGCGTCGGCGTGGGCGTGCTCACCGGCTTCGTCGGCGTCGGCGGCGGCTTCCTCATCGTCCCCGCGCTGGTGCTGCTCTCGCGCATCCCCATGAAGATCGCGGTCGGCACCTCGCTCGCTATCGTCGCCGTCAAGTCCTATGCGGGCTTCGCCGGCTACATGGGCGCGGTGCCCATCGACTGGGCGCTGATGGGCGGGTTCACCGCCGTCACCGTGGCGGCCAGCTTCGCCGGCACCCGGATCGCCCACCGCTTTTCACAGGACGCCCTGAAGCGCGGCTTCGCGGTGTTCCTGCTGTTCGTCGCCAGCTACATTTTGCTGAAAAGCGTTTTATAAAGGAGAAACAGAGATGACACGTCTTATTCCCGTACTTCTTGCATCATTGGCCTTCGCGAGCCTGGTCTCGCCCGCCTCCGCCGCGCCCCCCGGCGCGACCGAACTCAACGGACAGAAAGTGCTCACCCTGGTCGTGCGCGAGCCGCCGGCGCTGCGCTGCAACAACAACATGCAGGTGGCGGCCGAACTGGCCAATCTCTACAAGGTGCCGGTTCTGGTGGTACCCGCTTCGCTCGCCCCATCCTCGAAGGCGCCCGCCGTGTACTGGGGCGATCAGCGCATCGCCGAAGACGGCGGCGACTTCAACGGCATGGTGGGGTTTGGCCAGATGCAGGACATCCTGGAAATCGAGGGGGTGCCCAAGCAGGACAAGCAGGGCCGTTTGCTGGAAGTGAAGAAGGAGTTCGAGGCCCTTAAATCCGCCATCAAAAGCGATCAGTGACCATGCGACCGCTGATTGCGCTACTACTCGCCTTGAGTTTCCCTGCCGCGGCCCATGCTGTGGAATCCCAGTCCTGGGAAGGGTGGATCGTGGGCGAGCCATGCGCGGACCGGCTGCAGGTGGCGGACTGTCCGTTGCGCTACATCGACCGTCCGGTGCTGCTGCTGGAGGACGGCCGTGCGCTCGCTTTCGTTGTGGCTGAAGGCCGTGCGGTTTCCCCTGCCGAAGTGGACAAGGCCTACGGCAAGAAAGTCCGTATCCAGGGCGGCCTGCAGGACGGCGTCCTGCAGCCGGTGCAACTCGAGGTGCTGGAGGTGAGCGGCGAACGCAAGTTTTTCAAGGGGTGCCTGTAGTCAGGGGTCAGGAATCAGATGACAGGGATCAGGGTAAAGCATGCTTGTTTGCTGTTGCTGCTGCTTGCCAGCGCGGCAACAGCGGGGGAGGCGAAGCTGGCGGAATTGGCCTCCGCGGCGGGAATGGAAGCCTATCCCGTACCACTGAAGGCCCCGGCTTTCCGCCTGCCGGCCCTGACCGGCGAGCCCCACAGCCAGGCCGACTACCGTGGCCGCGTAGTGCTGGTCAATTTCTGGGCCAGCTGGTGCCCGCCCTGCCGCGAGGAATTCCCCTCGCTGGTGCGGCTGCAGGCGGCGATGGCCGGGGAGCCGTTCACGGTGCTGGCGGTGGCGGTGCGCGATGGCGATGAGGCGGTAGCGGGATTTCTCGCCGCGGGCCGCCCGCCCTTCGACGTGCTGCTCGATCGCGATGGCGCGACAGCGGCGGCATGGCACGCCGCCGGCGTGCCGGTGACCTATCTGCTAGACCGGCAGGGACGGCTGCTGGCGGGAAAAGTGGGGCCCATGCAATGGGACAGCGTGGACATGCAGCGGCTGATACGCCGCGCTCTGGAACAACACCAAGGAGAGAAATAATCATGCGATTCATACTCTGGCTGCTGCTCTGGCCCGTGGCGGCCGCCGCGGGACAGAACCTGCTGATATCCACGGAAGAACTGGCTGCGGCGCAAGCGCAACGGCCGCTGGCCCTGATCGACGCGGAAAACGCGGAGAGCTACCAGCGCGCCCACATCCCGGGGGCGCTGAATCTCTACTACATGGATTTGGAAGACGCCGAGGAGAACGCCAAGACCGGCCTGCCCATCCATCCCAATCTGGGAGCGAGCAAATTCGGCGCCCTCGGCATCCGCCGCGACACCGAGGTGGTGGTGTACGACTCGGGCAACGGGCGCGGCGCCTCCGCCGTGCGCTACATCCTCAACTTCCTCGGCCACGAGCGGGTGCGGGTGCTGGACGGCGGCTTTCGCAAATGGCTGAAGGAAGGACGCCCGCTCACCCAGGCAAGCGCCAAGCCGGCCAAGGTCATCTATGCGACGCAGCCGCGCAACGAGTGGGCATTCAAAACGGAGGCCCTGTCCAAGCGCGCCGCCGTGTTGCTGGATGCGCGGTCCATCGGCGAATACACCGGCAAGGACGCTGGCGGCGCGCGGCAGGCCGGCCATGTCCCGGGCGCGAAAAGCCTGCCCTGGACCCTGCTCTCCGGCGATCTGGCGACGTTCAAGGACGCGGAAGCGATGCGGCGGGTGCTGGCCGCGCATGGCGTGACGCCCGACCAGGAAATCGTCACCTACTGCAATCCCGGCCTGGGGCGCTCCACTGTCCTCCAGATGGCCCTGGAGTCCCTCGGCTACGACAAGGTCAGGGTCTACCCCGGCTCCTGGATCGAGTGGGCCTCCGATCCCGCACGCCCCATCGAAAGGTAATGCCATGGAACGCCGCGAATTTCTCAAGAGCACGGCTTGGTGCGGTCTGGCGCTGGCCTTCGGCGGGCCGCTGACCAACCTGCGCGCGCATGCCGCCGAGTCCGGCACGCTGCGTACGTGGGAAGACTTCTACCGCAATGAATTCACCGCCACCCGCGGCGACGCCCAGGGCTTCGCCTTCCACTGCTCCAACTGCCAGGGCAACTGCGCCTGGAAGGTGTACGCGAAGGATGGCGTGGTCACGCGAGAGGAGCAGGCCGCAGCCTATCCGCCGGTCAACCCGACAATTCCGGACGCCAATCCGCGCGGCTGCAACAAGGGCATCGTCCATTCGAAGCAGATGTATCAGGCCGACCGCCTGCTGCATCCGATGAAACGCACCGGCAAGCGCGGCGAGGGCAAATGGCAGCGGGTGAGCTGGGATGAAGCCATCGACGGCATCGCCGTGCGCGTCGTGGACACGCTGGAAAAGAACGGGCTGTCTTCGCTCATGCTCTATTGCGGCACCGGCATCCTGTCCCAGGGGCGGCGCGCGGGGCCGTTGCGCCTGGGCTCGCTGCTGGGCGCCCAGCGCCTGTATCCGGCCAGCGCGGTGGGCGACATGTTCAGCGGCGCCTCGCTGGCCTACGGGCTCGCCACCGTGGGCCACACGCTGGACGCCTGGTTCGAGGCCAAGACCATCGTGCTGTGGGGCATCAACGCTGCCGTCACACGCATCCCCGATGCCCACTATCTGTCCGAGGCGCGCTACAACGGCGCGAAGATTTACTGCATCACCCCCGAGTACAACGCCACCGCCAAACTCTCCACCGACTGGCTGCCGGTCAAGCCGGGCACCGACAGTTTCCTGGCGATGTCGCTGCTGCACGTGCTGTTTCGCGACGACCTCATCGACCGCGTGTTCGTGCGCGAGCAGACCGATCTGACCTTCCTGGTACGCACCGACACGGGCGAACTGCTGCGCCACAAGGACTTGCGCGACCAGGGCAAGGACGACGTGTTCTATTGCTGGGACGAGGAAAGCCAATCGCCCCAGCCCATGCCCGGCACCCAGGGCCACTTCAAGAAGTCGCTGCGTCTGGGCAAGCTCAAGCCCGCGCTCAGCGGCGCCTGGGAAGTCAAGGACAAGGGCGGCAAGAGCATCCCCGTGACCACCGTATTCGAGCAGGCGAAAAAAGAGTCGCTCAAGTACCCGCCGGCCGAGACCCGCAACACCACCGGCGTGCATCCCGATCTGGTCGAGCGCATGGCGAAGGACCTGGCGAAGGCCGACAAGGCCATCGTCAACATCGGCTTTTCGCTGCACAAATACGTCTCGGGAACGATGACGTGCTGGGCGGCGGCGCTGGCCTGCGCGCTCACCGGCCACGCCGGCGAGCGCGGCGGGCTGGACACCGAGAACAACTGGAGCCTGGGTGGCATCGGGCCGCTGTCCAGCCCCAAGCCGGCACGTTTCGCCTCGGGCTTTTTCAACGAATGGATGAACGGCGACATGGAAAAGACCATGCAGCGCCACTATTCCGACGCCCATCTGAAAGCCACGGCGGGCTTCGATTCCAAAGACATCGCCCATCTCGCCGAGCAGTTTCGCCAGACCAGCAACGCGTATTTCGGCAAGCCCGGCACAGTGCTGCTGTTCGCCGACAACATGCTGCAACGCAACAAGTCCGAGGCGCATTACCGCCAGGCCTTCATCGAGGGGCTCGACCTCTTCGTCAACGTCAACCACCGCATGGACACCACCGCGCTGTGGGCGGATTACGTGCTGCCGGCGAAGAGCCAGTACGAATCCTGGGATATCCGCGGCGAACTGGGATACCACCGCTTCTGCAACATCACCGTGCCGCCGAAGGGGCTAAAGCCTATCGGCGAAACCAAATCCGAGTGGGAAATCTGCCTGCTGCTGGCGCGGGCAATGGCCAAAGAGGCGAAGCGGCGCGGCATCGGCGCCATCCCCGACCCCGACTTCCTCGAAACCAGGGACGACAAGGCCGCACCGGTGATGCGAGATCTTGCCCGCCTGCCCGATGATTTCACCGACAACGGCACGCTCATGAACGACGAGGACGTGGTGCGCTGGCTGATGAAAAACGTCCCCGCCATCGCGCCATGGACGCCGGAGGACGCGATGAAGCGCGGCTTCGTCCCGCTCAACCGCGAGGCCGGATTCAATTCGCCGCTGTACGCCAACCGGCCGTTCCATTCCTTCGAAAACAACGTCTACCTGCGCCAGCCCTACAAGACGCTGTCGGGCCGGCAGCAGTTCTTCGTCGACCATCCCGTATTCAGGCAGCTCGGCTGCACCACGCCGACGGCCATGAAGCCGCTGCGCCCGCCGAGGTTTCCGCTCGCCTTCTTCACGCCCCACGCCCGCCATGGCATCCACTCGCAGTGGCGCAGCAACGCCCAGTTGCTGCGCCTGCAACGCGGCGAGCCCTACATCTGGCTGAACCCGGGCACCGCAAAAGAGCGGGGCATCAATGAGGGCGACCCGGTGCGGGTGTTCAACGACGTCGGCGCATTCAGCGCCCGCGCCAAGCTCATGCCCGCCGTGCCGCCCGGCTCGGTCGTCATGGACCACGCCTGGGAGCCTTACCAGTTCAGCCAGCGCCTCGGCCTCAACAACGTGGTGGCGGGGATGCTCTCGCCGATCGAACTGGCGGGCGGCTGGGGACACCTCAAATTCAACCCCAACTGGGACGGCAACATGATCGCCTTCGAATCGGCGGTGGATGTGGAGAAAACAGCATGAGTACGCGTCAGCTCGCAATGGTCATCGACCTCAACAAATGCATCGGCTGCCAGACCTGCACCCTGGCCTGCAAGTCGCAATGGACGGATCGCGGCGGCCGCGAATTCATGTACTGGAACCACGTGGAGACCCGGCCCGGCAAGGGTTTCCCGCGCGACTGGGAAGCGGCCGGCGGCGGCTGGGAAAACAACGGACTCAAACCGGGCAAGCTGCCGCGCCTGGTCGAGGACTATGGCGTCCCCGCCGACTTCAATTATGAAGCGGCGCTGTTCGAGCCCGGCGAGAAGCCGCTGCGCCCGCTGGACGCCATGCAATGGGGACCGAACTGGGAAGAAGACCAGGGCGCGGGAGAATTCCCCAACGGCTATTTCTTCTACCTGCCGCGCCTGTGCAACCACTGCACCAAGCCCGCCTGCCTCGCCGCCTGCCCGCGCCAGGCCATCTACAAGCGCGAGCAGGACGGCATCGTGCTGATCGACCAGGAACGCTGCCGCGGATACCGCTACTGCGTGGCCGCCTGCCCGTACAAGAAAATCTATTTCAACCCGCTGGCGGGCAAGTCGGAAAAGTGCATCTTCTGCTATCCGCGCGTGGAGAAGGGCGTGCCCCAGGCCTGCGCCTACCAGTGCGTCGGCCGCGCGCGCCACGTTTCCTACCTGGATGACCCCGAGGGCGCGGCGCACCAACTGGTGAACGTGTGGAAAGTGGCGCTGCCGCTGCATGCCGAATACGGCACCCAGCCCAACGTCTATTACGTGCCGCCGCTGTCGCCGCCGACGTTCGACGCCGACGGCAAACCCACCGGCCAGCCGCGCATCCCGGACGATTACCTGCAACAGCTGTTCGGGCCGGGAGTCGAGTCGGCGCTCGCCACCTTGCAGCAGGAAATCGACAAGAAAGCGCGCGGCGAAAGCTCGCCGCTGATGGATATGCTCATCGCCTATCGCCACGGCGACATGTTCCGCCTGAGCCGCCCCGATGGAGTGACGCCATGAGCCGGGCGCTGGTTTGGCTGTTGCTGCTGCTCATCGCGCCGTCCTGGTCCGCAGCCGAAAGCGGGCGAACGATCAGGGTCGCCGAGCATGCCGGCGTGCCGCCCCTCGATCCCGCCGACCATGCATGGACGCGGGCAGCGGCAACGCGGGTGGCGCTCTATCCGCAGGCCACCGCGCCGGGCGGACCGGGCGGCGCGGTCCTGCCGGTGGAGGCGCGTGCGCTCCGCGGCGCCGGGCGGCTGGCGGTGCGCCTGGCTTGGCCGGACGCGCACGAAAACGCGGCCGCCCCCCTCGCCACCCACCGCTTCGCCGATGCGGTGGCCGTGCAGTTCGCGCCGGCGGGCAAAACCCTGCCCTACGTGGGCATGGGCGAACCCGGACAGCCGGTGCAGATCTGGTTCTGGCGCGCCGGCCAGCCGGCCCAACGGCTGGCCGGCCAGGGGTTTGGCAGCCTTGCGCGCAGCCCGGACGCGGCGCCCGAGGCGCGCGCACGGCGAACCGCCGGCGGCTGGGAAGTCGTACTGCGCGGCGAGGCGGGTGCCAGGCCGGGCGCCGCCATCGCCTTCGCCGCCTGGGATGGCGCCGAGGATGGCCGCGCAGGGCGCAAGCGCCTGTCCGCCTGGCAGGCACTGGACGTACGCGGCGGCCCATCGCCCACGGCGCTGGGGGCGGAGGCGCGCAGCAGCGGCGATCCATCGCGGGGCGCACGCCTCTACACCGAACACGGCTGCGTGGCCTGCCACGCGCCGAGCGTGGGCCTGGGTCCCAGCCTCGCGCAAGCCGGCGGCATTCACTGGCCCGGCTACCTGCGCCGCGCCATCCTCGAACCCGCCGCCTTCCGCGTGCCGGGGTATGCTACGGCCATGCCCGCCCTGCCGCTGCAGGCGGACGAGGTCGAAGACCTGGTCGCGTATCTGATGAGCCTGCATTGAAACCGGAGGTCAGATGAACCTGGAAATTCGCGTCGTCTCGCAGCAACCGCCCGGTGGCCGTTGCACCCTCTATGCCGGCTATGCCGAGGTGCTGGCCGCCCACCTGGGCGCCCGCATTGAAATCGAATTCAGCACCGAGCGGGACGCCCATGGTTCGGGCTTTCCTTCCCTGCTGGTGAACGGATTTCCTGCCCAGCCAGCGGATGGGGTGATCCTGATGCCGGCGGACCTGTGCGCGATCCTGGCGGGGGCCGGGCTGGACCAAACGGCGTTGGCCGGTTTGGCCGAGGCCATGGAAGCCCCGCTGGAGCGCATGATGGAAGGGGCGTAACGAGGGCCGACACTGCGCCGCATGTCACCGGGGCACATTGTCGGCTGCTTCGACAACTTGAAAAGGAACTGCCATGAGCACGAGCAAGAACGTTTCCATCATGTGTTTCCACGACGAGCTGTGCCAGGTCTTCAATGCCATGATGACGGCGCTGAACCTGCTCAGACAGGGCGCCAGGGTAACGGTGTTCTTCGGTTCGCGCGGCGTCAACGCCATCCACCGGGCGAAGATGCCGGAACTCCGTTGCCTGCCGGACATGCCCGAGATGGGCGAGGCGGTGATGAAGCGCATGGACGAACTGGAATTGCCGCTGCTGGGAGACCTGTTCTTCATGCTCATTGCCGAGGGCGGCGAAGTGCTGGCCTGCCCGCTCAACATTCCGCTGTTCGGCATGAGCGAGCGCGACCTGATAGATGGCGCGAAAATCGCGGACCCCGCCCGCTACTACAAGGAAGTGGTCATGCAGGCGGACATGAACCTGGCCTTCTGAAATGTGCATATTGATCGCTTCCGGCAACAAGCCTCCAAATTCATGCCAACCCTGATGCCAGCCTCGCCCCGCGGCAACATCCTGATCCTGGCGCTGAGCCAGGCCCTGATGCTGTCCGCCATTGTCCTGTCGATGGCGCTCGCCGCGATCCTCGGCGCCATGCTCGCCCCCGACAAGGGACTGGCGACGCTTCCCGTCGCGGCGATGGTGATCGGCGCCGCGCTTGCCTCGCTGCCGGCGGCCCGGCTGATGCGCCGGGCAGGCCGCCGTCCGGGCTTCCTGATCGGCGCGCTGCTCGGCGTCGGCGGCAGCCTGCTGTGCGCGCTGGCGCTTTACCGGAGCGACTTTGCCGCCTTCGTTATCGGGCATTTCCTGCTGGGCAGCTACCAGGGCTTCGCCAATTACTACCGCTTCGCCGCCGTCGAGGCCGCCGGTCCGGCCCAGGCCGGCAGGGCCATTTCCCTGGTCGTGGCCGGCGGCGTGGCGGCGGCTTTCCTCGGCCCCCAGCTCGGAATATGGGGACGCGACTGGATCGGCGGGCAGATCTTTGTCGGCTCCTACCTGGCGCAGGGGGGCCTCAGCCTCGCCGCACTGGTTCTACTTTCCCGCCTGCACCTTCCCAAAGTGGCCGTCACCCACGTCGGCGTCGCGCGCCCGCTGCGTGAAATCCTGGCCCAGCCCGCCCTGCGGGTGGCGATCTTCGGCGCCGCCGTCGGCTATGCCGTCATGATCATGGTGATGACGGCGACCCCGCTGGCGATTCTGGGCTGCGGCCTGCCGGGGTCGGACGTGACGCCGGTGATCCAGTGGCACGTGGTGGGGATGTTCGCGCCGTCCTTTTTCACCGGAATCCTGATCACGCGCTATGGCGCGCCGCGCATCATGCAGGCCGGGTTTGTCCTGCTGCTCGGCAACGTCGTGCTGGCCCTGTCCGGCGTCAAGTTCATGCATTTCCTGTCGGCGCTGGTCTTGCTCGGCGTCGGCTGGAACTTCGCCTTCATCGGCGGCACCGCGCTGCTGACCCAGGCCTACCAGCCCGGCGAGCGGCTGAAGGTGCAGGCGGTGAACGAATTCGCGGTCTTCGGCCTGGCGGCGGCGGCCACCCTGTCGGCGGGGTGGCTCTACGACCGCTTCGGCTGGATGACGCTGAATCTCGCGGTGGCGCCCCTCCTGCTGGCCGCGCTGATTGCGGTCATCGGCGTCGAGCGGCAGTTCCGCCGGCTGGCGACGGCTGCCGTCTGAAAATCGCAACGACCGGATACCCCGATGACCTCTGCCCCGATTTACCTCGACTGCAACGCTACCACCCCGGTCGATCCGCGCGTGCTGGAAGCCATGCTGCCGTATCTCGCCGTCCACTACGGCAACCCGTCTTCCGATCATGTGCCTGGCCGGCACGCGAAGGCCGCGGTGGACGCCGCGCGCGCCGAGGTGGCGGCGCTGGTCGGGGCCGCGCCCGCGGAAATCGTCTTCACCGGCTGCGCCACCGAAGCCAACAACCTGGCGCTGCTGGGGGCTGCGCGGGCGGCGCTGCCCGGCGGGCGCAAATCGCTGGTGACGTCCGCCATCGAGCACCCCTCCGTGCTGCAGCCCCTGCGCCATCTGGCGCGGCAAGGCTGGTCGTTGACCGAACTGCCTGTGGATGCGGCCGGCAGGGTGCAAATGGATCGCGCGGCCAGCGCCATCACCCCGGAGGTGGCGCTGGTGTCGGTGATGCTGGCCAACAACGAGACCGGCAGCCTGCAGCCCGTGCGCGCAATCGCCGATCTCGCCCATGCCGCGGGCGCGCTGATGCACGTGGATGCGGCCCAGGCCGTCGGCAAGGTAGCGGTGGACGTGGCGTCACTGGGCGCCGACTTGTTGACCCTGGCCGGCCACAAGTTGTATGCACCCAAGGGCGTGGGGGCGCTGGTTGTGCGGACAGGCGTCGCGCTCGAACCGATCCAGTACGGCGCCGGCCACGAACACGGCCTGCGTCCCGGCACCGAGAACGTGCCGCACATCGTCGCCCTGGGCGAGGCGGCGCGGCTGGCACGGACCACGCTGGCGCAGGACGCCGCACGCATGACCGCGCTGCGCGACCGCCTGCATGGTCTGCTCGCCGCCGCCATTCCCGGCCTGCGGCTCAATGGCCACCCGACCGGCCGCCTGCCCAACACCCTCAACCTTTCCTTTCCCGCCGTAGCGGGTTGGCAGCTGCTGACCGCCGCCCCCAGCGTAGCCGCGTCCACCGGCTCCGCCTGCCATGCCGGCGAGCATGCGGTGAGCGGCGTGCTCGCGGCGATGGGGCTGACGCGGGAAGCCGCCACGGGCGCGGTGCGGCTGTCGCTGGGGCGGTTCACGACCGAGGCCGAAATCGACAGCGCTGCCGCAGCCTTGATCGGCGCCTGGCAATCGCTCGCGGCATGAACCCCGCCGACTACGACGCCTGGTACAGCACCCCGCGCGGGCGCTGGATCGGCGAAACCGAATACGCGCTGGCCGCGCGCCTGCTCGCGGCGCAACCGGGCGACAGCCTGCTCGACGTCGGCTGCGGCACCGGCTGGTTCACCCGCCGCGCCGCCGCCGACGGGCTCGTCGCCACCGGGCTCGATCCCAATGCCGACTGGCTGGATTACGCGCGCGCACACATCAGCCCGGCATTGAACTGGGTGGAAGGCGATGCGCGCGCGCTGCCGTTTGCCGATGCCGGCTTCGATCGCGTGCTGTCGATCGCCGCGCTCTGTTTCGTGGACGACGAGCGCCGGGCCGTGGCCGAGGCCGTGCGGGTGGCGCGCCGCCGCTTCGCCATCGGCTGGCTCAATCGGGACAGCCTGCTGTATTGGCAGAAGGGCAGGGGCGGCGGCAGCGGCGCCTATCGCGGCGCCCGCTGGCACAGCGCAGGCGAAGTGCGCGCGCTGTTTTCCGGCTTGCCGGTGCGCAAGCTGAAATTGCGCTCGGCTATTTTTCTGCCATCGGCCACGCGCACGGCCCGCTGCCTGGAACGGGCCATCCCCGGTGCGCTGCCATGGGGCGGGCTGCTGCTGGCAACCGGCGAAAAAGCCTGATCCGCCGCGGCGAGAACATCAACCCGGCCCGTCAGGCGTGTCCGGCGGCGCTGCTTCGGCGGGCGCAATCTGCGTGGCGAGGATCTTGTCGATGCGCCTGCCGTCGAGATCGACCACTTCCAGCCGCCAGTTTTCCCAGGTCAGCACGTCGCCGGTCTGCGGCATCTTCCCGGACAGCCACATCACCAGACCGCTCAGCGTATGGTAGCGGCCCTTGTCTTCTTCCGGCAGGCTTTTAAGCCCCAGCCTGTCCTTCAGTTCGGGGATGCGGATCAGGCCGTCGAGCAGCCAGGAGCCGTCCTCGCGCCGCGTCGCCCACGCCTCGTCCAGCCTGCGCGGCTTGAATTCGCCGGCAATGGCTTCCAGCACGTCGTGCAGGGTAACCAGGCCGTTGATCTCGCCGTATTCGTCGACAACCAGCACCAGGTGGGTGTCGGACGCGCGGAACGTCCCCAGCAAGTCCAAACCGCTGAGGCGTTCCGGCACGAACACGGCCGGCTGCAGCGATTTGGTGAGGCTGGGCGGCGCGCCGGCCAGCATCGCATCGAGCAGCTGCCGGACGCTGAGGACGCCCAGCACCTCGTCGAGCCCGCCGCGGCAGACCGGGAAGCGCGTGTGCTCCGATCCGGACACGCGCCGCAGGTTGTCGTCCAGCGGCAGCGCGACGTCAAGATAGACAATGTCGGCGCGCGGCACCATCAGCGATTCGACCGGGCGGTCGTCGAGGCGGAACACGTTGCGCACCATCTCGCGTTCCTGCTGTTCGATCGCGCCGGAGTCCGAGCCTTCCTGCAGCAGGGCGTGGATTTCCTCTTCGATGATGTCCGTCTGATCGGGCGGACGCATGCGCAACAGGCGCAGCAGGCCATCGGTCGACAGCGAAAGGAGGCGCACGAACGGCTGCGCCAGCAGCGCCAGCAGCTGCATCGGACGCGCCACCCGGCAGGCAATGCGCTCGGGGTCGAGCTGGGCGATGCGCTTGGGCGCCAGTTCGCCGACGACGATCGTGACATAGGTGATGATGACCACCACCAGCGCGGTCGACGCGATGCGGCTGGCTTCCGGCTCCATTCCGAAAGACTGCAGCCACAGCGCCAGCGGCCCGGCCAGGGCAGCCTCGCCGACGATGCCGTTGAGAATGGCGATCGAGGTGATGCCGACCTGCACCGTCGACAGGAAATGCGTCGGTTCGTCGTGCAGTTTCATCGCCGCCGCGGCAGATGCACTGCCCGCTTCGGCCAGGCGCGCGAGGCGTACGCGCCGCGCCACCACCAGCGCGATTTCCGACATGGCGAACACGCCGTTCAGCACGATCAGTGCAGCGAGAAGCAGGATTTCCATGGCTTGATCCAATCGGGAAAAACTTGACGGAACTGGGTGGTCATTGGCTGCTGAGACAAGACGCACGCCATCGAATCATGGGCGCTGGCCTTCGAAGGCAACGGGACGCACGAAAAAGCCCTTGAACATCATGACTATGCATTCAACTTAGCCCCACGTCCGGCTAATTCAAGACGCGAGCATCCCGTTATGCCGTCTATGCTTAACAAGCAGACAACGTCGCCCATCTCCCTGTGCACATCCAGAGCCTCACCGCGGAACAGTCTCTCGCCAGCCTGCATACCTCGGCCGTTGGCCTGACTTCGCCCGAGGCGCAACGACGCCTCGCAGAGTTCGGCCCGAACCATGTCGAGGACGTGGGGCGCGAGCGTTTGCTGCTGCGCTTCGCTCGCGAGTTCACCCACTTCTTCGCCATCGTCCTGTGGGTGGGCGCAGCGCTGGCGTTCCTGGCCGAATATTTCGATTCCGGCCATGGCATGGCGCGGCTGGGGGTCGCCATCGTCGGCGTCATCCTGATCAACGGCGCCTTTTCCTTCTGGCAGGAATACAAGGCCGAGCGGGCGATCGACGCGCTGCGCCTGTTGCTGCCGCAGCAGGTGACGGTGCTGCGCGGCGGCGAGATCGTGGAGATACTCGCCAGCGATCTGGTGCCCGGCGACATCGTGCTGCTGGAGGATGGCGACTTTGTACCGGCCGACTGCCGGCTGATCGAGGCATTCGGCCTGCGTGTCAACACCGCGACCATCACCGGCGAATCGCTGCCCAAGGCGCGCCATGCCGACGCCCATCCGGAAGTATCGCCGCTCTTCGCAAAAAACATCGTGCTGGCCGGCACCTCGGTGGTGTCGGGCCAGGCCCGCGCGGTGATCTACGCCACCGGCATGCGCACCGAGTTCGGCAAGATTGCCCACCTGACGCAGACGGCAGGCGCCGTCACCTCGCCGCTGCAGCGCGAAATCGCCCGGCTTTCCCGCATCGTGGCCATGCTTGCCAGTGGCATCGGCGGCGTGTTCTTCCTCATCGGTCAGGCGCTTGGCCTGCCGTTCTGGGAGAACCTGCTGTTCACCGTCGGCATCATCGTCGCCAATGTGCCGGAAGGCCTGCTGCCGACGGTGACGCTGTCGCTGGCCATGGCGACGCAGCGCATGGCGAAGCGCAACGCGCTGGTGCGCCATCTGCCTGCGGTGGAGGCGCTCGGCTCGACCACGGTGATTCTCTCAGACAAAACCGGCACGCTGACACAGAACCGCATGTCGGTGCGGCGCCTGTGGCTGGGCGGCGGATTCTTCAAACCGAAAGATATCGCGGCGCAGCCGCGCCTGGCAGCGGATCACCGCGCGCTCTTCGTCAATGCCGCGCTTTGCCACAACCTGAAGCAGGTGAGCAACCAAGGCAACCACGCCTGGCAGGGTGACCCGATGGAAGTGGCGCTGGTCGGCATGGGCCGGCAGGTGACCGGTGCGCTCGACGGCTATACGCGCCTCGACGAGATCCCCTTCGACACCGACCGCAAGCGCATGTCGGTGCTGAGCGAGACGCCGCAGGGACGCATGCTCTACTGCAAGGGGGCGCTGGAGACGGTGCTCGCGGTGTGCGATTTCGTTCAGTTCACCACCGGGGTTGCGCCGCTCGATGCCGCCGTGAAGACGCGTCTGCTCGCCGCGCAGGACGAGCTGGCCGAGGCCGGCTTGCGCGTGCTGGCCTTCGCCCATGGCCCGGTTGAGGGCAGCCAGCCCGCCGAGGAACGAGGCCTAGTCCTGTCGGGCCTGGTCGGGCTGGAAGACCCGCCACGGCCCGAGGTGCCGGAGGCCATTGCGCGCTGCGCCGCCGCCGGCATCCGCGTGATCATGGTGACCGGTGACCATCCGCACACGGCGCAGGCCATCGCGCACGAGATCGGCCTGCTGAAGACTGACCATCCGGTCGTCATCACCGGTGACAACCTGCGCCGTCTGTCGCCATCACAGCTGCAGCTGGCGCTGGATGCGCCGGAGATCCTGTTTGCCCGCGTTGCCGCCGAGCAGAAAATGCAACTGGTCGAGGCGCTGCAAAAAAAGGGCGAGATCGTCGCCGTCACCGGCGACGGCGTCAATGACGCGCCGGCGCTGAAAACCGCCGATATCGGCATCGCTATGGGCATTGCCGGCACCGACGTCGCCAAGGAGGCGGCCGACATGATCCTGCTCGACGACAACTTCGCCAGCATCGTCTCGGCTATCGAGGAGGGGCGGACGGTGTTCGACAACCTGCGCAAATTCCTCAGCTACATCCTTTCCTCCAATATTCCCGAGCTGGTGCCCTATCTCGCCTTCGTGCTGTTCCGGATTCCGCTGCCGCTCACCATCATCCAGATCCTCGCAGTCGACCTCGGCACCGACATGCTGCCTGCGCTGGCGCTCGGCGCCGAAAAGCCCGACCCCGATGTCATGCGGCGCCCGCCGCGCGCGCGCAACGAGAGGCTGCTGTCGTGGAACCTGATCGCCCGTGCTTATCTGTTTCTCGGCGTGCTGGAAGCGACGGCCGCGATGGCCGTGTTTTTTTTCGTCCTTGATGCTGCCGGCTGGCAATACGGCGAAACGCTGGCGCAAACCGCGCCGCTCTACCTGCAGGCGACCACCGCTTGCCTGGCGACAATCGTGATGACGCAGGTGATGAATGTTTTTCTGTGCCGCCACCCGCTCAAGTCTTCGCTTTCCTTCAGCCTGTTCAGCAACCCGCTGATCCTGCTCGGCATCGCAGCAGAGCTGGGCCTGCTGCTGTTCATCGTCTACACCCCGGCCGGCAACTGGCTGTTCGGCACGGCGCCGGTGGGCATGGATGTCTGGCTGATCGCGGTGGTACTGGCGGTACTGATGGGATTGTTGGAGGAAGCGCGCAAGGCATGGTTGCGGCGGTCGTTCAGGTGACGCAGTTGTGCCCATCCCTGAGCAAGGTTTCGAATTCCGCGGCCGGCACCGGCCTGCTGAAGAGATAGCCTTGCATCTCGTCGCAGTGGCGCTGCTGCAGGAAGGATTTCTGCGCCTCGGTTTCGACCCCCTCGGCGATCACCCTGAGCTGCATGTCGTGCGCCATGGAAATGATGCTCTTGGCGATCGCCGCGTCGTCCGGGTCGGCGGTGATGTCGCGCACGAACGACTGGTCGATCTTCAGCGTGTCGATCGGAAAGCGCTTGAGATAGCTCAGGCTCGAATAGCCGGTGCCGAAATCGTCGATCGACAGCTTGATGCCCATCGCCTTGAGTTTGCCAAGGGTGGCGATGGTTTTTTCGGCGCCGTCCTTGGGATAGGATGCGATGCCGATGCTGCAGGTGATGTGCAGCTCGCGCCCGCCGATGTCGAAAAGCGCCGACATCGCCTTGAGAATTTTTTGCGCGACCACCGGCACATCGTCGCCTTCCCTGATTTCCGACAGGATCAGGACAAACTCGTCGCCCCCCTGGCGCGCCACGGTGTCGCCTTCGCGCACGTTGTCGACAAGACGGGCGGCAACCAGCGCCAGCAGCGCGTCGCCAGCAGCGCGTCGCCGGCATCGTGGCCAAGGCCGTCGTTGATGTTCTTGAAATTGTCCAGGTCGATGAACAATACCGCCAGGCTGCGGTTCTTGCGGCGCGCGAAGATCAGCACCTGGCTCAGGCGATCCTGGAACAGGTTGCGGTTGGCAAGCCCGGTCAGATCATCATAGTTGGCCTGGCGCTCAAGCTGGCTTTCATAGCGCTTGCGCTCGGTGATGTCATCGCAGGTTCCGACAAATCCGGCAAAATCGCCATTCAGATCCTCGTACGGCGCAGCAACGTTCATGATCCAGCGGTATTCCCCCGTCATGGCGGCACAGCCGGTATTCGATCTCGAACGGTTCGTGCCTGCCAATCGCTCCGAAATAAACCTTGCGGCAGCGGTCCAGATCGTTTGGGTGCACGCTCTCCGCCCAGCCATCCCCCAGTCCCTGCTCCAGCTTGCGGCCGGTAAAATCGAGCCAGGTCTTGTTGACATAATCGAAATTTCCATCGGTACCCGAGCGCCAGACCATGTGCGGAAAATGCTGGAGCAGCTTGGGGTGAAAATCGCGCGACCGGGTCAGCCGCGATTCGAGTTCGATCCGGGCAATGCTGGAAACAAAATTGACCGCGTCATTCTCATCCCTGTGCGCGATGACCACCTGCGAAACGGGGATCTCCCGGCCGTCGCGGCCCAGCAGGGCGGTTTCTCCCAGCCAGATGCCGTCGCACGCGGCGGCCGGCAGGGCGACCCGGGCAAGCACCGGTTCGACCCATTCCGGGTGGCAATCCGCCAGTTTCAGGCCGGCGATGTCGTCCGCCTGGCCGATGCCCAGCATCCGCCGGCCGGCGGCATTGATGTACAGCATCCGGCCTTCGGGCGTAAAGGTGCCGACGAAATCCGGCGTGGCCTCGATGATTGCCGCCAGCCGCCCGCGCGACAGCTGGGCACGGCCGCGCCCCAGGTAGGAGCGAAGCATTTCCCCCAGCGACCTGACCAGCGCCCGCTCTTCCTCGAGAAAATCGTCTTCGCCCGCCGGGCACGCGTCCAGGCGGAATACTTCAAGCGCATCCCGACTGCCGCCGCCCCGGACAAAATCGGCAGCCAGGCGGGCCAGCGTCTCCCTGAATCCGGGCGCAACGAACGCCTCGCCCTCATAAACGATCCGGGCCGCAATTTTTTCCGGATTGCGGAACGCGGAGGGCAGCATCAGGACCAGTTCCTGCATCACCTCTGCCACCGGCCTGCGTTCATCCTGCAGGATCCGGGCAGCACGGTGCAGCGCGGTATTGACCTTCAGGCCGATATCCAGATTGGCAATCAGCCGGCCGACCGTTTCCGCCGTCTAGACGATCGTCAGCATGAATGCCACCTCCACGGCCAGGATGGCATTCACGATCAAATTCGCCTTGGAATGCGCCTTGGCCGCGGCACGGGTCAATTCAACGACGACGTTGTCGACGGCACTCAGCGTGGCGGACGAATGAAAACCAAGGCGGGTAAAGACAAGCGACCTGTCGACCTTTTCCGGCGAATTGCGTATCGGGTCCACCACGGAACGGTAGTTGTGCCAGGCCTCGCGCAAATCCTTCAAACCCTTGGGGAGATTGTTCGCCTCATCCCTGACGATCGGCGGCAGTTGCCGCGCAGCTAGTCCGATCTTGTCCAGCTGCGCCTCAAATTGGGCGTACAGCCGATCAATCACCTGGCCATCCTGGCGTTTTTCGTATACCAGCCTTGCTGACTGAAACGCAATTTCCTGGCTGATATAGCGCAGGCGGCCGCTTTCATTGATGATGCTTGCCGTATCGGCGGCCCCGTCATACAGCCGTTCGACAACGATCAGGTTCCCCGCTGTCAGCGCAAAAAAAGCAAAAAGGCAATGCCGAATTTCTTGCCGAGGGAGAGGCGCAGCAGCCGATTGCGGAGAGATTCCCTGGCAGGCTTGGCGGGGATGGCGGCTTGTTGCGGACTGGGTTTATTCACCGTGCATTCTTGGTATAAACAACACCGGTTTTAGCTGGCGCAAACCGTGGGACGCTTTCTATCTACGTACATATACTTATTTTCTAAATGCCTACCGCGAGCAACGTTTACACGTTCCGATATCTGCCATCCGGTCCGATGAAAGAGCCCTCGGACTGCCGACAAATCCCGTCTTTTCCCAAAAGCGGGGGTTTCTTTTTCAAAGGCTGTCGAGTTGGCCGCGGCTCGGCAACGTCTTGCCGATAATTCCCCGCAACGGCTTCATGAATGATTCACAGCGGATCAAGTAGCCAAAGCAAGACGCTCTGGACCATACCGGAAAACGGCTGGTTTTGACTGGGCTGCCCGTACGCTTCCTGAAGGGTGCTGTGCTATGCTGATGGCCATTTTCAGGGGGTCTGCGTGGGAAAAATCCTGCTGCTCATCATTATTGGTCTGGTGGTTTATGCGCTGATCCGCAACTACCAGCGCTCGCTCGACAAACCCGCCGCATCGGCGCGCGAACACGCCGTCGAAGACATGGTGAAATGCGCGCATTGCGGGGTGAACCTGCCGCGTAGCGAAGCGATTTATTCCGGCGGCGACTTCTTCTGCACCCCCGAACACAAACAACTCGGTAAAAAATGAACGCCCCGGCGGCCGCCCTGCCCCGTCCTGCCGCGCAGGGCTATTACGCGTCGCATTGGCGCAGCCTCGACTACTTCAATCTGTATCGCCTGACCCTGGCAGTGGCGCTGGTATTTACCGGCATCCTGTTCGACGAGTCCGACCTGTTCCGCGAAGGCGCGGGCGCCCGCTTCCAGAGCTTTGCTTATGCCTACCTGGTGATTGCGGCGCTGTTCGTTCTGGGCATCCGGGCGCGTTGGCCGGAATTCCAGGTCCAGCTCACCGCACACATCACCGCCGACATCCTGCTGGTGATGCTGTTGATGTCGACCAGCGAACGGCTGGCGGGCGGTATGGGCTTGCTGCTGGTGATTTCCATCGCCTCGGGCGGACTGGTCGGCAGCGGCCGGCTGACCCTGCTGTATGCCGCGATGGCGTCGATCGCCGTGCTGCTGCAGCACGGCTTCAACATTCTGGGCGGCAGCCAGGGGATGGACAGCTTCTTCCAGGTCGGCCTGCTGTGCGCCGGCTATTTCGCCATTGGCTGGCTGGCGCACGCGCTGACGCAGCGCGCGTTGCGCTCGGAAACGCTGGCGCAGCAGCAGGCGGACGAACTGGCGCTGCTGAACCGCATCAACGCACTGGCAATCGAGAACTCCCCCGATGGCCTGCTGGCGGTGCGCGGCGACGGTGTAGTGCGCCACGCCAGCCCGCGTGCGCTGGCGCTGCTCGGCATTACGATGCCGGTGACGCCGGGCGTCACCCGGTTGCAGGACTGCTCGCCTGAACTGGCGCGCCTGGCGCAGCATTTGCACGCCGGCATGACGCCTGCCCTGAGCACGCCGACTGCGCAGTTGCGGGTGCGCTGCATTCCGCTGGCAACGCCGGACGACAGCCGGGTGCTCATGCTGGAGGATCAAAGCCAGGCCGAGCAGGCGGCGCAGCGGCTGAAGCTGGCAGCGCTGGGACGGCTGACCGCCAACATCGCGCACGAGATCCGTAATCCGCTCTCGGCCATCAGCCATGCCGCACAGCTGCTGCGCGAGGAAGCGCACGACCCCGCCCAGGCCAGGCTGACCGAGATCATCGAAAACAACGCACGGCGGCTCGACCGGCTGGTGGAAGAAGTGCTGACGCTCAACCGCCGCGACCGCCTCAACCCGGTCGGCTTCGATACCGCGGCGCTCGCCGCCCTGATCGACGAGTTGCGGCAAACTGAAGAAATCCCGGCGGACGCCGTCATAGTCAGCATGCCCGAATCCCTGCATTTCCAGTTCGACCCCGACCATCTGCGCCAGATCGTGTGGAACCTCTTGCGCAACGCCTGGCGTTTCAGCCGCAAACAGACGGGCAGCATCCGCTTCCGCACGCGGGTGACGGGCGCCGGCGTGCAGTTCGAGATCGAGGACGATGGGCCGGGATTGTCGCCGGAACACCAGAGCAAGCTGTTCGAGCCATTTTTCACCACCGATGCGCAGGGCACCGGGCTCGGGCTGTTCCTCGCACGCGAGCTGGCCGAGGCCAACCATGCGGTGCTGGCGTACGTGCCCGGCACAAGCGGCGCCCGCTTTCGCCTCAGCCTGCGCGGGAGCGAGTGACCATGACCGCTTCCCCGCGCATTCTTCTGGTGGACGACGAGCCCGACCTGCTCGACCTGATGGAGCTGACGCTGGTCAAGATGGGGCTGGAAACCGACCGCGCAACGAGCGTGGCCGAAGCACAGGTCCGGCTGGCGCAGACGCACTACGATCTCTGCCTCACCGACATGCGGCTGGGCGACGGCGAAGGACTGGAGGTGATCGCCGCCGCCGGCGCGCTGGCGTCACCGGTTCCGGTGGCGGTCATCACCGCGTACGGCAATGCCGGCAACGCGGTGGCCGCGCTGAAGGCGGGGGCGTTCGATTACCTGGCCAAGCCGGTCGCGCTCGACCAGCTGCGCGCGCTGGTCAAGTCCGCGCTGAAAATCCCCGAGGCCGCACAGGCGGACGGCTCCGCACGCGACCTGATCGGCCAGTCCGCCACCATGCAGGACATCCGCGCCCGCATCGCCAAGCTCGCACGCACCCAGGCGCCGGTGCACATCGCCGGCGAGTCCGGCAGCGGCAAGGAGCTCGCGGCGCGGCTGATCCACCGTCTCGGCAACCGCGCCGATAAGCCCTTCGTCGCGGTCAACTGCGGCGCCATTCCCGAGACGCTGATGGAAAGCGAGTTTTTCGGTTATCGCAAAGGCGCCTTCACCGGCGCTGACGCCGACCGCAACGGTTTTTTCCAGGCCGCCGACGGCGGCACCCTGTTTCTCGACGAGGTGGCCGATCTGCCGCTGTCGATGCAGGTGAAACTGCTGCGCGTGCTGCAGGAAAAAAAGGTGCGCAAGGTCGGCGCCACGGCCGAAGAGGCCATCGACGTGCGTATCGTCAGCGCCACCCACCAGAACCTCGCCGCGTGGGTCGAATCCGGGCGCTTCCGCCAGGACCTGTATTACCGGCTCAACGTCATCGATCTGCTCATGCCCAGCCTGCGCGAGCGCGCCGAGGACATCCCAGAAATGGCGCGCTTTCTGCTCGACAAGCTGGGCGGCAGCGAAGTCCGGCTGGATCGCGACGCCGAAAAGGCGCTCTGCGCCTATGCCTTCCCCGGCACCGTGCGCGAACTGGAAAACACCCTGGAGCGGGCGCTGGCACTGTGCGAAAACCAGCGCATCACCGCGGCCGATCTCAGCCTCGCCCCCGCCCTGCCCGCTACCAATGGCGCGCCCGGCAGCAAATACCCGTTGCAGGATCACCTCGACCAGATGGAGCGCGCTGCCATCCTCGAAGCGCTAGAACAGACACGCCACAACAAGACCGCCGCCGCCCGCGTGCTCGGCGTCACCTTCCGCAGCCTGCGCTACAGGCTGGAGCGTCTGGGGATCGAATAGCCTGCCAGGTCTGCGCGCATTAAAAAACCCGCCAATGCGGGTTTTTTAATGCGGAATAAATGGTAAGCGTCTAGCCGCACCACCCCCACAGCAACAAGATTTACGGTAATACCGCCTTCAGCGGCAGCAACTCATCAATCCGGCTATTGGGCCAGGTGGGCAACTTTTCCAAAGTACCCTTCAGCCAGACATGAGGATCCAGG
>JAJPEP010000031.1 GCA_021166845.1 Thiobacillus sp.
TCGAGCGTGATCTCCTCCGGCGAGATGTCCTTGGGCAGGGTGGCGTTGGTGCTGCCATGCTTGACGTAGGGGCCGTAGCGGCCGCTGCGTACCGTGATTTCCTTGCCGTCGTCGGGGTGCGGACCGAGCTCCTTCAGTACCGCGGCGGCCGATTCGCCGCGCGGCGCGCGCTCCATCTTCAGCACCTCGAGCGCACGCGGCAGCTCGATCTCGTAGACGCTGTCGGTCTTGGGGATCGACTTGAACTTGCCGTCGTGCAGCAGGTAGGGCCCGAAGCGGCCGTTGTTGGCGATGATCGGCAGCCCGGTCTCGGGATGGATGCCGACCTCGCGCGGCAGCGAGAGGAATTTCAGCGCCAGTTCGAGGGTGGCGTTCTCGAGCGGGATGTCCTTCGGCCACGAGGCGCGGCGCGGCTTCGGCGCCTTCTTGTCCTCCGGCATGTCGCCGATCTGCACGTAGGGGCCGAAGCGGCCCGACAGCAGCTTGACGTCGAGCCCGCTCGCCGGGTCCTTGCCGAGGATGTTGTCGCCTTCGGCGGTCGCCGCGTGCAGCGGGCGCGTGTAGTCGCACGCCGGGTAGCCCGAGCAGCCGATGAAGAGGCCGCGCTTGCTCGCCTGCATGAAGAGCGGCTTGCCGCACTTGGGGCAGGCTTCGAGGATGGGGCAGCCGCGTTCGACGTCCTGCTTGGCCTTCAACTCGCCGTCGAATGCATCCCAGAATTCGCCGAGGAGGCGCGTCCACACCCGCTTGCCGTTGGAGACATCGTCGAGCTTGTCCTCGAGCTTGGCGGTGAAGTCGTAGTCGACGTAGTGGGTGAAGTGGCGCGTCAGGAAGCAGTTGACCAGGCGGCCGATGTCGGTCGGCTGGAAGCGCTTCTTCTCCAGCACCACGTACTCGCGGTCCTGCAGGGTGGAAATGATGCTGGCGTAGGTGGACGGGCGGCCGATGCCGTATTCCTCGAGCGCCTTGACGAGGCTCGCCTCGGTGTATCGCGGCGGCGGCTGGGTGAAGTGCTGTTCGCCGTAGAGCCGGTCGACCGGCAGCGTCTCGCCCTCGGCGAGCGCCGGCAGCTTCGATTCCTCTTCCTCCTCGTCGTCCTGGTAGACGGCGAGGAAGCCCGGGAAGGCGAGCGTCTGCCCGGTGGCGCGGAAGGTGCCCTCGCCCACCGTGATGTCGGCGGCGACGGTGTCGAACTGCGCGGCGGTCATCTGGCAGGCGACGGTGCGCTTCCAGATCAGCTCGTACAGGCGCGCCTGGTCGTGGGTGAGGAAGGACTTGACCGATTCGGGCGTGCGCAGCACCGACGTCGGGCGCACCGCCTCGTGGGCTTCCTGCGCGTTCTTGGTCTTGGCCTTGTAGTGGAGCGCGGTCGGCGGCAGGAATTCCTTGTCGAAGTTGGTGCCCACATACTTGCGGATATCGGTAATCGCTTCCTGCGCCAGATTCACCGAGTCGGTACGCATGTAGGTAATGAGGCCGACCGGACCTTCGCCCAGATCGATGCCTTCGTACAACTGCTGGGCGGTGCGCATCACGCGGTCGGTGGTCATGCCGAGCTGGCGCACCCCGGCCTGCTGCAGGGTCGAGGTGGTGAACGGGGCGCCGGGATGGCGCGCGCGGCGCTTCTTCTCGATGCGCATCACCGTGGCATCGCGGCCTTCCAGCGTCGCCAGCCATTCCTTGCTGCGCGCCTCGTGCTCGACCGTGAACTGTTCGAGCTTTTCGCCCTTGAAATGGGTGAGCTTGGCGGTGAAGGGCTGCGCGCCCTTGTGGGTGTCGAGGTGCAGCGTCCAGTACTCGCGCGGCACGAAGGCTTCGATTTCCTCTTCGCGTTCGACGATCATCCGCAATGCGGGGGACTGCACGCGGCCGGCGCTCAAGCCCGGGCTGATCTTGCGCCACAGCAGCGGCGACAGGTTGAAGCCGACCAGATAATCGAGCGCGCGGCGGGCCTGTTGCGCGTCGACCAGGTCGGACGCAATCTCGCGCGGATTGCGCACGGCGTCCTGCACGGCGGATTCGGTGATCTCGTAAAACGCCACCCGCTTCATCGGCGTCTTGACCTTGCGTTCCTTGAGGATTTCGCTGATGTGCCAGGAAATCGCCTCGCCTTCGCGGTCCGGGTCGGTGGCCAGCAGCACTTCGTCGGCTTTCTTGGCGGCCTTGACGATGGCATCGACGTGCTTGGCGTTGCGCTCGATGATCTGGTATTTCATGCTGAAGCTTTCGGTGTCGACCGCGCCGGTTTTCGGCTCCAGATCGCGCACGTGGCCGTAGCTGGCGAGGATTTCGTAGTCCGCGCCGAGGTACTTCTTCAGCGTTTTGGACTTGGACGGCGATTCGACGATGACAAGCTTGGACATGGTTATTTGATTCAGTGCAAACGTCCTGGCTCGTGGTTCAGCAGCATGTCTTCCAGGTGGGTGAAATGTTCGATCAGTCCGCGGCTCCACAGCACGATCAGCGTCATCCAGCGCACATGGTCCGGTTCGATGTCCTCGCCGCCCAGCGCCATCAGCCCGGAAATCACCCATTCGCGCGATTCGGGGTCGAGCACCTGGGCGCTGACCAGATAGGCCAGCTCGCTGCGGCAGGCGTCGTTCAGGCGCTCCAGTTCTTCGGGCGCGTAATGGCGGTCATACGCCTGGGCCAGCCGTTCGTGGGTGGCGCTGCCGGTCAGGTTGGCGTACCAGTCGAGCGCGGCGTTGATGTCGGTTTCTTCGAAACCGGCGGCAAACAGGCGTTTTTCCAGCGCATCGCGATCGGGCGCCAGCTCCGCCATGCGGAAGCTTTCGTACAGGTAAACCAGGATGTCGAGCATAGTGTCAGTGGATTTTTTGGTAGCGCCCGCCGGGCAGGGACGCAATTCGCCCATCCAGTTCAAGCGTCAACAGCTTCGCTGAAAGCGCATCCAGCGTCAACCCGGTTCTTTGTGCGAGGACGTCGAGCGCGGCCGGCGCGCCGTCGAGCGCCTGCAGTACCGGGTCGGGCAGGGTTTCCGGCGGCACCCGCAGGCGGGGCGGCGCCAGCCGCTGCGGCCAGGCCAGTTCGTCGAGGATATCGGCGGCGGATTCGACCAGCTTGGCGCCCTGCTTGATCAGCGCATGGCAGCCGCGCGCTAGCGGCGAATGGATGGAACCGGGAACGGCGAACACCTCGCGCCCCTGTTCGGCGGCGACCCGCGCGGTGATCAGCGAGCCGCTGTCGGGCGCTGCCTCCACCACCAGCACGCCGCGGGAGAGGCCGCTGATGAGCCGGTTGCGGCGCGGAAAATGGCCGGGCAGGGGCGGCGTGCCGAGTGGGAACTCCGACACGATCAGGCCGTTTTCGGCCAGCTGGTGCGCCAGCGCCTTGTTGCGCGCCGGATAAATGCGGTCGAGCCCGGTGCCGATGACGGCGACGCTCGATCCGGCGCCCGCCAGCCCGCCGCGATGCGCCGCCGCGACGATGCCGAGCGCCAGACCGCTGACGATGGTGAGCCCGGCGTCGGACAGCGCATGGGCGAAGGCTTCGGCGTCGCGCACCCCCTGCGGCGTGGCGTTGCGGCTGCCGACGACGCCGAGGCCGGGCTGGCTCAGCAGGGCGCGTCGTCCCTTGCAAAACAGCAGCGCGGGCGGATCGGCGATTTCCAGCAGGCTCTTCGGGTAGTCCTCGTCGGCCAGCGTCATCAGGCTGTTGCCCGGCTGGCCGAGCCAGGCATGGGCGGCGTCAAGCCGCGCGGCGTCGGGTTCGGCCAGCAGCGCATCGCATTGGGCGGAGGAAAGATGCGCCGTCAGCGCCGTGCGGCCGGATGCCAAAACGGCCTCCGGAGAACCGAAGGCCGTCAGCAGGCGGAGCAGGCTGGCGTTGCCGACCCCGGGGGCGAGAGCGAGACGCAGCCAAGCGTCAGCCACGCCCGATGTCCCCGGCGAGAACGCGCGCGTTCAGGGGTTTTTCACCGTGTCGAGCAGGTATACCGGGCGTTCGGATTGCATGATCAGTGCGTAGGACACGCGATCGAACACGCGGTACACCATGACGAGGCCGGTGCGGGAGTCCGGGAGCTGGACGGCGTCGGCCTGGGTCTTGTCGACGCAGCTGCGGTCGTACACGTCCTTGGGGTCGAAGAACTGGTCGAAGCTCACTTTCTTGCCGGGTTTCAGGCAGCCCACATCCATGTAGGCCCAGGGCCCGGCCTGGACTTCCGTGCCGGGACAGTCCTGCATGACCTTGCCGGGCTCATAAGGCTGGTCGAAGCCGATCTTTTCGCCCGGCTTGATGCAGCCGGAATCGAGGAAAACCCAGCGCTGGCGGCCGCCCTCCTTCGGGTCCATTTTGACCAGCTTTCCTGTGCGATACACCGCCAGCACATGGCCGGGCTCGAGGCCGTCCTGCGTGCCGCGGTTGATCACCACCGTCTGATAGCGCCCGGAGTTGGACATTCCTTCGGCGCCGTAGGCGGAAATCACCTTGCCGGAAATCGGTTTTTCCGGCGAATGGGGCACGAATTCGAACACGGTGGTTTCCTGCGCCGGCAAGAGCTTGTCCTTGGCGAGCACCTCTTGCGCCACCCGCTTGATCTGCAGTTTTTGCGGGTTGCCGGCGACCAGCGTCTCGGCGTCGCCCAAAAACACGGCCTCGTAGCCCAACAGCGCCCCGTTGTCGGGATTGGTCAAGGCTTGTCCCTGGCGGTAAATCTGCCAATTGCGGTTTGCCGAGCCATCGCTCGTCGCGTAGGCCGTGTCGCCCGTCGTCATGATGACGCGTTCTTCGTTGGTGCCGAGGATCTGCGGGGCGCTATTCAGCTGGTCTTCGCTGACCAGCAACGGCTGTTTCAGAAAGGCATGGATCGCCGTGATGGGAATCGCCGGAATGGCATTGCCGCCGATCTTGGCCGCGCGCACGCCGGGCGACAGCTTGATCGTCGGCATGCCGTTCTTGCCGCCCTTGACCAGCGCCAGGCGCGGCTCCTTGCCGCTGCGGTCGAGCACGATCAGGTCGCCGGGATAGATCCAGTGCGGATTCTTGACCTCCTCGCGGTTCAGCTTCCAGATCTGCGGCCAGCGCCACGGATCCTTGAGGAAGCGCGCGGAAATATCCCACAGCGTGTCGCCCTTGACCACGACGTATTTGTCCGGCGCGTTGTCCTGCAGTTTAAGGGTGTCGGCCAGCACCGGCGCGGCCAGCAGCAGTGCAAGAGAAACAACGAGTTGACGCACGGGGGAACCCTCCATTTAGACCCTGTCTAATTTTCTGCGTTGAAAATATACTGTGCGCCTAACTTACGGCCATCCGCCGTCTTATATTTAGGGTTGCAGGCATCCGTGCGCAGATTTTGCGTCAAAGTGTGCCCCCAGCCCCTTCATTCGTAAAGCTTTTTATGGCCAGACTCGATATTTTGCATTATCCCGATGCGCGCCTGCACACCGTCGCCAAGCCGGTGCAGGCGGTGGATGCGCGCATCCGCAAGCTGATCGACGACATGGCCGAGACCATGTACGCCGCGCCCGGCATCGGTCTGGCTGCCACCCAGGTCAACGTTCACGAACGTGTCGTTGTCATCGACATTTCCGAAACCCATGACGAACTGCGCGTGTTCATCAATCCCGAAATCGTCGCGCAGTCCGGACGCGAAGAAAGCGAAGAAGGCTGCCTGTCGGTGCCGGGCATTTTCGACAAGGTCGAGCGCGCCGAGCGCGTCACCGTCCGCGCGCTCGATCGCGACGGCAAGCCGTTCGAACTCGAGGCCGAGGGTCTGCTGGCGGTATGCATCCAGCACGAATTGGATCACTTGATGGGCAGGGTCTTCGTCGATTATCTATCCAATCTCAAACGCAATCGCATCAAGGCCAAGCTGGCCAAACAGGCGCGCGAACACCGCCCCGACGCCGCGCCCGTGCGCGCGTCGCTTTGAGCCGCCCCCCGTGCGCATCGTTTTTGCCGGCACCCCGCCGTTTGCGGCGGCAGCCCTGAACGCCCTGGCGGATGCCGGGCACGACATCGCCCTGGTGCTGACCCAGCCTGACCGCCCGGCCGGCCGTGGCATGAAGCTTGCTGCCAGCGCCGTCAAGCAGGCGGCGCTGGCACGCGGGCTGCCGCTCGCGCAGCCCGCCAGCCTGAAACTCCCCGACTCGCAGGCCGAACTGCGTGCGGCGGATGCCGACATCATGGTGGTCGCAGCCTACGGACTGATCCTGCCGCAGGCCGTGCTGGACCTGCCGCGTTTCGGCTGCCTCAACATCCACGCCTCGCTGCTGCCGCGCTGGCGCGGCGCGGCGCCGATCCAGCGCGCGATTCTGGCGGGCGACACGGAAACCGGCATCACCATCATGCAGATGGACGCCGGGCTCGACACCGGTGCCATGCTGACGAAAACGCCGGTGCCGATCCTTGAAACCGACACCGCAGCAAGCCTGCATGACACCCTGGCCGCGGCCGGCGCCGG
>JAJPEP010000084.1 GCA_021166845.1 Thiobacillus sp.
GCTCGCGCTGCGCTGCGCCAGGTTGCGCACTTCGGAGGCGACGACGGCAAAACCGCGCCCCTGTTCGCCGGCGCGCGCGGCTTCGACCGCGGCGTTCAGGGCCAGGATGTTGGTCTGGAAGGCGATGCCGTCGATGACGCCAATAATGTCGGAGATCTTGCGCGAGCTGTCCTTGATCGACGCCATGGTGTCGACGACCTGACCGACGACCTGGCCGCCCTTGACCGCGATGTCGGCGGTGGACCCCACCAGCTGGTTGGCCTGGCGGGCGTTCTCGGCGTTCTGCTTGACGGTGCTGGTCAGTTCTTCCATCGAGCTGGCGGTTTCTTCCAGGCTGGACGCCTGCTGTTCGGTGCGGGACGACAGGTCGAGGTTGCCGGCGGCAATCTGGCTCGACGCGTGGGCGACGGTGTCGGCCGAATGCCGGATATCGCCGACCATCCCGGTCAGGTTTTGACGCATCGCGTTGATGGCATACAGCAGGCTCGACGTATCGCCTTTTTCGAGGGCAACCGACCGGGAGAAATCCCCCTTGGAAATCGCACGGGCAACGTCCACCGCATAGGCAGGCTCGCCACCAAGCTGCTTCATGATGGCGCGGATCAGGAGGAAACCGAGCCAGGCCGCCATGCCCAGGCCAATGACGATCGCAGCGAGGGCGATATTGCGGCTGTTCGTGCTGCGTTCTTGTGCCTGCTCGAATTCCTGCTTGGCCCCATCCAGCAGCAGCTGATTGAGCGCAAGGACTCCCTCGCCAACGGGCTTATAGAGAGGGCGGATCTTGTCCACAACGAGCTGATTTGCCGCTGCGATATCGTTGGCGCGCAAGGCTGCCAGCGTCGACTGCAGACCCTCGACGACAAATGCCTTGCGATCCACGGCAAATTTCTCCGCCAGAACTTTCTCCTCGGGCGTGAGCGTGGTGGCCATGTAGGCATCCCATATCTTGGCAATTTCCGCGATATTGCTTTCAACTTTCGCAGTAGAGTCGCCAATCACGGCCGGTGTCGGGGTAATCAGGGCAACTGCGATGGCCAGACGGTTTTCAAGCAGCAGGGCCTGGATATGGCCCACTTGCCCGAGTGGAATGGCGCGGTCCTCGTATACCGTTTTCAGCCCCGCTTCGGTTTTGCTCATTCCGTTCAGGCCGATGATTCCGATCACCAACAGGAGGACAGACAAAGACGACAGGATGAAGATCAAACGTGCCTTGATGCTCAGGTTGTTAAACATTTAAACGGTCTCGGGTTGTGATGTGCGCATTGGTTTGAACGGATTTTCAGGCTGCAATTCTTTCGATCAGACCCATTTCGCTGCTGGACATGAGCTTGTCGATATCCACCAGAATCAGCATGCGCTCGTTGAGCGTGCCGAGGCCGATGAGGTAATCGCTGTCGAAGGTTGTTCCCATTTCAGGAGCGGGCTTTACCTGGCCGGGGGACAGCGTGGTGACGTCGGAGACGCTGTCCACCACCATGCCCATCACGCGGCCGGCAATGTTCAGAATGATCACCACGGTGAACTGGTCGTAGGTGGGGGTGCCCAGGTTGAACTTGATGCGCATGTCGACGACCGGCACGATGATGCCGCGCAGGTTGACCACGCCCTTGATGAAGTCAGGGGAGTTGGCAATCCGCGTGACCGGCTCGTAGCCGCGAATCTCCTGCACCCGCAGGATGTCGATGCCGTACTCTTCCTGGCCCAGGGTGAAGGCCAGAAACTCTTTTCCGGCGACTTCTCCGACGCCCCGCAAGGTGGGCGACAGGCTTGTGATGTCAGTCATGTTCACTATCCTTGTGTCGTTAATCTGGAATGGCGAGTAATTTCTCGATCCGTTCAGACGGCATCGGGCGCCCCAGCAGAAAACCCTGCACTTCGTTGCAATGATGCATCTTGAGAAAATCGAGTTGCTCCTGGGTCTCGACGCCTTCCGCGATGACAGCCAGCCCGAGGCTGTGGGCCATGACGATGATCGCGATCACGATGGCGGCGTCGTTCGGATCGTCCGCGATGCCATCGACGAACGATTTATCGATCTTCAGGCTGTCCACGGGAAAACGTTTCAGGTAGCTCAGCGAGGAGTAGCCCGTGCCGAAATCGTCGATGGATATCTTCACGCCCAGCGCCTTGAGTTTTTTCAGCGTCAGCACGGTTTCTTCGGCGCGATGCATGGCAAGGCTCTCGGTCAGCTCCAGTTCGAGGCAATCGGGAGGAAAGCCCGTGTCCGCCAGGATGGCTCCCACCACGTCGCAGAAATCGGCCCTGCCGAACTGCAGCGCGGAGATGTTCACGGCGACGCGGACCGGCCCTGCGCCGGTTCTGCTCCAGATGCCTCCCTGCGTACATGCGGTACGCAGGGCCCATTCGCCGATCGGCACGATCAGTCCGGTTTCTTCAGCCAGGGGAATGAAATCCTGGGGCGAAACCAGGCCGACATCCGGACGTTGCCAGCGCAGCAGGGCTTCCATACCGGTCAGCCGCCCGCTGTTCAGGTCGAACTGGGGTTGGTAGAACAGCAGGAACTCCTCCTGTTCCAGCGCGTGGTGCAGGTGGCGTTCCAGTTCCAGACGCTTGATTGAATGGCCTTCCATGCTGGACCTGAAGAACCGCATCCCCCCGCGCCCGTCCGACTTGGCGTGGTACATCGCGGTGTCGGAGTTCTTCAGCAGGAGTTCCGGATGATCGCCATCGTCGGGATACGTGCTGATGCCGATGCTGGCGGAGATGTAGAGCTCATGTTCGCCGATGTCGAAAGGCGATTTCATGGCCGAAAGGATCTTGCCGGCCACCAGGCCGACTTCTTCATGGCTGTCGAAGTGCTGCAACAGGATGGTGAATTCGTCTCCGCTGATGCGTGACAAGGTATCTGCCTCACGCAGGATGCCTTGCATCCTTTGTGCCACCGCCCGCAGCAATTCATCGCCTATTGCGTGGCCGAAGGTGTCATTGATGTACTTGAAATGGTCGAGATCGATGAACAGGACGGCGACCGACCGCTTGTTGCGCTTGGCCTGCGCCAGCGCCACCAGCAGCCGGTCATGGAACAGGGCGCGGTTGGGCAGACCGGTCAGCCTGTCATGGTTGGCAAGGTAATCCAGGCGCCGTTCCGCTTCTTTCTGCACGGAAATGTCGATGAAGATGCTGATGTAATTGCTGATTGCGCCGTGCTTGTCGCGAATGGCGGAAATGCTGAGCAATTCCGGGAACACCTCGCCGTTCCTGCGCCGGTTCCAGATCTCTCCCTGCCATCGACCGGTTTGCATCACGCTGCGCCATAGTTCGGCATAGAACGTCCTGTCGTGCCGTCCGGACTGGAGGATGCGCGGATTGCGGCCCAGCAGCTCATCGGCGGAATAGCCGGTGACACGCATCGCAGCCGCATTGGCTTTCAGTATCGTGCCCTGCGAATCGGTAATGAAGATGGAGTCCAGCGAACTGTCGAACACGGCGGCCGCGAGCTGGAGCTCCCCGATGATGGCATCCCTCTGGGCAAACGTCCGCAACATGCCCAGCGCGAAGCCTGTGTGTTGCGCCACCGTCTGAAACAGGATCGGGTCCAGCAGGCTCCGGCGGGAACGTTTCCTGTCGACGATGCCGATCAATCCGATGCCGGCTCCTTGCAACGTCAGGGGGTAAAGGATGGCCTCCTGCTGCAGGGTTGCCGCAGGCACGATGTCCTGGCTCGTCCATCCGAGGGCGGACAGGCCGTTTTCCAGGACGACGGAGCGCCCGGTTCGCACGCATTGACCCAAAGCATCCTTGCCTTCTGCCTTGCCCAGGCTCAGCCCGGTGATTGCGGCGCCCCACACACCCGCAGCCGCCACGACTCGAATGTCGCCCGCATCGTCGAGCAGCGCGCAGAATATGCTGAGGCCGGATCGCAACGAGGACAGTTTCCCGCAAACCGATTGCAGCATGGCTTGCTCGTCCACGTTCCACGTCATCAGGGCTGAATGAATATCCAGCAGGATCTTGGTTTGTTCAGAATTCAGCCCGACCCGCATATCCATCTACTTCAAGACCTTCTTGGATTTTTAGGTGGGCATTATGTCGAACATCAGGATTCTGGATTGTCAGGCAATCAGCCGAGGTGGCGAGCACGATTTATTGATAATCTTGTAGGTGAATTACCTACACTAGATGGCGGGGGCGTTTATGGAAGTCCTGAACAAGTCGTCACTGCGAAGAGCGCAGCGACGCGGCATACGATTCCATTACGTGCTTTAGCACGTAGCGGACCGGAGTCCTTTAGGGCAATCCAGAGATTGCCGGACGATCAGAGCACTGGATTGCTTCGCTTCGCTCGCAATGACGGGCAACTGGACTTGTCCGGTGTTTCTTTTATTGCCTTCCCGCAATCCCTCGCGGTCGGTCAGGAGAGTCCGGCCTTCGCAGGAACATCAGCCGGGACAGCTAGTCCAGAAGACGGTTGGCCACCGCATAGTGGATGATTTCGGCGTTCCTGGACATGCCCATCTTTTCCAGCACGCGCATCCGGTAGGTGCCGATGGTCTTGACGCTGAGCGACAGCTCGTTCGCGATTTCGCTGCTGCTTTTACCCATCGCGATCGCGCGGAATATCTGGAATTCCCGATCGGACAGCGCCATATGCAGCGGTTTCTGGCGGCTGACATCCAGCTCGTCGACCAGTCGCTCGGCGACGGCGGGGCTGACGTATCTTCCGCCGCGGACCACCTTGCGGATGGCCTCCACCAGCTGTTCCGGCTCACTTTCCTTGGTCAGGTAACCTGCCGCGCCCGCGCGCAACATCCTGACGGCGTACTGGTCTTCAGGATAGACGCTGAGTATAAGCACCGGCAGCTGCGGGCTCATCTGCCTGACCCGCTTGAGCACTTCCAGTCCGCTTCTATCAGGCATGGATATATCAAGCAGCATGACGTCGCCGCTCCCGGCCCCCCTTGCCAATTCGATCGCATCCTGTGCATTGCCCGCCTCCCCGGCCACTTCCAGATCGGATTCGTCGGCGATGATCTGCTTCAAGCCGGCGCGGAATATAGCGTGATCGTCGACGATCAGGACGCGGATCATTGCCCGTCTCGGGACGGTGAATTTTCCAAGGGCATCTGCAACACGACCGTGACGCCCTGACCGGGCTGGCTGGAAACGTGCAGCTTTCCGCCGAAATGCTGCGCGCGCTCGATCATGCCGAACATGCCATGCGTGCCGGTTGCGCTCTTGCCGGCGATGCCGCGGCCATTGTCCGAGATCGTCATGCTCAGTTCATGCTCGCCCACCTGGACGCTGACCGATGCCCGGGATGCGTGCGCATGCAACGAGATATTGGTCAGCGCTTCCTGCAGGATGCGGAAAACGGCCGTCGCGCGCTCGCTTTCCATTTCGAGATATTCGTCGCTGGGCATGGCCAGTTCGCAGGGGATGCCCGTGTGTTTCGTGAACTGTTTCACCTGCCAGTCGATCGCGGGCAGCAGGCCC
Organism: Thiobacillus sp.; assembly: GCA_021166845.1. Classification (GTDB taxonomy): domain Bacteria; phylum Pseudomonadota; class Gammaproteobacteria; order Burkholderiales; family Thiobacillaceae; genus Thiobacillus. The sequence goes on from JAJPEP010000084.1 coordinate 5,455, forward strand.
AGATTGTCCAGAATGCTGGGCCTCAGGGCGGTCGATATTTCCCGGGCGGACTGCATCGCCTCCTTGATCAGATGGGCTATTTCGATGGTTTTCTCATGCAGAACCGGCTCGTGCTCAAGGCGCTTGGACAGCCAGCGCACGCTGAGCTTGAGCGCGGCCAGCAGGCTGCCGAACTGGTCGTGAATTTCGCGCGAGATGCGGGCGCGTTCCTCTTCCCGCGCCAATTGCAGATGGCTGGACAGCTGCTTTTGCGCTTCTTCGACGCGCTTGCGGTCGGTGATGTCATAAAGCGCCGCACGGCTCATCAGAAACTTGCCGTGCTCATCCAGCAGGGCACTCGCGCTCAGGACGACGGGAAAGACGCTGCCATCCTTGCGGACGAGTTCGAACTCCTCGTCTTCGACGTGTCCGGCCTGCCTGAAACCGGGGAAGCACTGGTCGAAGACTTCGCGGCTCCTGGGCGTAAGGATGTCGGTGAACTTCATTTTTCCGACGACCTCGTCGCGGGCGTAGCCCAGCCAGCGCAGCTCGGTCGCGTTGATGCGCAGAAAGCTACCGTCCGGGCTGAGCGAATGATAGCCGCAGGGCGCGTTGTCATAGAGGTCCTGCACTTCCTGCGTGTACCTGGCCAGCGTGGCCTCGCTCTTCTTGCGCTCGGTGATGTCGTTCTGGATCCCGACATAGTGCGTCAGCCGCCCATGCTCGTCGCACACGGGCGAGATGTAAATCTCGTTCCAGAACAAGCTGCCGTCCTTGCGGTAGTTGCGCAGCATGGAATAGCCGTCACGCTGGCTGCGCAATGCATGGCGCAGCGCATCGAGCTCCATTTGCGAGCGGTCGTCCCCCTGCAGAAAACGGCAGTTTCTGCCACGCAGTTCCTCCATGGAATAGCCGGTCATGTGCTGGAATGCCGAATTGGCGTAGATGATGCCGTAATCGCTGTCGGCAAGTCCGGTGATGACGATGCCGTTGTTGCTGGACTCGATCGCGCTCCACATCAGACGCTGTTCGCTTTCCGCCTTGCGGCGATCGCTCACGTCCTGCGCCGCGCCGTAAATGCGCACCACCTTGCCCCGGCTCCAATCCCGCACCGGCATGGCATGGTCGCGCAGCCAGCGTACTTCCCCATTATGGGTCAGGATGCGGTATTCGCACGTATCCTGCTGACCGGCGCGCAGCGTGTCCAGCCAGCGCTCGAATACCGGGCGATCTTCGGCCAGGACGGGGGCCAGCCAGTCGCTCCTCTCGCGCACCGCGCGCAAGGGATAGCCTGTCACCCGGCTGAACGGCTCGGTCACCCATTCGCAGGTCAGCCCGCCATCCGGGCCGACACGCACCGAATACGCGTAGTCCGAGGTCAGGCGGGAAATGGCCAGATCCCATTTTTCGCACATCTGGTTGTTTTCGACCGGCTTGCACAGGTTGCCGGTGCCTGCCTTTTGCAGACACCCGCGCACCGCCTCGACCAGCCGGTGGCGCTGGCTTTTGGGCAGGTAGTCCGACAACCCGCCCTTCATGCCGGCCACCGCGACCGCTTCGCTGCCATGCGCGGTCAGCATGATGACGGGGATGCAGGGGCGGCGCGCCTTGAGCGTCTTGAGCAGAAGCAGGCCGTCGCCCCCGCCCAGTGCATGTTCGGTGATCGCCAGGTCGAATTCCAGGTCTGCCATGCCTGTCCCGAACGCTTCGGGTCCGGAAATTTCCACGAATTCCGCGTGTTCGAATTCGTCGCGCAGAGCCTCGATGGTCAAGGCGCGTTCGTCGGCATTGTCGTCTGCGATCAGGAATTTCATGGGCTCAGCCAAGGCATGCGGCAAATACGGCCCACATCATGGCGGCATGGGCGCAAGGTGGGAACCTCACGGTCTCCGTTCCCTGTCAGGCCTCGTATCCCTCGCGATGCGTCGCGTTGATGGTGCGCAGCAGTTCGCGAAATGGAATGCTGCGTTCGTGCTTCTTGAACAAGGGCATGAAATCCAGGTCTTCGCCCTTTCCCACGCCGTCGTATTGCCCCGACGCCATCGATTCGTGCAGCGCGCGCAGCATTTTGTCGAGATCATCCATAAACGGCGTATAGATCGATGCCTCTTCGTCATCGTGTTCCAGGCAGGCGCGCAGTTCATCGACCTCGTACACCGCTTCATGCACCAGGTCGATCAGTTCGTTGAGGTCTTTGGCTTTTTTCATGTTCGTTCGGTTTTGAGACAAAGCGTAAGGATACCGCCATGTTCAATCAGGCGGCGCCACTCGCGCTGGAAAACACTGAATTGCCATGGATGTCGACAGGCTGCGATATCCAAGGCACAAGGTATTTCGACAAAACAGTTGCTGCCGGGCAATGTGCTATTTGGCTGGACTTCGAGAATCCAACAGCGCTATGCCTGCCGCCAGTTCACGGCAGGACTCGGGCTGGCTCGATCGCGGTCTGGATGCAGGGCCAGTGCAACTTCACAGCCGCGCACATGCCGCTGCAGGCGGCCCGCATGGGACTCGGCAGCTGCCCGATCGGCGGAATCGAAGCGGACGTGCTGACGACTGCGCTGCCCCCTGCCGGGCGAGATGCCGGCGCTGCCGAGCCCTGTGGCACTGCAGCGCCCCGGCGCCGGGGCGGCTGCGCAAACCACCGGGTTGAGGGGGCCGCAACCGGAAGACAAAAAAAAACAGGGGCACGCGGCCCCTGTTCTCTTATATGCCCGATACGTCTTAGCGCCTGGCCGGCTTGGCGGCGATTTCTTCCAGCCTGCGCGCCTTGATGACCTGGCCATTCAGCGCCGCGTCCTTGGCGCTGCCGCCGTAGGCAACGACCATGAGCTGGCTGTAATACATGACTGGAATATCGAACTTGGTGCCGTAGCGCTTGTTGATCTGGCCCTGGTAGATCTCGACGTTGGCCTGACACAGCGGGCACGGCGTCACGATCATTTCGGCGCCATGGTCGTAAGCCGACTCAACGATGTCCTTGATCTGCGCCTGCGCCCTTTCGGGCTCGGAGAACGCCAGCGCGCCGCCGCAGCAGGTCACCTTCTGCTCATATTCCGGGATCGACTCGGCACCGACCATCTCAACCAACTTGTCGAGATAGACCGGATTCTCGAACGATTCGCCCGCCACACCGAAGGGGCGATTGGTCTGGCAGCCGACGTAGCCGGCGATCTTCATGCCTTCCAGCGGTTTCTTCACGTGCTTGCCGAGTTCGTCGTAGCCGAGGTCCTCGATCAGCACCTCGACCATGTGGCGCACCGGCTTGTCGGCCTTCACGCGCAGGCCGGCCTCGGCCAGCGCCTTGTTGGTCTCGGCCATCAGGTCGCGGTCCTCGTGCAGGCGCTCCTGGGTCTCCTTGGTGGCGAGCCAGCAGGCGGCGCAGGTGGCGACGATGTCCTGGTTGGGGTGCGCCTGCTCCGACAGCGCCATGTTGCGCGCCGACAGCGCCAGGCGCGGCAGCTCGCCGCCGCCGGCGTAGCCGATGGAGGCCGAGCAGCAGTTCCAGTCCGGAATCTCGTTCAGCTCGATGTCCAGCACGTCGCACATCGCGTCGACCGAGACCTGGTAGTTGGACGCCGAGGCCGCCTTCTGGGAGGAACAGCCCGGGTAGAACGAATAGGATTTCTTAGCCATTGACTCTCTCCTCAGGCGCCGGCCTTGCCGATTCCGGATTTACCAATTTTGGCGTCTTCGATTTCCTGAGCCTTCTTCAGGATCGCCTGCAGGCCCTTGGCGTCTTGGCACTTGTGGCCGCCCAGCAGCTCCATGGGCGACATGCGCTTGGTCTTGAGCATGCCCAGACCGATGTCCTTCATCTTCAGCGCGGTCTTCACGCCCTCGCCGAAGCCGTTCATGAAGTACAGCGCCAGACCCAGCTTCAGCTCGTTGACGCGGCCGGTCTTGGTCAGGTTGTTCCAGAACAGCTGGGCGAACTTCGCGGTCGGCTGCTCCTTCGGCGCGATGCCGAGACGCTTCGCGTAGGTGGCCAGGCCGTGCATGATGTGGGTGATCGGCAGGCCGCGCGGACAGCGGGCGATGCAGTTGTAGCAGGAGGTGCACATCCACATCGAATCCGACTGCAGGACCTCATCGCGCTTGTTGGCGCGGATCAGCATGAAGATCTCCTGCGGCGGATGCTCCCAGTGCGGGCCGAACGGACAGGAGCCCGAGCACACGCCGCACTGCATGCACATCTTCACCCAATCGCCTTCCTCGACGTTCGCTTCGACTTCCCTGAGGAAGTTGCCGCGATACTTCTCGATCATCTGTACGTTGTAATCGCTCATGGCGGGCTCCTAGAACTTGAACGGGCTCATGCCGATCTTCTCGATGGTCGCGGCCATCTCCTCGATCAGCTCGGGCGCGCGCTTGATGTCGGTGATCGCGACCTCGTGGGTCACCACGCGCTCCTGCTCGAGGTTGAGCGTCTTGAGCGTGTCGTCGATCTTGCTCATGCGGTAGTGCGCCATTTCCGAACCCTTCACGAAGTGGCACTGATAGTTCTCGCCCTTCTGGCAGCCCATCAGCACCGCGCCGTCGTAGCCGGAGTTCAGCGCGTCGGTGATCCAGATGGTGTTCACGCTCCCCAGGCAGCGCACCGGGATGACGCGGGCGAAGGCGCTGTAGGTGAAGCCCTGCTGGGCGGCCATGTCGAGCGCGGGATACGCGTCGTTCTCGCAGGCCAGCACCAGGATGCGCGGCTTCTCGGAGAACTCGTCGGGCATGTCGACCGCTTTCAGCTGCTGGCCGACCGTGTCGACGGAGTAGTTCTCGAAGGAGATCACGCGCACCGGGCAGGCGCCCATGCAGGTGCCGCAGCGGCGGCAGCGCGATTCGTTGAACATCGGGTAGCGCTGCTCGTCCTCGTCGATGGCGCCGAACGGGCACTCCACGGTGCAGCGCTTGCACTGCGTGCAGCCTTCCTTGCGGAACGACGGATAGGACAGGTCGCCGGAGCGCGGATGCGCGGCACGGCCGAGGTGCGCGTTCTCCATCGCCTGGATGGCCTTCATTGCGGCGCCGGTGGCGTCTTCGATCGCCTGCGGGATGTCCATCGGCCGGCGCACCGGGCCGCAGCTGTAGATACCGGTGCGGCGTGTCTCGTACGGGAAACAGATGAAGTGCGAGTCGTTGAAGCCGTGCTTGAGCAGCGGCAGGTCCTTGCCCTGGCGGTAGGTCATGTTGAGGATGGAATCCGCATTGACCGTGAACTGGCCGGGCTCGTCCTGCTTCACCACGTCGATGTCGACGCCGGCGTTGGCGACCTGGCCGGTGGCGAGCACCACCAGATCGGCCTCTTCGCTGATGTCCTCGTCGAGGATCAGGTCCTTGAACGTGACCTTCAGGCTGCCGCCGGCCGGCGACACGTCGCTGACCACGCCCTTGCGGAAGGTCACGCCCTTGTCCTGGCCGCTGCGGTAGAAGTCCTCGCCGGGTGCGCCGGGGGTGCGCAGGTCGGTGAACAGGACGGTGGTGTCGATGTCCGGGTTCTGGTCCTTGAAGTACATCGATTGCTTGATGGACGTCAGGCAGCAGTGGCCGGAGCAGTAGTTCAGGTGGCCTTCCTTGTCGCTGCGCTGGCCGGCGCACTGCACGAACACGACCTTCTTCACGTCCTTGCCGTCGGACGGGCGCTTGATCGGCCCGCCGTTGGCGGCCTTGGCCAGTGCCTCCAGGCCCATCTGGTCGACCACGTCGGGCGACTTGCCGGCACCCAGTTCGGGCAGCCGGCTCATGTCGTAGGGCTTGAAGCCCGAGGCCATGATGATGGCGCCGAAGTTCCCGGTGCTGGTCGAGCCGGACTCGGTGGTGATGTCCGCCGAGAAGCGGCCGGGCGCGCCGGAGGTCTTGGTGATGGTGCTGTTCAGGTGCACGGTGATCTTCGGATCGGCCTCGATCGCCGCGATCATCGCCGCGATGCCGGTGTCCATCGGCTCGGCATAGGGGCTGCGGTCCGGGATGCGCTTGTGGAAGCTGGCCGCCGCGCCGCCCAGCGCGCCGGTCTTCTCGACGATCGTCACCGGGTAGCCGGCCTTGGCCGCCTCGATGGCCGCGGTCATACCGGACATGCCGCCGCCGACGACCAGCAGATGGTTGTTCTGGCCCTTCTCCTGCGCGGACGCCGGCGGGGTCATGTACTTGGCCTCGGCGCAGCCCATGCGCACGTAGTCGGCCGCCATCTCCTCGGTGAGCTCGCGCGCCTCGTCGGTGTCCGGGCGGATCCAGATGACGCCTTCGCGCAGGTTCACGCGGCTGAGGGTGATCTCGCCCTCGAAGTTGAAGGCCTCGGTCTTGGCGCGGCGCGAGCAGGCGGCGATGACGACGCGGTTGACGCCGTCGTTGGCGATGTCGTTCTGGATCATCTCCACGCCGGCGGCGGAGCACAGGAAGTCATGCTCCTTGGCGACCGCGGCCTTGCCCTCGCGGCTGGCGATGTTGACGAGCTGCTTGGTGTCGAGACGCTCACCGAGTCCGCAGCCCTTACAGATGTATGCACCGATCTTCATGTCTGCCACGGTTCAGCCCTCCATCCCGGCAACTTTGTTGACCACCTGGATGGCGCGCAGCGCGCTGGCGGTGGCGCTCTGCACCGCGCGGTTCACATCCAGGGCGTCGGCGGAGCAGCCGGCGGCGAAGAAACCGCCGTTGGCCGCGTCCAGTTCGACGAAACCTTCCTCGTTGATCTTCACCTGCACGGGGAAGCCGTCCTTCGGCACGCTGGGCTCCATGCCCACGGCCAGCACGACCAGGTCGTGCGGGTTGCTGTAGCGGTGATAGCCCTCGGTGTCGACGCCGTGCAGGACCGGATTGCCGTCCTTGTCCTGGGTGATGCTGGCGACCTTGGACTTGATGAAGGTGACGTTTCCGTCGGCCTGCACCTTCTGGTAGAACTCGTCGATGCGGTCGATGGCGCGGATGTCGATGTAGTAGACGCTCGCCTTGAAGTCGTCGCTGAATTTCTCGCGCAGGTAGGTGGTCTGCTTCAGCGTGGCCATGCAGCAGATGCGCGAGCAGTGCTTCAGATGGTTCTTGTCGCGCGAGCCGGCGCACTGGATGAAGGCGACGTTCTTCGCCTCACGGCCGTCCGAGGGACGCAGCAGCTTGCCGCCGGTCGGGCCGAACGGATCGGCCATGCGCTCGAACTCGACGCTGGTGATGACGTTCGGGTAGCGGTCGTAGCCGTAGGGCTGGATCTTGGCGGCATCGTACGGACGCCAGCCGGTCGCCCAGATGATGGCGCCGACGGTGATCTCGCGCTCGCCGGGCTGCATGTCGAGGTCGATCGCGTCGTACTTGCAGGCGGCCTTGGCCTTGTCGGCATCGGGCGTGCCGATGATGCGCGCATCCAGCACGTAACGCTGCGGATAGGCCAGCGGATGGGTGATGTAGGCGCCCTTGCGCTTGCCCAGGCCGTAGTTGTACTCGGAGTCGAACTCGGCCTCGACCGCCTTGCCGCACTCGCCGCAGGCGGTGCAGTTCTCGTTCACGTAGCGCGGCGTGGTCTTCAGCGTGACCTTGTAGCTGCCGGTGTCGCCCTCGACGTGGGTGACCTCGGTCATGGTCAGCAGGCGCAGGTTCTTGTTGCCCTTCACGCGGCGCAGGTTGATCTCCAGGCCGCAGGTCGGGAAGCACAGCTTGGGAAAGTACTTGTAGAGCTGGCTGACGCGGCCCCCGACCGAGGGATTCTTCTCGACCAGGATCACCTGCTTGCCGCATTCCGCGGCTTCCAGGGCTGCGGTCAGGCCGCTGATCCCTCCGCCCACCACCAGGATGGTCTGGTTGGTTGCGATTACCTCCGACATGGGTCTTCCTCCGTTTCGGATGCCTAAAGCCTATAAAGCGTGCGCATACCTATAAAGCGTGCGTACGGCGGCGGCGCGGCGGTCCCGACGACCGCCGCGCCTGCCCAGTGTGTTCGTGCTGTTCCTGTCCCGGCCCGATGCTGCTGCCGATGTCGACCGGCGGGGCCCGCACATCCGGGTGCGTACCTTGTCGGACCCGGCAGGTACCTGCCTTGTCCTGGATCAATATAATTTAAAGTGTCCGGGGGAGCCGGTCGGCGCCGCGGGGATGCGTCGACGCGCGGTGCGCGCGCCCCGCCGGCCAGCGCGGGTGCCACGGCGCGGCCCTAGAAGATACTCTCTCTGTCCGAAGGGCGCCACCGGCTATCTATGCAGTTACTATCGAAATTTCCAATATCGAAATAGAAAGCATGTATATCTCGCGCCCGGATGCGGGATGGGTGCGGCCGTCCGGCGGCGGTCTGGTGCCGCGCCCGGCCTTCACCGATAATCTGCCGCCTGTCATCGGGGCCGGCACGTGAGCGAGAGGCGGTCATGCGCGGAATGCGGTTGTCGGGGAAGTGGAATGCGGCGGGCCTGCTGGCCGCCGCCGTGGGCCTGGCCGGGCTGCCGCCGCCGGCCGGGGCCGATGTGGCGACCGACTTTCTGCAGGGCTATGCCCGGGCGGTGCTGGATCTGCAGTTCGCCGGCCGGAAGGTGCAGGTGCTGGCGGCCCATGACGACGGCCGGCTGGTGCTGAGCGAGCCCGCCTGCGGGCCCAACCCCGGCCGTACCGAGATGGAGCAGGCGCTGACCGCCACCGGCCGGTTCGCCCGCGTGCACTGGCAGGAGGCGCCGGCCTGCGCGCAGGCGCCGGCCGGACAGGTGCCGGCGGCGGATGTCGCCGCCGTGGAGACGGCGCCACCCGGACCGGCCGCGGCCCAGGCCGCTCCGGACGCGCCGCGGCAGGCGCAGGCGGCACCGGTTGCGATCGAGGCGCTGCCCGTGGACGACCTCTTCAAGCCGCTGATCGCCGACCCGCGCCAGCCGCAGTTCGCCATCCGCTACCATCGCTACGATGCCCGCGAGGATTTCAACGCGGCGAGCGTTTCTTTCGGCGATTATTTCGGCTTCGCCAGCGGCTTCTTCGGGGAATCCGGCGTGTCGCAGATCGGCCTGCAGGGCGCGGTGTTCGCCGTCTTCAATCTGGATGCGCCGTCCTTCGATCTCGTCAACGCCGACTACTGGATCGGCATCCCGGTGTCCTACCGCCGCGGCCCGTGGTCGTTCCTGACGCGCATCTACCACCAGAGTTCGCATCTGGGCGACGAGTTCCTGCTCGGCAACACCGATCTGGAGCGCATCAACCTCAGCTACGAGGACTGGGAGGTGCTGGCCTCCTACGAATGGCGCCGCTGGCGTTTCTACGGCGGCGGCGGCGCGATCCTGCACAGCGAACCGGATCTCGATCCGCTTCATGCCCAGGGCGGACTCGAATACCGTCATCCGAAATTCCTCGGCGACTGGCAGCTGGTCGGTGCCATGGACTGGCAGGTGGAAGAGGAGCAGGACTGGCGGCCCAACCGCTCTTACCAGATCGGCTTCGCCTTCGAGCGCTACTCGCGCGAGATCCGCCTGATGCTGGAGCATTACCGCGGCTATTCGCCCAACGGCCAGTTCTACGACGAGCGCCTGCGCTACACCGGCCTGGGCGTGTACTTCGACCTCTGAGGCCTCCGTCCAGGGTCCGCAAAACCTTTTTTTGCCACGAAATCCACGAAACCCACGAAAATCATCCGGGCCAAAACCAGCCACGGAAAACACGGAACGCACGGACAGGTACAGGGCTGCACACCCCGTTGCCCGGGAGAGGGTTTCCTCTCTCGTACCTTTCGTGGGTTTCGTGGATTTCGTGGCAAAAAAAGGTTTTGCGGACCCTGGACGGAGGC
>JAJPEP010000086.1 GCA_021166845.1 Thiobacillus sp.
GAAGTTGCCCTGGCCGTCGATCAGCGGGTAGCGCAGCGAGAAATCCTGCGCCATCCGCACCATGGTGTCGTACACCGCGGTGTCGCCGTGCGGGTGGTATTTACCGATGACGTCGCCGACCACGCGGGCCGACTTCTTGTAAGCCTTGTTCCAGTCGTTTCCCAGCTCGTTCATCGCAAACAGCACGCGACGGTGCACGGGCTTCAGGCCGTCGCGCACATCCGGCAGCGCGCGTCCCACGATCACGCTCATGGCGTAATCGAGGTAGGAGCGCCGCATCTCCTCTTCAAGACTGACCGGGAGGGTTTCCTTGGCAAACTGTTCCATAACCGGCTTTTATTGTTGACTTAAAGCCCGTGATTTTAGCATGGCCGCCCGCCTCGCCCATCTTTGCCAAAGCACGGCCGCCTTTGCCAATCGAATCGTAAACGGCGAGAATCCACGCCACCATGAAAGCCCCCGCCGATCTTATTCTCCTGCCGCAATGGGTGGTGCCCGTCGAACCCGATGGCGCGCTGGCCGACCATGCCGTCGTCATCCAGGACGGCAGGATACTCGACGTGCTGCCCGCCGCCGACGCCGAGGCCCGCTACGACGCCGCGCAAACGGCCGCCCTTCCGGGTCAGGCGCTGATTCCGGGCCTCGTCAACCTGCACTGCCACGCCGCGATGTCGCTGTTGCGCGGCTTTGCCGATGATCAGCCGCTGATGACCTGGCTCCACGAGCACATCTGGCCGGCCGAGAAAAAGCACGTGTCCGAGGCCTTCGTGCGCGACGGCACCCTGCTCGCCGCCGCCGAAATGCTCGCGGGCGGCGTCACCTGCTGCAACGACATGTATTTTTACCCGCAGGCCGCGGGCGAAGCCTTTCTGCAGGCGGGGATGCGCGCCACCCTCGGCATGATCGTGCTGGAATTCCCCAGCGCCTACGCGTCGGATGCCGACGACTACCTGGCCAAGGGGCTCGCCATGCGCGACGGGCTGAAGGACGAGCCGCTGCTCTCCTTCACATTCGCCCCGCACGCGCCCTACACCATTGCCGACGCCACCTTCGCCCGCATCAACACCCTGGCCGAACAACTCAGCCTGCCCATTCACATCCACCTCCACGAAACGGCCGACGAAGTCCGCGACAGCCTCAAGCAGTACGGAATGCGGCCGCTGGAGCGGCTGGCGGGGCTGGGCCTTTTGGGGCCGAACTTCATCGGCGTCCACGCGATCCACGTGAACGACGCCGAAATCGGGCTGCTGGCGCAAAACGGCTGCCATGTGGCGCATTGCCCCACTTCGAATCTGAAGCTCGCTTCCGGCATCGCGCCGATAGCCGACCTGCTGCGCGCAGGCGTCAACATCAGCTTCGGCACCGACGGCCCCGCCAGCAACAACCGCCTTGACCTGTTCGGCGAAATGCGCTTGGCCTCCCTGCTGGCCAAGGGCGCCAGCGGCGACGCCGCCTCCCTGCCCGCCGCCGCCGCGCTGAAAGCCGCCACCCTGGGCGCCGCCCGTGCGCTCAATCTAGACAGCCGGATCGGCAGCATCATCCCCGGCAAGCGCGCCGACCTGGTCGCGGTTGACCTGCGCGCTCTGTCCAGCCAGCCGGTATTTGACCCCGTCTCGCACCTGGTTTACGTTGCCGGACGCGAGCACGTCACCCATGTGTGGGTCGACGGCAAGTTGAAACTGAATGACCGCCGCCTGGTCGATCTGGACACCGACGACCTGAACGCCCGCGCCAGTTACTGGCGCACCAAGCTCACTGCCTGAGGTTTTTGTTATGAGTAATGTCGACGCCGCCGAAATCGCCAAGTTTTCCGAACTCGCCCACCGCTGGTGGGACCCGAACTCAGAATTCAAGCCGCTGCACGAGATCAACCCGCTGCGCCTGAAGTGGATCGACACGCTGGCGCCGCTGGCCGGCAGGAAAGTGCTCGACGTCGGCTGCGGCGGCGGCATCCTGACCGAGGCGATGGCGGGCGCCGGCGCCGAGGTCAGCGGCATCGACCTGTCGGACAAGGCGCTCAATGTCGCCAAACTGCACCTGTACGAATCGGGCAAGCGCGTCGACTACCAGCTGGTGTCCGCCGAAGACTATGCCGCGCAGCACGCAGGCGAATTCGACATCGTCACCTGCATGGAAATGCTCGAACACGTCCCCGATCCAGCTTCCGTCGTCGCCGCCTGCGCGCGCCTGGTCAAGCCGGGCGGCTGGGTGTTCTTCTCGACGCTCAACCGCAACGCCAAGAGCTATCTGTTCGCCATCGTCGGCGCCGAATACGTCTTGAAGCTGCTGCCGCGCGGCACTCATGACTACGCCAAATTCATCCAGCCCGCCGAACTCGCCCGCATGGCGCGAGAGGCCGGGCTCGACACTCAGGAACTGATCGGCATGACCTATAACCCGCTGACCAAGGTCTACAAGCTGGAAGCGGACACCGACGTCAACTACCTGCTGGCAACGCGCCGGGGGGATTGAAGCCATGGCGGTCAACGCAGCGAAGCTTGGCGGCATCAAGGCGGTGCTGTTCGATCTCGACGGCACCCTGGTCGACACCGCGCCCGATCTCGGCTACGCGCTCAACCTGCAGCGCGTGCGCCACGGCCTGCCGCCGCTGGCCGACGACGTCATCCGCCCGCAAGCCTCGCACGGCGCGCGAGGCCTGCTCGGCATCGGCTTCGACCTGCACCCCGACGACGCGCGCTTTGCCGCCATGCGCGATGAGTTCCTGCAGCTGTACGCCGTCAACATCTGCCGCCACTCGCGCCCCTTCCCCGGCATCCTCGACCTGCTGGCCGAACTCGAAGCGCGCCAGCTTAAATGGGGCGTGGTCACCAACAAGCCGGCGTGCTTCACCGAACCGCTGCTGTCCATCCTCGACCTCGCCGAGCGCGCCGCCTGCATCGTCTCCGGCGACACCTGCCCGCAGCCCAAACCGCACCCGGCGCCCATGCTCGCCGCCGCCGAACTGTGCGACGCCACGCCGGCGCAGTGCCTCTATCTGGGCGACGCCGAACGCGACATCCAGGCCGCCAGCGCCGCCGCCATGCCCGCGCTGGTCGCCGCCTGGGGCTACCTCGACGCTGCCGACCAGCCGCACACCTGGGGCGCGCACGCGCAAATCCGCCACCCGGCCGAAACCCTCGACTACCTGGCCTGAGCGATGGCCTACAGCCTCATCAAGAGCTTGCACCTCGCCACCATCGCCCTTACCCTGGCCCTGTTCGTCCTGCGCGGCGCCTGGATGATGACCGGCTCCCCCCGGCTGCAGGCGCGCTGGGTGCGCATTGTCCCGCACGTCAACGACGCCCTGCTGCTCTCCAGCGGCATCATCCTGGCCGTGCTGGTCCAGCAATACCCGCTGGTGCATGGCTGGCTCACCGCCAAGTTTTTTGCGTTGATCGCCTACATCCTGCTCGGCACGATCGCGCTCAAGCGCGGCAAAACCAAGGCTCAGCGCATCGCCGCCTGGATCGCCGCCCTGCTGGTGTTCGGCTACATGGTGGCGGTCGCGATGGCGCACGACCCCTTCCCCTTCGGGCAGTAAACCGCCCCGCAGAAAATGCTTTCGCGCCGGAACTTTCTATCCGGCTCCCTCTCTATGCAGTACACTTGTTGCAGCAACACACAGGGGGCCGACCTGGCTTCGACGTGGGTCGCAAAGCAGCGTAGGGCATACCGAGGGTCAGAGCACCTCGTAAATCCAACTGAAAAAACTTAGTCGCAAACGACGAAAACTACGCCCTGGCCGCTTAAGGTCCAGGACTCACACCGGATCGTTCATGGGCCGGGCCGGCGCAAGCCGACAGTGAGTTAATTCACATGAAACCGCGTTTATCCGGGTCGCTTGGGTAAACGTTAAATCAAGGCGACTCGGCAAGATCCAGCCTGTTCGGCGGGCGTGATGGAGCTTAAAGCACAAAAACACCGGACTAAGTATGTAGAACTGCCTGTAGAGGGCTTGCGGACGGGGGTTCGATTCCCCCCGGCTCCACCAATCCAAACCCCAACCGTTCGCGGTTGGGGTTTTTCTTTGTCCGTTTCTTGCCCAAACGCGCCGCAAAAATCCTGTGCGCTACAGACAAGATGCTCGCGTGATAGCATCAACGGCCCACAGGGGGAGTAGCCACGCGAATGGTCGTCGGCCAAGCACCCACCTCATGGCTGCCGGACTGATCCGCACCGCTGCCCAGTTCGAGGGCAGGCCGGCGGCAGGCCCTCTGATCAAGAGCTGCTTTAACGCTGGCGCCCATTATTAAAGAATGCTTTAATGTAAAAAATCACATTAAAGATATCTTTACCATGAAGCGAACCACTGGCACTTATGCCACCTCGACGACGCTGGGCGAATCGGTTCAGGCCTTCGTGCCGCATTCGCTTCCACCCGCCGAGCCTGCGCTGGCACCAGAGGCGTATGCCATCCCGAACCATCAGGCTGAGCTGGCGCTCGCCCGCCTGTCCGGTGTGTCGGGGCTGGTGCCGTCGGTGGACTGGTTGCTGTACAGCGCTATCCGCAAGGAGGCCCTGCTCACCTCGCAAATCGAAGGCACCCAAGCCACATTGACCGACCTGTTCGATGAGGAGGCGGGGTTCGCCGTCAGCAACACGGACGATATCGAGGAAGTCACCAACTATCTGCGCGCCTTCCGGCTGGTACAGGACAACCTGCGCGATCCCAATGGACTGCCCATCAGCGTGCGCCTGCTGTGTGAGGCCCACCGTGTCCTGCTGGACGGGGTGCGCGGTGCCGGCAAGCAGCCCGGAGAACTGCGCCGTTCCCAGAACTGGATTGGCGGCACCCGTCCGGGCAACGCCGCTTTCGTGCCGCCACCGGCCGACCGGGTGGCAGATCTGCTGGGCGACCTGGAGCAATTCATTCACGATGAGGCAGGCGCGCTCCCACCCCTGGTCAGGATTGCGCTGGCACACGCCCAGTTCGAAACCATTCACCCCTTCCTCGACGGCAATGGCCGCATCGGACGCCTGCTAATTGCAGCGCTGCTCGAGCACTGGGGCCTGTTACCCGAGCCGCTGATGTACCTGAGCGGCTACCTGAAGCAGCATCAAGCGGAGTACTGCCGGCGTCTGTCGGTCATCCGCACCGAGGGCGACTGGGAGTCCTGGGTCGCGTTCTTCCTCGAAGGCGTGGCGACAGCCGCCAGTGAGGCCGAACGCGGCATCATTGCCATCGCGACTCTGGTGGCGGCCGACCGGCGCCGTCTGCTCGAATCAACCAAGGCTGGCCCCGCCAGCTATCGGCTGTTCGAGTTGCTGCCGACGATGCCGCGCTTCACCATCGAGCGGGTGCGGAAAAGCCTGGACACCAGCTTTCCGACTGCGAATGCGGCCGTCAAGGTACTGGAGGACCTGGGAATCGTGACGGAAATGACCGGGCAGAAGAAGAATCGCAGCTACAGCTACCAGCCATACATCGAGCTGCTGTCGCGCTGATTACGCAGCCATTGGCACCGGTTTGCGGCGCCTCGAAATGCACCGTTGGCGACCGATCGGGCCCGACACCACCTGCATCCGGTCTCAAGCCCGCGAAGTTCCTATCCGGAACCACAACGCGTACAGCGCCGGCACGAACAGCAGGGTGATCGCGGTGCCGACCGCGACGCCGCCGATGAGGACGTAGGCCAGCGGGCCCCAGAAGCTGTCGAAGGTGAGCGGCACGAAGGCGAAGACCGCGGCCAGCGCGGTCAGCACCACCGGGCGGGCGCGGCGCACGGCGGCTTCGACGACGGCTTCCAGCGCGGGCATGCCTTCCTTGAAGTTGTCGGCCACCTGCTGCGTTAGGATCAACGTGTTGCGCATCAGGATGCCGGCCAGGCCGGTCAGGCCGAGCAGCGCGACGAAGCCGAACGGCTGGTTGAACAGCAGCAGGGCGATGACTGCGCCGATCAAGCCGAGCGGCGCGGTGGCGACGACCATGAAGGCGCCGGAGAACGAGCGCATCTGCAGCATGACGAAAATGAGCATGAAGGCCACCATCATCGGCTGCAGCTTCTGGATCGACACGTCGGCCTTGCCGGACTGCTCGACCGCGCCGCCGATATCGATCCGGTAGCCGGCGGGCAGCTTCTCGCGGACCGCTTCGAGCTTGCGCCAGATGGCGGCGGTGACGTCATTGGGCTGCGCGCCCTCCACTTCCGCCTGCACGGCGACGAAGGGCTCGCGGTTGTAGCGCTTGATCACGGGCGCCTCGTAGCGCACCTCCAGCGTGCCCAGCTGGCTGAGCGGAACCTTGCGGCCCTCGCGCGTGAGCACCTCGAAGGTGGCGAGGCTGCCGGCATCGACCAGGCGCCGGCCGGCGGCGCCGCGTGCGACCACCTCGACGGTGCGGATGTCCTGGCGAAGCTGGGTCACCGGCGCACCGTCGAGGTGGAATTGCAGTTGCTGTGAGACATCGAGCGGCGTCAGGCCCAACAGGCTCAGGCGCTGCACGTCCATGGCCAGGTGCAGCACGGGCGCGCGTTCGTCCCAGTCCAGATGGGGGTCGCGGGTGTTGGGATCGGCGGCCATGACTTCGCGCACCTGATGGGCGATGCGGCGCAGCTCGAGCGGGTCCGCCCCGACCACGCGAAAGCTCACCGGCCAGATCACCGGCGGACCGAACAGCAGGCGATAGACGCGCACCCGCGCTTCGGCGAACTCGCCGCGGGCGATATGCGCCTCCAGCTCGGCCATCACCTTGTCGCGCTCGGTGGCATCGTGCGTCACGGCGATCAGCTTGGCGAAGGCGGGATCGGGCGGCTCGGGGTTGGCGGAAATGAAGAAGCGCGGCGCCCCGGCGCCGACGTAAGCCGACAGGGTCTTGACCTCCGGCATGGGGGCGAGGATGGCCTCGAGCTTGCGCATGGTGCGGTCCGCGTACTCGATGCTGCTGCCTTGCGGCAGGTAGACGCTGACCAGCACTTCCGGGCGGTCGGAGCCGGGGAAGAACTGCTTCTGCACCGGCCCGGCCAGCCCCGCGATCGCCAGCGCCAGCAGCGCCACCGTGCCGGCGACCACGGTTTTCCGGTGCGTCACGCACCAGCTGACGACGGCGCGCAGGCGGCGGTACGGCGGCTTCTGGTAGATGTCGGCCTCGCCGTGCGCCTGCCCGGCAAAGCCCGGCAGCAGCTTGACGCCCAGATACGGCGCGAAGGTCACGGCCACGAACCACGACACCAGCAGCGCCACCCCCAGCACCCAGAAGATATTGCCCGCATATTCGCCCACGCCCGATTGCGCAAAGCCGATGGGAAAGAAGCCCGCAATCGTCACCAGGGTGCCGAACAGCATGGGGGCGGCGGTCACGCTCCACGCATGCGCGGCGGCGCGCACGCGGTCCCAGCCCTGCTCCATTTTCACCAGCATCATTTCGACGGAGATGATGGCGTCGTCCACCAGCAGCCCGAGCGCGATGATGAGCGCGCCGAGGGTGATGCGGTCGAGATTGATGCCCATCAGCTTCATCACGAGGAAGCTGATGCCCAGGGTGAGGGGTACCGCGATGCCGACCACCAGGCCGGCGCGCAGCCCGAGCGCGAGGATGCTCACGCCGACCACCACCGCGACCGCGATGAGGAACTTGACCTGGAACAGGTTGACGGCGCCGGCGATGGCCTCGGCCTGGTCGGTCAGCACGGCAAGCGAAATGCCCAATGGCAGTTTGGCGCGCTCGTCCTCGACAAAGCGCGTCAGGCGCTTGCCCACTTCGAGGCCGTTCTCGCCGGCCTTGATCACCACCCCGAGCAACACCGCATCCTCGCCTCTCGAGCGCACCAGGTAGCTCGGCGGATCCTCGTAGCCGCGGCGGACGGTGGCGATGTCCGACAGGCGCAACAACCGTTCGCCGATGCGAATCGGCACCGCCGCGAGCTGCGCGGGATCGGACAGGTCGGCATCGATCCGCAGGTACAGGCGCGGGCCGGCGGTTTCGATGCGGCCGGCCGGAACCAGCCGGTTGTTCGCGTCGATGGCGGCGGCGATGGCCTCGGGCGTGATGCCCAGATTGACCAGGCGCGCATTGTCGAATTCGAGGTACACGCGCTCGCTGCGCTCGCCGAGCACGATGGCCTTGTGCACGCCCGCGGTGCGCTGCAGGCGGTCGCGGATGGCTTCGGCCTCGCGCGTGAGCTCGCGCAGCGGCATGCCCGGCGCGGTCAGCGCGATCAGCTTGAAATAGACGTCGGAAAAGTCGTCGTTGACGAGGGGCCCGATCACTCCCTGGGGCAGGCGGCCGGCCTCGTCCTGCATGCGCTTGCGCACCTGGTAGAACAGGTCGGGGACCCTGGCCTGCGGGGCGTAGTCCTCGAACTCGACCTGCAGGTCGGCGCGTCCCGGCCGAATCGTGGTTTCGATGCGGTAGAGATACTCGACCTCCTGGATGCGCTTTTCCAGCCGGTCCACCACCTGCTCTTGCAGTTCCTGCGGCGTCGCGCCGGGCCACACCACCGAGACCATCATCACGCGCACGGTGAAGGACGGATCCTCGGCGCGACCCAGCGACAGGAAGGCGTAGACGCCCCCGATCACCGCCAGAATCAGAAAGAACAGCGTCACCGCGCGCTCGCGCACGGCGAGCGCGGACAGGTTGGGAAAACTCATCGCGCCAGCTCCCGCACCGCCATGCCGGGCGTGAGCAAATGCGTGCCCAGCGCGATGACCTTGTCGCCCGCCTTCAGGCCGCCCTGCACCCGCGCCGCCTCGGTATCCAGCGCAAGAACCTCGACCGCCACCGGCTGCGCGCGCCCGTCCACCACCCGCCATACCCGCGGGCCTTCGCCGCGCTCGTCCAGCGCGGCAATCGGCACGCTCAGCGCCTGAGCGTCGCCCCCCGGCGCGGCAAAGGCGGCGCGCACCACCGAACCGAGCGCCAGCGCGTCACCCCCCGTCGAGACCGAATAGCGCGCCCGCCAGGTGCGGCTTTGCGGATCGACCGCGCCGGAGACCTCGCGCAAGCGCAGCGGCAAGGGCGCCCCGTCCGCGCGGACCAGCTGGCCGACGTCAGGCGGTCTGGCCGCATCCGGAAAGAACACCTCGATTTCCCGCTCGCCGTCGCGCGCCAGCGTAGCCACGGCCTGGCCGGCTTCCACGACCTGGCCGGGTTCGCCGCTCACCTCGACCAGCACGCCCGCAGTCGGCGCGCTCAGGCGGGCGTAGCCCAGCGCATTGCGCGCCTGCGCCAGCCTCGCGCGGGCGGCATCCAGGCGGGTGCGGGCCTCGCGTTCGGCAAGTTCGCTGCGGTCGAGCGCCTGCGCGCTCACGAAATTCCGGTCTTTAAGTTGCCGCGCCCGACCCAGGTCGGCGCGCGCCGTGGCCAGGGCCGCCTCAGCCGCGACGACATCGGCCCGGGCGGCCTGCGACGCCTGCTCGAGATCGCGCGCATCCAGTTCGAACAGGGTCTGGCCCGCACGCACCGTTTGACCGGCATCCACCCGCCGGGCACTGATGCGCCCGTCCACCTGAAACGCCACCGGCGTCTCGTAACGCGCCCGCACAGTGCCAGTAAGGCCCAGAACGCCCGCATCCGCAGACGCCACCGCCGCCGTCTTCACGAAAGGCGCGTCACCCCCGCCGGCGGAAGGCTCCTGGCCCCCGCCGCAGCCGGAAATCGCCACACAAACCAGCGTGAGCAAAGCTTTCATTCGATGCATTTCGGCGCCTGACATGGGAAAGAGGTTGAAAGGTGGCATATGGTAACCGCAGCGCTGGTGGCGTTCGTCAAGCCGTGCCGGCATTCCGCCCAGGATTTCGCACTGTCGCACCCCTACCCCTTCAGCCCAAGACAACAGCCCTGTGGGTGCGGGCTTGCCCGCGAAACCGCACTGCAGACGTTTGGGAAATACCGGGGTTTTCCTGCCCTAATCCGCACTTCATCCCGCCCCCGCCCACCTTACGATACGAGGCAGAGCGTGGATATTGCCGGTTTACCGGTTTTTCAGCCACAGCCTGCCCCTTGCGGGTATAGCAAAGGACCCCATAAGCGGGGCCGGGACGCAAACATGGCCGAACCCACCGCCAAGATCAATCTTTCGAACCCCACCGAGGTGGCGCGCGAAACCCTGCGGCGCCTGGCCATGCGGCGGATTTCCCCGACGCCGGACAACTACCAGACGCTGTACGAGGAAATCGTTGGCGCGCCCGCTGCGCCGGTCAACAAGGCTTCCGCCGAAACGGCGCTGGCCGGACTGGTCAGCGACCTGCAGGAACACCACCCCGCGCTGTCGGCCCAGGCCGCCAGCCTCAGCAAGGCCATCGGCAAGGGCGATTGGCGGCAATGCGGCTGGCAGCTTTCCGAAATCGCCATGCAGCTGAAGCCGCATCCGGTCAGGCCGCCGATGGTCGACAGCGTCGAGCGCACGCAGAATGAAAACCTGGCCCAGCTGCGCGAACTGCTGGCCAAAACCCTGGAATTCGGCGTGGTGTCGCAGCTGTCGCACAACCCGGTCCTGATGGAAAAAGCCCGGCAGCTCGCCGTTGCCGTGCGCGAGGCCGGCAACGCCGTCACCCTGCGCAACGCCGCATCCGGCCTGAAATCGTTGTGGATCGCCATCGAGCTGCAGGCAACCGACGCCCACGACCAGCAGGAAACCCTCAAGCGCATTTTGCTGCTGCTGGTGGAAAACATCGGCGAGCTGCTCGACGACGACACCTGGCTGCGCGGCCAGCTCGACATGGTGCAGCAGGTCATTGCCGGCCCGATCAAGATCCAGTCGCTGCAGGAAGCCGAAAAGCGTCTCAAGGAAGTGATCTACAAGCAAGGCATGGTCAAGCATGGTCTGCGCGAGGCCACCGCCACGCTGAAAGCCACCATGACCACCTTCATCAGCCGCATGAGCGATGCCGTGGCGGCGAACGACGAGTACCAGGGGAAAATCGCCTCCCACATCGAGCGCATCAGCAATACCGAAGATGTGGTGGAACTGAACCGTATCCTCGAAGGCCTGCTGGAAGAAACCCGCGCGGCGCAGACGGACAGCATGCGCGCCCACGAGCAGTTGATCCAGGAACGCGACGCCGCCCTGCAGGCCGAAGGCCGCATCAAGGAACTGGAAACCGAACTTGAGCAGATGAGCGCCCTGGTGCGAGAAGACCCGCTCACCCGCAGCCTCAACCGGCGCGGACTGGACGACGAATTCGCGCGCGAGGCCTCGCGCGCCGACCGCTACAGCACACCGTTCTGCATCGCCGTGCTGGACATCGACAACTTCAAGGCGCTGAACGACAAGCGCGGCCACAAGACCGGATACGAAGAGCTGATCCTACTGGAAGAGATAACCAATGAATAAATGACACTCAGCGACCACAAAGATCTCATGGGCGGTGAGGAATTCCTCATCATCCTGCCCAACACCCCGCTCGACGAGGCCGCGCAGATCGTCACCCGGCTGCAGCGCAGCCTCACCAAGAAATACTTCCTCGACAACAACGAAAAGGTGCTGATCACCTTCAGCGCCGGCGTCGCCGAGCGCGCGGCGGGCGAGCCGCAGGAAGCCGCCATCGGCCGCGCCGACAGCGCCATGTACGAAGCCAAGCGCAGCGGCAAGAACCGGGTTTGTCTGGCGCCGGCAGCGCCCGCGGAAGCCGGATAGTCGAAGATCATGGTCATGCGCACGCCCGTCATTATTAACACAGCCACGCCATCGCAGAAATTTGCAATGACCGTCACATCCCCCTGTAGGCAAGGCGCCTCGCCGCGATTTCGACCCCCGCAAACACCACGGCTTCCCCCTTGCAGGGGCTCCTGCAAGAATCAGCGCGGCCTATCGACCCAAATCTTCATTCCTGAAGCCCTTGCAGAATTTTTGAAACATGGCCTTAACTTTCTCCAACCCTCGACGATTCCTCACACAACGGCGGTTCATGTGGCCCAAGCGGGCAGACCAAAGTTGACGGCACCAGAGAGCCGGAACAATCGACCCACTCAAGGAGAAAAATCATGGCAGCAGTAATCAACACCAACATCGCTTCGCTCAACGCGCAGCGCAACCTCAATACCTCACAGTCCGCGCTCAACACCTCGATCCAGCGCCTGTCTTCCGGCCTGCGCATCAACAGCGCCAAGGACGACGCTGCCGGCATGGCGATTGCCGACCGGATGACCTCGCAAATCCGCGGCATGAACCAGGCCGCACGCAACGCCAACGACGGTATCTCGCTGGCGCAAACCGCGGAAGGTGACTTGCAGCAGATTGGCAACAACCTGCAACGGATGCGCGAACTGGCGGTGCAATCGGCCAACGCCTCCAACAGTGCTTCCGACCGCGCCGCCCTGCAAGGCGAAATTGAGCAATTGCAAGGTGAAATCGACCGTGTGGCCAGCAACTCCCAGTTTAACGGCGTGAAGCTCCTGGATGGTTCGTTCAATGCCCAGACCTTCCAGGTTGGCGCCAACAACACCGCCAATGACCGCATCACCGTCGATTCGATCGGCAGCGCCCGTACCAGCGGGCTCGGCCAATCGTACGGCGCCTCGATCACCGGCACCCAGCTGACGGCCAGCACCGGCATTACCGCCGCCGGCCAGTTCAGCGTCGCCGTGAATGGCGGCACTGCGGTTGACATTTTCAGCGCTTCAGGGGGCGCCGCAATCGGCGGCAGCGCCAAGGATATCGCGGCCGCCGTCAACAGCGCCAACATCACCGGCTTGACGGCCACAGCCAATGCCACCACCGCGACCGGTACCTATGCCACGACGATCACGGCTGACGGCACCGCCACGTTGACCCTGAACGGCACCGCCATCAACATCGGCTTGACCACCGCCGGCGCTGGTTCCACCAACGTCAACGCCGCCATGACGGCGATCAACAACAACAGCGCTGCGACCGGGGTTTCAGCTGAACTGCAAGCCGGTAATACCCTCAAGCTGACCGCTGCCGATGGCCGTAATATCGAAGCCTCGTTCGCGGCGGGTACTGCCACCGGTTCCGCCTTGGCAGAGATCGGTTTGGGTGGTGTGGCCGCGACAACCTGGGGCTCCTATGATCTGGAATACGCCGGTCAGGGCAGCGTGGTGGTAGCTGGTACCGCCGCTGCCGGTGTCAAGGGCGTTGCCAACGGCACCACGGCTTCCGCTGCGACTGGTGTCGCCGTCAGCCAGATCGACATTTCAACCGTTGATGGTGCCCAAAAGGCGCTGGCCTCGCTCGACTCGGCCCTGACCTCGATCAACAGCTCGCGCGCTTCGCTGGGTGCCATGCAGAACCGCTTCACCTCGGTGGTGTCGAGCCTGCAAACCAGCGCCGAGAACTTGACGGCTTCGCGCAGCCGGATCGAAGACGCCGACTTTGCCGCCGAGACCGCTTCGCTGACGCGTGGGCAGATTCTGCAGCAGGCCGGTACCGCGATGCTGGCGCAGGCCAACTCGCTGCCGAACAACGTGCTCTCGCTGTTGCAATAAGAAGCAAACAGGCGCGCTGGGGTTTAATTTAGCCCGGCGTCTGGGCAAAGCGGCGGAGCACGGGATTTACCCTGCTCCGCCTTTTGCCGCATCAATCAGGAGACGATCATGTCTATTGGAAAAGTCGATTCAGTTGACCTTGCCGCCATGCGGCAGACTCCCTCATCCGCACCCTCTACGCCCGCGCAACGGGCCACACTCGACAACCCCGTTTTCGCCCCCGCTCCACCCGTCACCCAGGAAGCGGTCGCCGCCGCCGCGCAGTCGGCCAATGCATACATGCAATCCATTTCAAGCAACCTGCAGTTTTCGCTCGACCAGGACACCGGCCACACCGTGGTCAAGATGATCGACACCGAAACCGAGGAAGTGCTGCGCCAGTTTCCCAGCGAGGAAATGCTGGCCATTTCCCGCTCCATCGACCGCATGCAGGGTCTGTTGATCGACCGCGAAGCCTGAGGAGATACCCATGATTTCAGCCCCCGGCATCGGATCAGGCCTCGACGTCAACAGCATTGTCAGCCAGCTGATGGAGATCGAGCGGCAACCGCTCAACACACTCTCGGCCAAGGAGGCCGGCTACCAGGCCAAGCTTTCCGCCTACGGCAGCGTCAAGAGCGCGGTGGCCGGCTTTCAGACCTCACTGCAGGGACTGAACAGCGCAAGCAGGTTCCAGACCCTGACGGCGACCGCCTCGGACACCAGCGTCTTTTCCGCCTCGACCACCAGCAATGCGGTGGCGGGCACTTATTCTCTGGAAGTATCCAGCCTGGCGCAGGCGCAGAAGCTGGTCGCCGCCGGACAGGCCAGCAGCACCGCGGCGATCGGCAGCGGCGCCGAGACCACGGTCACCTTCGATTTCGGCACCATCAGCGGCGGCACGCTCACCAGCGGCGTCTACAGCGGCGCGACGTTCACCTCGAACGGCAACGGCACCAAGAGCATCACTCTCGACAGCAGCAACAATTCACTGCAGGGGATACGCGACGCGATCAATGCGGCGGAGATCGGGGTGACGGCAAGCCTTGTCAACGACGGCAGCGGCACGCCTTACCGCCTTGTGTTCTCTTCGGACAGCCAGGGGATCAGCAACAGCATGAAGGTGTCGGTCAGCGGCGATGCCGCGGTCGGCAGCCTGCTGGCGCACGACCCGGCTGGCACGCAGAACCTGTCCGAAACGGTGGCCGCGCAGAACGCCAATTTCAAGCTCAACGGGGTGGCGGTCACCAAGACGTCCAATTCCGTCAGCGACGTGTTGGAGGGGGTGACCCTGAACCTGTACAAAGTCACCAGTTCGCCCGCGACGCTGACGGTGGCGCGCGACACGGCCTCGGTCGGCAATTCCATTTCCGGTTTTGTAAAAGCCTACAACGATCTGGCCACCACGCTGAAAAACCTCTCGGGCTACGATGCGGCCAGCCAGCAGGGCGCGGTCCTGCAGGGCGACGCCACGGTGCGCTCACTGCAAACGCAATTGCGCGGCATCCTCGGCACCTCCGTGACGGGCACGCCCGGCGACCTGACGACACTTTCGAGCATCGGCGTCGCGTTCCAGAAGGACGGCAGCCTGGCGGTGGACCAGACCCGGCTCGACGATGCGATGGCCAATCATTTCGACGAGATTGCGAGCCTGTTCGCTTCGGTCGGCAAGAGCACGGACAGCCTGGTCAGCTTCAACAGCGCCACCAGCAGCACCAAGGCCGGCAGTTATGCGGTGAATGTCACGCAGGTCGCCACGCAGGGCAAAACAGTCGGCTCGGGGGTGATCGCCACCCCGCTGGACATCGTCGCCGGCAGCAACGACACCCTCGATCTGACTGTCAACGGCATCAGTGTCTCCGTCACCCTGGCGCCCGGCACCTACAGCACCGCGCAGGCGCTGGCCGCCGAACTGCAGACGAAAATCAACGGCGCGACGGCCCTGTCCGATATGGGCGTTTCAGTCGCCGTTGCGGAAAACGCGGGAACACTCACCCTGACTTCGGTGAATTACGGCTCGGCCTCAAGCGTGAGCATCACCGGCGGCACCGCGGAGTCGGCACTCGGTCTTAATGCCGATACCCCGACCGCCGGCGTGGATGTGGCCGGCTCGATCGGCGGCGCGAGCGCGACCGGTTCCGGCCAGCTGTTGAGCGCGATCGGCGGCGATGCGCTGGGGATGGACATCCTCATCAACGGCGGCGCGCTCGGCGACCGCGGAGTGCTGAACTACTCCCAGGGTTACGCCACGACACTAAGCAACTGGTCCACCGCCGTCCTGGCCAGCGACAGCATCATCGCGGCGCGCACCGAGGGCATCGGCAGAAGCATCACGGATATCGAAAAACGCCGCACCGACCTGGAAGCCCGCCTGGTCAATATCGAGAAACGCTATCGCGCGCAGTACACCGCGCTCGACACCATGCTCAGCAGCATGAACAGCACCAGCAGTTTTCTGACCCAGCAACTGGCCAATCTTCCCGGCAGCGCCAACGAATAAACCAGGAGAAAGACGTGTACACAAGTCCCAGAAATGCAGCGCATGCCTACGCCAACATCGGGTTGGAAACCGGCGTCGCCGCGGCCAATCCGCACCAGCTCATCGTCATGCTGTACGAAGGCGCGGAGCTTTCCGTGCGGATGGCAATCAAACACATGAAGGAGGGTGATGTCACCAAAAAATGCGGTGCGATAAGCAAGGCCAGCCACATCATTCTGGACGGCCTTAAAGCCGCGCTCAACCCGCAGCAGGGCGGCGAAATCGCACACCGGCTGGAGATGCTGTACGACTACATGAACAATCGCCTGCTGCTCGCCCACGTCAACAACCAGGTCGCGCCATTGGAAGAAGTGCTGGGGCTGCTGCGCGAACTGCGCGGCGCCTGGCAGCAGATCGGTACCGCAGGCCAGACTGCGCAGCAATCTTCCCACTCTTATGCCGCCTGAACCGGAGACCGCCATGACCAGCCACGAAATGCTCACCACCTACGAATCCCTCTCCGAGTTGATGGGCGCCATGCTGAACGCCGCCCGCCAGGGCGAGTGGGATGACCTGGCCGCGCTGGAGCAGCGCTGTCGGGGCTACGTCGGCAGCCTGATGCAGGCCGCGCCGCTGCAGCTGAACGAGGACGAGCAGAGCGCCAAGGTTGCGATCATCCGCACCATCCTGCGGAACGATGCCAGCATCCGCGCGCTCACTGAGCCGCGCCTGCACGAACTGCAGCAAAACCTGCACATGACGCGAAGCGGGCAGCGCGGTGTCCAGGCGTACGGCGCGCAGCGGGCGTAACACCTGCGTTCATGTTCCCGGTTCAGTACCTGGCCCGCGTTCTGGATGTCCCGCCCACGCCGGACAGCCCCGGGCGGCCGCTGTCCGGGCTGGTGCCGGTCCAGCCGGTACTGAACGCCACCCAGCGCGACCAGGCTGTACCGCGTGCCGCATTCGAGCAACTGACGATCGGCCAGACGCTGACCGGGCTGGTGAAGAGCACGGCAAAGGGCATTTCGATGGTCGAAGTCGAGGGGCAAACCGTTGCGATGCGGCTGCCCCACCCGGCCGCGGCCGGCGACACCCTGCGCCTGCGCTTTGCCGGCCACATGCCGCAGGCGGTGTTTCTGCTCGCCCCCCCCGAATCCGCGGCCGGCGATGCCCCGCAACTGAGCCAGACCGCGCGCATGCTGAGCGATCTGATGCAGCAGCTGCCGGGCCGCAACGCCCTGCCCACGCTCACCCCGCCCGGCCCCCTGCTCGACCAGGCAACGGCGAACCCGGCCCTGATCGCGCTCGCGCTGCGCACTGCGCTGGTGCGCAGCGGACTGTTTTACGAGTCGCACCTGGCCAACTGGGCGGTCGGCCAGGACAGCCTGGACGGCCTGATGCAGGAGCCGCAAAACAAGCTGGCGGCGGCCGAGGCCGCGCGCGCCGCGGCCAGCCCGCCGGCCCTGCTCAATGCAGCGGAAACGTCCGCCCCGAAGCCGCTCAACCCGATGCACGCCCTGCTGTCGCAGCAGCTGCAGGTGCTGGAGTCGCCGCAGTTCGTCTGGCGTGGCGAGGTATGGCCGGGCCAGGTGCTGGAATGGCATCTGCGCCACGAAACCGAACACGCGCAGGATCAATCGGCCGCGATGCCCGGCGACGAGGCCGATGCCGGCTGGGAATCGACACTCAAGCTGAGCTTGCCGCAACTCGGCACGGTGACCGCGCACATCAAGCTCGACGCGAATCTGGCGTTCAGCATCCGTCTGGTGCCGGAGCAGGCCGAAGTCGAACCCCTGCTGCGGCAGAACCAGGGCCGACTCATGGAACAACTGGCGGCGGCGGGCTGCACGTTGCAGACGCTGGCAGTGCGACAAGACGATGCCGCCGACGCCTGACAAGCAGCGCGCCGCCGCGGCGATCGCCTACCGAGAAGGCGATGGCGCGCCGCGCGTGGTCGCCAAGGGGCGCGGCATCCTGGCCGACAACATCATCGAGCGGGCGCGCGCATCCGGGGTGTACGTTCACGAATCGCGCGAGTTGCTGGCGCTGCTGATGCAGATAGACCTCGACAGCCACATCCCGCCTCAGTTATATATCGCGGTGGCCGAACTGCTGGCCTGGCTCTATCATCTGGAAGAAGCCGAAAAGGCCACCCCGACTCTCAACGCCTGACCCTATGCCCTCCTCACCCTCACCGCAACACAACTTTAGCGCTGCCGACCACGACGACCTGCTGGCGCGTTACACCCTGCATTCGCGCGCGGATATCCTGTTCCAGCTGCGCGCGATCCAGAAACGCAAGCTCCTGGTCAATCTCGACCTGCTGGGCAGCCGGCAGATCGTCGTCACATCGGTGCTGGCGGTGAACGAGACCAGGAACACGCTGATTCTCGACAGCGCCCGGGGCGACGCGCTCAACCAGCAACTGATGTCCGGCAAGGGCGCGGAGTTCGTCGCCCAGCTCGACGGCGTCTCAATCTCGTTCGCTACCGGCCCGGTGACGTGGTGCAAGTACGAGGGCCTGCCCGCGCTGCGCATTGCCCTGCCCAAGTCGCTGGTCCGGCTGCAGCGCCGCGAGCATTTCAGGGTGCCGATGCCGATCGCCAACCCGGTCAAGTGCATCGTGCCCTTGGCGGCGGACGGCGACACCGACCCGATCGTCACGCACCTCGTCGACATCGGCTGCGGCGGCGTGGCGATTGCCGAAACCAGCGGCCGCCTCGGCCCCGAAACCGGCCGCATCCTGCCGGACTGCCGCCTGCTGCTGCCCGAGTCGGACACCATCGTCACGTCGCTGGAAGTCCGCAACTCGGCCCAGATCCGCCTGCCCAACGGCGTCTTCCAGACCCGTCTGGGCTGCCAGTTCGTCGACCTGCCAAAAGATATGGCGGCGAAGTTGCAGCGCTTTGTCATGAATATCGAGCGTGCCCGGCGCAACAGCCTTTAGAACGCGCCTGCGCCAGGAAAAAGCAATTCACCACAGAGACACGGAGACACGGAATTAAACCCGGATTGTTCATTAGGGCGCGATGCTTTGGGTAGGGTGCACTCTGTGCACCGATTGACGCCCGAAGGTGCACGGAGTGCACCCTACGCACTGTACCTCCATGTCCCAAGGGATACCGTCCCTGCGGGACATATCTCCGTGGTGAATGAACTGAAGTTTTTAAGATGACACGAGGAATCCCCGCAATGCAAACGATCCAGCAGGAAATTGACGAACGAACCAATCTGACCAGCTCCAACAAGCTGGAGTTGTTGCTGTTTCGTCTGGGCGAGGATGCCAATCTCGATCGCAACGAACTGTTCGGGATCAACGTGTTCAAGATCCGCGAAATCATCCCGATGCCGACCATTACCGCCATGGCCGGATCGCATCCCCACATGATGGGCGTGGTCGACCTGCGCGGCCAGATCATCCCCGTCATCGATTTGCCGGCGGTCACAGGATGCACCCCGAAAACCGGGCTGAATATCCTGCTGATCACCGAATATGCCCGCAGCACCCAGGCCTTTGCCGTCGAGTCGGTGGAGGACATCGTGCGCCTCGACTGGCGTCAGGTGCTGTCGGCCGAAGGCAATGCCGCGGGCGGCATGGTGACCAGTCTCGCCCGCCTGGAGGGCGAAAACAGCGACCGTCTGGCGCAGGTGCTGGATGTGGAAACGATCCTGCGCCAAGTCATGCCGCCGACCGAACCGGACGTCGATTCAGCCACCATTGGACCCCAGGTCGAAATCAAGCCCGGCGCCGTCATCCTGGCAGCGGACGATTCGCTGATCGCACGCACCATGATCGAACAGGGTCTGGAAGCCATGGGCCTGCCCTTCATCATGTGCAAGACCGGAAAGGAAGCCTGGGACCACTTGCAGGCCATCTCCGACAAGGCGGAA
The DNA here is from genome assembly GCA_021166845.1 of Thiobacillus sp. Classification (GTDB taxonomy): domain Bacteria; phylum Pseudomonadota; class Gammaproteobacteria; order Burkholderiales; family Thiobacillaceae; genus Thiobacillus. The sequence continues at coordinate 19,737 of JAJPEP010000086.1, forward strand.
GCCGAAGGCAAAACCGTGTACGACAGGATTGCCCTGGTGCTGACCGACCTGGAAATGCCCGAAATGGACGGCTTCACCCTGACCCGCAAAATCAAGCAGGATCCGCGCTTCGGCGCCATTCCCGTGGTGATCCATTCCTCGCTGACCGGTTCGACCAACGAAGCGCATGTCAAAAATGTAGGGGCGGATGCCTATGTGGCGAAGTTTGTCGCCGAGGATCTGGCGAATGCGTTGCGCGAGGCGCTGGGAAGTAAGTGAGGGGTGAGGGGTGAGGGGTGAGGGGTGAGGGGTGAGGGGTGAAGGGTGGCGCTACGGACTGCAGCCGTCCTCACCCCTCACCCCTAAGGAACCGCTCATTAACTTGTCATTGCGAGGAGCGCAGCGACGCGGCAATCCAGAAATGCCCGCTTGATCAATACGCTGGATTGCTTCGCTGCGCTCGCAATGACAGCCATATCGAATTAATCAGCGCTTCCCTAACGCTTCACCCCTAACCCCTCACCCAGTACTTACACGCCCATCGCCATGATTTCCTGATAGGCGGACACCAGTTTGTTGCGCACCTGCACGGTCTGTTGCAGGGCGATGCTGGATTTCTGCAATGAGATCATGGCGTCGGAGAGGCTGACCGTGCTGTCGCCCATCTCGAAACGCTGGGCAAGCTGCTGCGATTGCAACTGGACCTGGTTGACCTGGTCGAGCGAGGTTTTGAGAACCGACTGGAAGTCGACCGCCCCCGCGGCCTGTCTGGTCTGAAGGGCGCTATCGCTTACGGGATTGGCGTTCGCGGGGGACGTGCGCGCCGCCGCGGCTTTTAGCTGCGCCATCATCGCTTCTATCCTGCCGGTGTCGATCGCTCCTATGCTCATGGCGTTCTCCTCTGCTCATCCGGCCGCCGTTCCAGCCAGGCGGTTTTTCACGTGCCCACCTTATCAGCCCGGCCGCAAGCCATAAGTTCGATAAGCGCGGAAAACCGGCTTCTATTCCCCCGATTGAAAACCCTGGCAGTGCCGATAATTCGATCACATAGGGCGTGCCTCATGGGGAAACACGACGTGAAAACGGCAATCGGAAACAAGGCGGTCCATGACGCCGGCATGAAGGGGGCAGAATAATATGGCGGCAGGAAGCGAAATTGTGGTGCCGGGCAACGTCATGGACTTCACCCGGACGGCCGGCGGGCAGAAAATCATGCTGGCAGTGGGCGTGGCGATAGCCGTAGCGGTCATGGGCGCGGTCTGGATGTGGGGACAGCAGCCCGACTATCGCGTGCTGTTCTCGAATTTCAGCGATCGCGACGGCGGCGCGATCGTCGCCGAGCTGGAAAAAATGAACATCCCCTACAAATACGCGGAAGGCGGCGGCGCCGTGCTGGTGCCCGCCGACCGGGTGCATGATGCGCGCCTGAAACTGGCCTCGCAAGGCCTGCCCAAGGGCGGCAATGTCGGCTTCGAGCTGATGGAAAACCAGAAACTCGGGTCTTCGCAGTTCGTCGAGCGGGTCAATTTCCAGCGCGCCATGGAAGGCGAGCTGGCACGCTCGATCGAATCGGTCTCGGCGGTGCAGGCCGCGCGCGTTCACCTGGCCATGCCCAAGGATTCGGTCTTCGTTTCCGAGCAGAAGGCGCCCACCGCGTCGGTTCTGCTCAACCTCCATCCCGGCCGCGTGCTGGATTTGCAGCAGATCAGCGCCATCGTGCACCTGGTGGCCAGCAGCGTGCCCGATCTGCCGATCAAGAACGTGACCGTGGTCGACCAGAACGGCAACCTGCTCTCCGAAACCGGCAAGATGGCCAGCGCCAACGGCATGGACCCCAGCCAGATCAAATATGTGCAGGAACTGCAGCAGAACGTGGTCAAGCGGATCGAATCGATCATCACCCCGATCGTCGGCCCCGACAACGTGCGCGCCGAAGCGACGGCCGACGTCGACTTTTCGCGCAGCCAGCAGGCGGTGGAAACCTACAAGCCGAACCAGACACCCGACGCGATGACGATCCGCAGCCAGCAGACCAGCGAATCGCTGAACGGCTCTGCCAACCCGGGCGGCGTGCCGGGCGCGCTCACCAACCAGCCCCCGGCGCCGGCCACGGCTCCTATTAATGCGGCGCCGGTCAATGCGCCGGGACAGAACGCCGTCGCCCCGGCCAACGGCACGCTGGCCACCAATACGCGCAAGGATGAAACCATCAACTACGAAGTCGACAAGACCATCCAGTATGTGCAACAGGGCGTTGGCGGCCTCAAGCGGCTGTCGGTCGCGGTGGTCGTCAATTACAAGCAAACCATCGACAAGGACGGCAAGGCGGTCATGACGCCGCTGACCGAGGCCGAGACCGTCCAGATCACCAATCTGGTCAAGGAGGCCATGGGCTTCAATGCGGAACGCGGCGACTCGATCAACGTCGTGAACACGCCCTTCGCCCGCGCGGAGCAGGAGGTGATCCCCGAACTGCCCCTTTGGAAACAGCCCGGCGTTATCCAGATGGCCACGACCGCGGGCAAGTATCTGCTGATGGCGTTGGCACTGCTCATCCTGTATCTGCGCGTGCTCAAGCCGATGCTGAGGAAGCTCTCCGAAGCGATGGCGCGGCCCCCGGCAAGCCATGCCCAGCTGCAGGCCGATGCCGGAATGATGGCGCTCCCGGGCCAGCGCAACTACCAGGAAAACCTGTCGCGCGCGCAAAAGATGGCCAACGAAGATCCGCGCGTCGTCGCCAACATCGTCAAAACCTGGGTAGGCAACAATGAGTGAACCAAGCGGCGTCACCAAGGGCGCGATCCTGATGCTTGCGCTGGGCGAGACCGGCGCATCGGAAGTGATGAAGTTTCTCGGCCCGCGCGAAGTGCAGAAGCTGGGCGAAGCCATGACCAGCATGAAGTCCATTCCGCAGGAGGATGTGGCGAACGTGCTGGAGGACTTCAACAATGTGGCCGACCTGAGTTCCTCGCTGGGCCTGGATTCGAACGACTATATCCGCACCGTCCTCAGAAACGCGCTGGGCGACGACAAGGCCTCGTCGCTGCTGAACCGGATTCTCGGCGGCGGCGGCGATGCCAGCGGCATCGAAAGCCTGAAATGGATGGACGCCGAATCGGTGGCCGACCTCATCCACAACGAGCATCCGCAGACCATCGCAACGATTCTGGTGCATCTGGAGCGCGACCAGGCCTGCGAAGTGCTGAACTGTTTCACGGAACGTCTGCGCAATGACGTGCTGCTGCGCATTGCCACGCTCTCCGGCGTGCAGCCGACCGCGCTGCGCGAACTCAATGACGTGCTGACCAAGCTGCTGTCCGGCAACGACGTGCTGAAGAAACAGCCGATGGGCGGCACCCGTGCCGCGGCGGAAATCCTCAACTTCATGAGCGGTGAAAATGAAAGCACCGCCATGGAGCATCTGAAAAGCTACGACCCCGAAATGGCGCAGAAGATCATGGACGAGATGTTCGTGTTCGAGAACATCATGGACATCGAGGACCGCGGCATCCAGCTGCTGCTGCGCGAAGTGCAGTCCGATTCGCTCATCATCGCGCTCAAGGGCGCATCGGAAGAGATGCGCGAAAAAATCTTCAAGAACATGTCGCAGCGTGCCGCTGAAATGATGCGGGACGACCTGGATTCCAAAGGGCCGGTTCGCCTGTCCGAGGTGGAGGCGCAGCAGAAGGAAATCCTGATGATCGTCCGCCGCCTGGCCGATGAAGGTCAGATCTCGCTGGGTGCGAAGGGGGAAGAACAGTATGTCTAGCGTCATATCCACCCTGGATCAGCCGGACTGCAAGCCCTGGGAAATGGCCAGCTTCGAGGGCGACCCTCACTCGGTGAAAAAATCGCACCACGCGGGCATCGCCCTGCCGACGATCGAACAGATCAGCGGCATCCAGGAGCAGGCGCGGCAGGAGGGCTACAACGCCGGACATGCCGAGGGCCTTGCCAGGGGCTATGGCGAGGGGCAGCAAAAAGCAGCGCTCGAAGCCATTCGCCTGAGCAAGCTGGCAGGCGCCTTCACGGCGGCAATCGGCAAAGCCGATGAAACCATCGCGCAACACATCCTCGACCTGTCGCTCGATTTTGCCCATGCGTTGCTGAAATCGGCGCTGACGATACGCCCCGAACTGGTCATCCCCATCGTCAAGGAAGCGGTTCGCTATCTGCCGGTGCTGCACCAGCCGGCCCTGCTGTTCCTGAATCCGGACGATGCCGTGCTGGTCGGGGACAGGATCGGCGATGAACTGACGAAAACGGGCTGGCAATTGACGACCGATGCGCAGCTCGAACCCGGCAGCTGCCGTGTCGAAACCGCCAGCAATCAGATCGACGCCTCCTTGCCTACCCGCTGGAAACGTCTCGCTGCCGCGCTCGGCAATGATTCCGACTGGCTGGCGTCCTGATCCAGGATGGACACACAATCCCACAGCGCCCGCTGGAAGGCTTATCTGCAGGATTGCAGCGAACTGCTGGCGATCGCCGAGCCGATGCAGGTATCGGGGCGCGTCACCCGCGTGGCCGGGCTGGTGATGGAGGCGGTCGGCCTGAAACTGGCGGTCGGCAGCGCCTGCACCGTCCCGCTGCCCAATGGTTCGCAGCTGGATGCCGAAGTGGTGGGGTTTGACGGCAACCGGCTTTTCCTGATGCCGCAAAGCGACGTCGAAGGCATCGTGCCCGGCTCCAGGGTGTTCCCGGTGGAGGTGATTCCCACCCTGCCCCGCCTCGGTCTGGTGAATCATCCGCGCCGCCGGCCGAGCGATCGCACCCGTCACCTGCCGGTGGGCGACGCCCTGCTGGGCCGCGTGCTCGACAGCAGCGGGCGGCCGCTCGACGGCCTCGGCCCGGTGCATACCACCGCCACCGCGCCGCTCAACAACCGCGCCGCCAACCCGCTGTCACGCGCGCCGATCACCGAGACCCTCGACGTCGGCGTGCGCGCGATCAACAGCATGCTGACGGTGGGCCGCGGCCAGCGAATGGGCCTGTTCGCCGGCTCCGGCGTCGGCAAGAGCGTGCTGCTGGGGATGATGGCGCGCTACACCGGCGCGGACGTGATCGTGGTCGGCCTGATCGGCGAACGCGGCCGCGAGGTCAAGGAATTCATCGAACAGATTCTCGGCGAGGAAGGCCTGGCGCGCGCCGTCGTGGTGGCCGCGCCGGCCGACACGCCGCCGCTGGTGCGGATGCAGGGCGCAGCCTACGCCACCTCGATCGCCGAGCATTTCCGCGACCAGGGCAGGAACGTGCTGCTGATCATGGATTCGCTCACCCGCTACGCCATGGCGCAGCGCGAGATCGCCCTGGCGATCGGCGAGCCGCCGGCCACCAAGGGCTATCCGCCTTCGGTATTCGCCAAGCTGCCGGCGCTGGTCGAGCGCGCCGGCAACGGCAAGCCGGGCGGCGGCTCGATCACCGCCTTCTATACCGTGCTGACCGAAGGCGACGACCAGCAGGATCCGATCGCCGACGCCGCGCGTGCCATTCTCGACGGCCACATCGTGCTGGATCGTTCGCTGGCCGAAAGCGGGCATTACCCCGCAATCAACATCGAGCAGTCGATCAGCCGCGTCATGCAAAGCATCACCACCCCGGAACACCAGCAACAGGCACGACGCCTGAAAAAGCTGGTTTCACGCTACGAGCGCAGCCGCGACCTGATCAACGTCGGCGCCTATGCGGCAGGCACCGACCCGCTGCTGGACGAAGCCATCCGCTTGCAGACGGCCATTGAAGCCTTCCTGCAGCAGGACATTTCCGCGCACTCGAACGTCCAGCAAAGCCTGAGCGCCCTCGAAGCCTTATTCCAATAACCCTCACCGAACGACAGGCACACTGAATGGCCAATCCCTCCGCACTCGATACGCTGATCGACCTCGCCAACAAGGAAACCGACGAGGCCGCGAAACTGCTGGGCGTAACGCTGCGCGCCGGCGAGGAGGCGGACCAGAAACTCGACCTGCTGATGCAATATCGCGACGACTATGCCGCGCGCTGCCAAACCAATCTGGCCAGCGGAATCAGCACGACGCACTTCAACAATTTCCAGGCGTTCATGCAAAAGCTCGACCACGCCATCGCCGGCCAGCAGAAGGTCGTAGGCGACGCCAGACAGCGGATTGCCCAGGCACGTGCCGCCTGGCAGGCCTGCGAGCAGAAGAAAATGTCGTTCGTCACGCTGGCCGACCGGGCAAGCAAGGAAAGCGCACGCCGCGAGCTATGGCTCGATCAGAAGCAGAACGACGAGCACGCCGCCCGGAGCGCGCTGTACAAACGAAATCCTTCCTGAAATCCAACAGGACACTGAAACCATGAACGCGACACCCATCAATATCAATCCGGTCAATGCCGTCCAGCCGCAGCCCGCCGCCGGCAAGCAGCAGGATTCCGCGGCGCAGGACGTGCCATTCAGCCAGGTCCTGTCGAGCGAGATGGCGCAGAACCGGCGCAACAGCAGCGAGGCCAAACAAGGCGCCGATGCCGATGCCGATGCCGATGCCGATCCGGACAAAGCGTCGCAGGCGGGCAAGCCGACAGAATTGAGTGCGAACGCCGCGGCCATGGCAACGAAAATCCTGGAAGCCGCAAGCGATCCGCTTGCCCTGCCTCTGGCCGAGGACGCCACAATCGATCCGGCAAGCCTGCTTGGGTTGGCGATCCCCCCCGACCTGATGAAGCCGGCGCCAGCCAAAACGGCCGGCGTCGACGCGGAACAGCCAACCGCCAGGGACGCAAACGCCCTGTTCTTGCAGAATCCCGGCAAAGGCCGGGCGCCACGAACGGCGGTGGTCGGACAGCCCGCCGATCCTGCGCGCGACACGCGGAAAATCGACCCCGCCGCATCCGGAAAAGCCAGCCCGCAGGCGACCACGACGGCTGCCCTGTCCACCGCATTCTCGGGCCAGCTGGCGGCGGCCCGGCAGCCCGACACCATGAAGGGAGAATTACTGTCGGACCTCGCGAGCAATCCATCCATGCGCCCCGCCTCGCAGGCAATGCTTGAAACGCTGCATGCGCCGAATGAAATTGCCTCCCCCAAATTGGCCCCCACGGTGGGCACGACGGCCTGGAACCAGGCCCTGGGCGAGAAAGTCGTGTGGATGGCGACCGGCGCCCAGCAAACCGCTACGCTCACGCTCAACCCGCCCGATATGGGGCCCCTGCAGATTGTGCTGAACCTTGCGAACGACCAGGCCACGGCCAGCTTCTTCTCGGCCCAGCCCGAAGTCCGCCAGGCGCTGGAGGCCGCCTTTCCAAGGCTGAAGGAAATGATGAACGAGGCCGGCATCCAGCTTGAGCAGGCGACGGTGAGCGCGGACACGCCACGGCAGGACGACACGTCCGACCGCCAGGCACAACGGGCCATACCGCCGATTGCCGGAATGGACGATGCCATCAGCGCCGGCCTGCAGCCCATTCACGCGCCTGGCCAGCAATCCGGGCGTGGGCTGGTCGACACCTTCGCTTGACAGCCATCTTTTGCGGGCGCGTTCGCAAAGCGCGAAGCGCGGAACGCCCGCCCCCGGGCCGAGGCCGCCCCGGCGCGAGCCCGCCGACCGCATGAAACGATATGCGTCCCTTTTCCCCCTCTTTTCCCGGCATCGAACGCGCTGGTTTGTTTCAATAATGACAAGCATCTACACCGCATAGCCCCTACCCAGGAACCGTATCGATGGCCAGACCCGCCGCACCCGCCGCACCCGCCGCACCTGTCGAACCCGACGAGGCCGCCGAAGCCGTCCCCGCCGGGAAGTCGAAGAAGAAGCTGTTCATCGTCATCGGCGCCCTCGTGGTTCTGCTGGGCGGCGGCGGCGCTGCCGCCTGGTTCTTCAGCCAGCCCGATGGCGCATCCAAGGAGGCCGAAGAAAAACCGCAAAAAGCGCCGGTCTACCTGGCGCTTGAAACCTTCACCGTCAATCTTCAGGATGGCGAGCAGTTTATGCAGGTCGACATCACGCTGCAGGTGCCCGATCAGGCTCAGGCGGACGCGATCAAGCTGCACATGCCGCGCGTCCGCAGCCGCTTGCTGACCCTGCTCTCCAGCAGGCATGCCGATGAACTGATCTCCGCGGCGGACAAACTAAGGCTTGCGCAGGAAATCCAGGCGCAGGTGATGCAGCCGTTTGATCCCGAAGGCAAGCCCCAGCAGGTTGACGACGTCCTGTTCACCTCGTTCGTGATCCAGTAATCAAGCCCATGGCCGACAATTTTCTTTCGCAGGATGAAGTCGACGCGCTGCTGAAAGGCGTAGCCGGAGAAGCCGACGATGTCCCAATCGAAGAAGATCATGGAGAGGTACGTTCGTACAACCTGGCCACGCAGGAACGCATCGTGCGCGGCCGCATGCCGACGCTCGAGATCATCAACGAGCGTTTTGCGCGCCTGCTCCGCATCGGCCTCTACAACTTCCTGCGGCGCGGGGTGGAAATCTCGGTCGGCCCGGTGCGCGTCTCGAAATACAGCGAGTTCATCCGCAACCTGGTGGTGCCCACCAACCTGAACCTGGTGCAGTTCAAGCCGCTGCGCGGCTCGGCGTTGATAATCTTCAATCCCGACCTGGTTTTCCTCATGGTCGACAACCTGTTCGGCGGCGACGGCCGTTTCCATACGCGCGTCGAAGGCCGCGACTTCACGCAGACCGAACACCGCATCATCCAGCGCATTCTCAATATCGTTTTCGAGGCCTACTCGAAATCCTGGGAACCGGTTTACCCGATCGAGTTCGAGTTTGTCCGCTCGGAAATGAACACCCAGTTCGCCAACATCGCCACGCCCAACGAAGTGGTGGTGGCGGTCACCTTTGCCATCGAGCTCGGCCAGATCAGCGGCGAAATGCATTTCTGCATGCCGTATTCGATGATCGAACCCATCAAGGATCTGCTGACCAGCAGCCTGCAGGCCGAAAACCTGGAAGTGGACAAGCGCTGGATCCGCCTGATGCGGCAACAGATCCAGCTGGCGGAGGTCGAGATCGTCGCCGACCTGGGCACAGCCGAAATCAGTCTGCGCGATATCGTCGACATGAAAGTGGGCGACATCATTCCGCTCGACATCCCGCAAACCATCGAGGCCAAGGTCGACGGCGTGCCGGTGATGGAATGCGCCTACGGAAAATTCAACGGCCAATACACCTTGCGCGTCGAGAAATTGCTGTCGACCAGCTCTGGCGATCCGAAAACAGGAGAAAAACATGTCTGAAGACTCTACCCAAGCCATCGCGGAAGACGACTGGGCGGCGGCCATGGCCGAGCAGGCCCCGCAGGCTGCCGCCGCCCCAGCGGCCATATTCAAGGAGCTGTCCGGGGCTCCCGCATCCGGCGGAGTTGGCCAGGATATCGATTTCATTCTCGACATTCCGGTGCTGCTGACGGTGGAGCTGGGCCGCACCAAGATCACCATCAAGAACCTGCTGCAGCTGGCGCAGGGATCGGTGGTCGAACTCGACGGACTGGCGGGGGAACCGATGGACGTGCTGGTCAACGGCTGCCTGATCGCGCAGGGCGAGGTGGTGGTGGTGAACGACAAATTCGGCGTGCGCCTGACCGACATCATCACTCCCGCCGAGCGGATCCGGAAACTCAACAAATGAAACCTGGCTTTATTGCCGCAGGCGCATTGCTGAGCCTGCCGGCGCTGGCGCTGGCAACCGGGGCGCCGGCCGCCGCCCCGGCGGAACCCGCCATCTCCGCTGCGGGCAGCCTGCTTCAGGTCTTCATCGGCCTGGTGGCCGTGCTGCTGCTGATCGCCGGGACCGCCTGGGCGGCCAAGCGCCTGGGCGTCGCCCACGGCGGCTCGCCCGGCCTGCTGCATGTGGTCGGCAGCGCGTCCGTCGGCACCCGCGAGCGGGTCGTGATGGTCGAAGTGGGAGATTCCTGGCTGGTGGTGGGCGTGGCCCCCGGCAGCGTCAATGCGCTGATGACCCTGCCGAAGGGCGAGCTCCAGTCGGCGGCCACGCCCGGCCTCAACGCCGGCTTTGCCGCGCGCCTGCAACAGATGATCGAGAAACGACGTGTCAAATAAGCAGTATCCGAACCTGGCGCAACGCTTCTTCATGGTATTCGCGCTGGCGCTGCCCTCGCTGGCGCTGGCCCAAGAGGCGGGCCTGCCTGCGTTCACCAGCACCCCGGTGAGCGGCGGCGGACAGTCCTACACCCTCAGCCTGCAAACCCTGCTGCTGCTGACCTCGCTGTCGTTTCTGCCGGCCGCGCTGCTGATGATGACCAGCTTCACCCGCATCATCATCGTGCTGTCGCTGCTGCGGATGGCGCTCGGCACCCAGTCGACCCCGCCCAACCAGGTATTGGTCGGCCTGGCGCTGTTTCTGACGTTCTTTGTGATGGGGCCCACCTTCGACAAGATCTACGTCGAGGCCTATCAGCCGCTGTCTGAAAACCGCATCCAGATGCAGGAAGCGCTCGAAAAGGGCGTGACGCCCCTGCGCGCGTTCATGCTGAAACAGACACGCGAGACCGATCTTGCCCTGTTCGCAAAAATGTCCGGCAACGGCCCCATGAACTCGGCTGAAGACGTACCGATGCGCATTCTGATTCCGGCCTACATCACCAGCGAACTCAAGACCGCCTTCCAGATCGGCTTCGCCGTGTTCATCCCCTTCCTCATCATCGACATGGTCGTCGCCAGCATCCTGATGGCGATGGGCATGATGATGGTATCGCCCGCCATCGTCGCGCTACCCTTCAAGATCATCCTGTTCGTGCTGGTCGATGGCTGGAATCTGCTGCTGGGTTCGCTCGCGCAAAGCTTTTACTAGGAGCTCGCCATGACGCCAGAAAGTGTAATGACCATAGGCCGCACCGCACTGGAAATCACCGTCCTGGTGGCGTCCCCTGTCCTGCTGGTCACGTTGATCGTCGGCCTCACCGTCAGCGTCTTCCAGGCCGCCACCCAGATCAACGACCCCAGCCTCTCCTTCATTCCCAAAGTGCTCGCGGTGCTCGTCACCTTCGCCCTCGCCGGGCCGTGGATGCTGACGGTAATGACCGATTACATGCGACGGGTGCTGACCGGCCTGCCGGGCATCATCGGATAAGTCCATCCCGGCCGTTTCATGATCAGCCTCACCGATGCCCAGATCAATGCCTGGCTGATCAATTTCATCTGGCCGCTCACCCGCATTCTCGGGCTGATCATGGTGGCGCCGGTATTCGGGCACCGCGCCGTTCCCGGGCGCGTCAAGATCGGGCTTGGTATCTTCATCACCCTGATCATTGCCCCCACCCTGCCGCCGATGCCCGATGTGGGACTGGGGTCATGGCATGGCCTGTTCATCCTGGTTCAGCAGTTGCTCATCGGCGTGGCGATCGGTTTCATCATGCGCATTGTTTTTGCCGCGGTCGAAGCAGCGGGAGAAATCGTCGGACTGCAGATGGGCCTGGGATTTGCGTCATTTTTCGACCCGCAAAGCGCCGGCCAGACGCTGGTCCTCGCACGGTTTTTCAATCTGCTGGCGCTGCTGGTATTCCTGGCGGTGAACGCCCACCTGCTGCTGCTCGGCGTTCTGGTCGAAAGCTTTCAAAGCCTGCCCATCAGCCCGCAGCCGCTGTCAGCCGCCGGGTTCTACAACGTGGCCGCCTTCGGCTCCACCGTGTTTGCCGTCGGCCTGCAACTGGCGCTGCCGGTGATCGCCATCATGCTGATGACCAACCTGTCGCTCGGCATCCTCACCCGCTCCGCGCCCCAGCTCAACATCTTTGCGATCGGTTTTCCCATTACCCTGGGCGTTGGACTGATTGTGCTGGACCTTACCCTGCCCTACTTCGCCCCCCAGCTTGAACAGTCGATCCAGAATGGGTTCAAGGTCACGGCGATGGTGATCCAGGCATTGCGTCCGGGCGGCGGGTAAGCATGAAAATCGCGGCTGAAGCCGCTCCCACGAACCATCCTGCGCTTGCATCATCTATGGGAAGGGCTTTAGCCCCGATGACTTACTGATCGCGGCTGAAGCCGCTCCCACGAACCATTCTGCGCTTGTGCATCTGTGGAAGGGCTTTAGCCCCGATGCCGTGGTATTTGCATCGCCCCGAGGCGGGCTCCTGCAATGGGTGAGCGTGAAAGTGGGGCGAAGGATTAACGCAACCCGTACCAGGCCGGGCGTTTAGAACCCCAGGCTATCGAGCAGGTCGTCCACCTGGCCCTGGTCGGCTACCACGTCGCTCTTGTTCGCCGGGTTGATCTGCGGACCGTTGAGCAGGCCGCTGTTGGATTCCCGCTTCACCTCGGCCGGTGCATAGTCGATCAGCAGTTGCACCAGCTGCTGCTCCATGCCATGCGCGAGTTCGGTCACCTTGCGGATCACCTGGCCGGTGAGATCCTGAAAGTCCTGCGCCATCATGATATCCAGCAGCTGCTGCTTGGTTGCACTGGTGTCATTGCGCATATCGGCCAGGCATTGCATAGTCATCGTGGCCATGTCGCGGTAATTGGCTTCCGAAAAGGGCGCTTTGAAGGCCGCCTGCCAACCATTCAGGATTTCGTCGGCGCCCGCATCGATGCGTTCCTGCATGGGAATGGCGGCATCGGTGGCGTTGAGCACGCGCTGCGCCGCCTGTTCGGTCATGCGTGCGACATAGTTGAGACGTTCGCGGACATCGGGAATGTCATGCGTCGCTTTTTCCAGCACCTTGTCGAAACCCAGCTCACGCAGGCTGTCATGCAGCGTGCGGGTAATCTGGCCAACCCGCGCCAGCATCTCGTCGTGCTCGTTTTTTTCGGCGCCCACGGTATCGTGCCCGGTAGCAGCCACGACGGAGCTGGCGAATTGCGTATCCACGTCAGGCTCCCGCTTTTTCAAGTTTTTCGAATATCTTCGCGAGTTTCTCGTCGAGAGTGGCGGCGGTAAAAGGCTTGACCACGTAGCCGCTGGCGCCGGCCTGCGCCGCGGCGATGATGTTTTCCTTCTTGGCTTCGGCCGTCACCATCAGCACCGGCAGCTTGGACAGCGCAGCATCGGCACGAATATTCTTCAGCATGTCGAGGCCATCCATGTTCGGCATGTTCCAGTCGGACACGACGAAGTCGAAGTTCCCCGCGCGCAGCTTGGCCAAACCGTCGACGCCGTCTTCCGCTTCTTCAACGTTGGCATAACCCAGTTCCTTGAGCAGATTGCGCACGATGCGTCGCATCGTGGAAAAGTCGTCGACAACCAGGAATTTCGTGTTCGGATCGGCCATGCAGGACTCCATTGAGGCGGTTCATTTCGTTAGGAGAAGAATCGGCAAAACGGCGTCAAACTTGAGCCGGCAAGCCGCCAGAAAAACCGGTTCACACGAAAGTTCAACCCGGATTCAAACCCGCATCGCACGGTTGCCGTGCGTCGCAAAAAATTGCATCACCCGCCCCGGCAATTCGTGCAGGGGGCCGACGTCATGGGCGGCGCCGATGGCGATGGCTTCCTTGGGCATGCCGAAGACCACGCACGAGGATTCATCCTGCGCCACGTTATAGGCGCCGGCTTTTTTCATTTCCAGCATCCCGGCTGCGCCGTCGCGGCCCATGCCGGTCAGGATGACGCCGACCGCGTTCTTGCCCGCATTGACCGCGGCCGAGTTGAACAGGACATCGACGGACGGGCGGTGACGGTTGACCGGCGGCCCCTGGTCGAGTTTGGTCATGTAATTGGCGCCGCTGCGCACCAGCAGCAGGTGGGAGTGGCCCGGCGCCAGATAAGCATGGCCCGGCAGCACGCGCTCCCCGCCTTCGGATTCCTTGACGGAAATTTTGCACAACTTGTCGAGCCGGTTGGCGAACGAGCGGGTGAAGCCTTCCGGCATGTGCTGGGTGATCAGGATGCCGGGGCAATCCGACGGCAGCTGGACCAGGAAATCCTTGATCGCTTCGGTGCCGCCGGTGGAAGCGCCGATGATGATCAGCTTTTCGCTGCTGGTGAGCGGGTTGCGCAGGGGCGCCAGCTCGAGTCCGGCCGCCTGTCCGGCTGCGCTGGCGGGATGCGGGCGCGGCTTGATCCTGGCCCGCGCGGCAATGCGGATTTTTTCCGCAATCAGGTCCGTGTATTCGAGCATGCCGCTCTGGATCGAGATCTTCGGCTTGGTGACGAAATCCACGGCGCCCAATTCCAGCGCGCGCATGGTGATTTCCGATCCCCGCTCGGTCAGCGACGACACCATCACCACCGGCATCGGGCGCAGCCGCATCAGCTTCTCGAGAAATTCCAGGCCGTCCATTTTCGGCATTTCCACGTCCAGCGTAAGCACGTCGGGATTGGTTTGCTTGATCAGGTCGCGCGCCGCAAGCGGGTCGGGCGCCACGCCCACCACCTCCATATCCGGCTGGCTATTGATGATCTCCTTCATCACGCCGCGAATCAGCGCCGAGTCATCCACGATCAGGACCTTGATTTTTGTCATGCTTGTTTTCTCTCGATCAGAACAGGTCGACGTCTCCGCTCACCGGATTGGCCTTCAGCCGGCTCGCATAATCCTGCTCGCGCTTCACCAGCGTGTAATTGTTGAGTTGCCTGAGTTTTTTCACCAGGACCTTGCCGGTGGCCGGGAAAAAATACACCTTGCGCGGATGAACATCGTTCAGATCCTCGGCGACGATGCGGATATTCTCGGCGCGCAAATAATCGCGCACGAACTGTGCGTTGCGCTCGCCCACATTGATGCTGGTAAAGCCGCGCAGCACATTGCCGCCGCCGAACACCTTGGCTTCCAGGTTCTCGCGCCGCGCGCCCGCCTTGAGAACCTGATTGATCAGCACTTCCATGGCGTAGGCGCCATAACGCATCGACGCCGAGGCCGGGCTGCCGGCATCGCCCCCGCCGTCCGGCAGCATGAAATGGTTCATGCCGCCGATGCCCGAGACGCGGTCGCGTATGCATGCCGCCACGCAGGAGCCGAGTACCGTGACGATGAGCATCGGCTTGCCGGTGAAGTAGTACTCGCCGGGCAATATCTTGGCGGTTTCACAGTCGAAGGTGCGGTCGTAATACAGGTTGGTCGCAAGCTGCTCTTCAATGGCAGGGTTCATGCAGGCTTCCTTGCACCCCCGTGACGAGGATCCAGTTCGTAGACCGTCTTGCCGCGCAGCCTGAATGCGTCGGATGCGTACATGAAGTTTTCGGAATGACCGGCGAACAGCAGGCCGTCCGGCTTCATCAGCGGCACAAACCGCGCGAGAATCCGGCCCTGCGTAGGTTTGTCGAAATAAATCATCACATTGCGGCAAAAGATCACATCGAACGCGCCGCTCAGCGGCCAGTTGCCGGCCAGCAGATTGAGCGGCTTGAATGTCACCAACTGGCGCAACTCCGGCCGCACCCGCACCATATCGGAACGCTCGCCCTTGCCACGCTGAAAGAAGCGCTTGACGCGATCCCGCTCCATCTTGTCGATCCGCTCGATCGGATACACCCCGTTGGCTGCCGTTTCGAGCACATTGGTATCGATATCCGTGGCGATGATGCTGACCGGCGGCGTGAGGCTGTCGAACGCCTCGCACGCGGTCATGGCGATCGAATAGGGCTCCTCCCCGGTCGAACTGGCCGAACACCAGATCGACAGCGGCGCCTTCTTGCTTCGCAAGTGCTCGGCCAGAATCGGAAAGTGATGCGCCTCGCGAAAAAACGAAGTCAGGTTGGTGGTCAGGGCATTGGTGAATGCCACCCACTCATCGTCATCCCGTCCGCTTTCCAGCCTGTCGAGGTATTCCTGGAAGGAATTGATGCCCTTTGCCCGCAGGCGACGCGCCAGACGGCTGTAAACCATCTCCTGCTTGCTTTCGCCGAGCGATATCCCAGCCTGCTTGTAGATCAGTGCTCGCACGCGCGCAAAATCACGCGGCGTAAACTCGAAAATCTTGGTGTTGTCCGCAGGGTTCTTAAGTGCTGGCTTCATGTCGAAATTAGTTGTTCACTCAATGCCGCGCTCTCAGCAAACGACTGTTTAAAATCGACTTTTATCGAATCGAATCCGCAATGGCAGTATCGTACAACGCCACACGAGATTTATAAGTTACCCCATTACAGAGGCAACCGGCATCGGACGCCGCTCTGCAATTACCTGCTGGCCAGCTGCTTCTGACGTATGACAGGGCTGTTGGCAACTGCTTTCGCCCCGGCATCCGTTCTGCCGGGTGTCCTTGTCTCATCCCGAGCCGGATTGTGCCCACCCCGCACCAGCGTAAAGTAGCCCACCAGCTCCGAAAGTTTCGCCGCCTGCTCCTGCAGGCTCTCGGCCGCCGCCGCCGCTTCTTCCACCAGGGCGGCGTTCTGCTGGGTGATTTCGTCCATCTGGCTCACCGCCTGGTTGACCTGCTCGATGCCGGAACTCTGTTCCTGGCTGGCGGCGGCGGTGCCGCTGATGATGTCCGCCACCAGTTGCACCGACGTCACGATGTCGTCCATCGCCTCGCCCGCTTCGTCCACCAGCTTTCGACCCGCCTCGACCTGTTCCACCGAATCGCCGATCAGGGTCTTGATCTCCTTGGCCGCGCTCGCGCTGCGCTGCGCCAGGTTGCGAACCTCGGAGGCGACGACGGCAAAGCCGCGGCCCTGTTCGCCGGCACGCGCGGCTTCGACCGCGGCGTTCAGCGCGAGAATGTTGGTCTGAAAGGCGATGCCGTCGATGACGCCGATGATGTCGGCAATCTTGCGCGAGCTGTCCTTGATCGAGCCCATGGTGTCGACCACTTTCCCCACCACTTCGCCGCCATGGACCGCAATCTCGGCGGTCGACAGCACCAGCTTGCTGGCATGATGGGCCTGCTCGGCGTTCTCCTTGACGGTGCTGGTCAGTTC
>JAJPEP010000089.1 GCA_021166845.1 Thiobacillus sp.
AAGTTGCAGTGCATGGACTCGTCGCGCAGGATGTACTGGTACTGCTCGGCGGCGCCGGTCATCTTGTTCTGGCGGCCGAGCGCGAGGATCTGCACGAAGCCGACGTAGAAGAAGATGCCTTCCATGATGCAGGCGAAGACAATCAGCGACTTCAGGAGCTTCTGGTCGGCCTCGGGGGTGCCGGTCTTGAATTCGGGGTTGGTCAGCGTGTCGATGAAAGGGATGAGGAAGTCATCCTTGTCGCGGATGCTGGCGACTTCGTGATAGGCGTTGAAGATTTCGCCTTCGTCCAGGCCCAGGCTTTCGACGATGTACTGGTAGGCGTGGGTGTGGATGGCCTCTTCGAACGCCTGGCGCAGCAGGTACTGGCGGCATTCGGGTGCGGTGATGTGGCGGTAGGTGCCGAGCACGATGTTGTTGGCCGCCAGGGAGTCTGCCGTGACGAAGAAGCCGAGGTTGCGCTTGACGATGCGGCGCTCGTCTTCGGTCAGCGCGGTCGGATCTTTCCACTGCGCGATGTCGCGGCTCATGTTCACTTCCTGCGGCATCCAGTGGTTGGCGCAGCCGGCGAGGTATTTCTCCCACGCCCATTTGTACTTGAAGGGGACGAGCTGGTTCACGTCGGTGGCGCCGTTGATCACGCGCTTGTCGGCGGCGCGCACGCGGGTGGCCTGCGGCGCGGGTGCGGCGGGTGTCCGTGCAGCGGGAGCGTACTCAGGCTCGGGCATGCGCGGCGCGAGTTGCGGGGCGGGCATGACGTCTTCTTCAAAGTTCAGCATCGTTCTCTTCTCCTTTGGTTTGGTTGCACCAAAGTGGGCTGTGCCCACACTGCTTATTCAACATTTGGCGGGAGGGTGTCACCCTCTGATGAAGCCTCTAACCATTCGACCAAGCCCGTAAACGGGCAAGTCGCTGGTTATCCCCTACCCTTCTCCCTCAAGGGAGAGGGGAGCTTTTCCTTCCCTTCTGCGCCATCTCGACTGGGCCGACCCGGCGGGGGAATTCGGCGAGCACGGTCTGAGCCCGCAGGGCGAGTTGCGCAGCCGCCCCGACGGATCGGTTCAGTCAAGACCCGCCCCGAAGGGGTGGCGCAGCAGGGTCGCCTTTTCTTTGGTTACTTTCTTTTGGCGAAGCAAAAGAAAGTGACTCGCTGCCGGGCGACCCCCGGCCAACGGACGTTCGCTCATTGCGGGTGCATCCATTGACACGGCGTCTCCCTCACCCCAAAGGGGCGAGAGGACCCCCTTCTATTACTGGCACGCCTCGCATTCCTCGAACCCCGGATCTCCCGGACGCATGGTGCAGGCCTTGCCTTCGACCTCCGGCACCGGCAGGTTGGCCGCCGCCGCGTCGATCGCGCTCGGTGCAGCGCCCATGCCGCCGCCGACGTGGGCCGACACGGCGTTGAGCTCGCCGCCCTTGCCGGTGGATTTCTCCGCGGACGTCGCGCCCAGGGTGCGCAGGTAGTAGGTGGTCTTGAGGCCACGCACCCACGCCAGCTTGTAGATGTCGTCGAGCTTCTTGCCGGAGGCGCCGGCCATGTAGATGGTGAGGCTCTGCGCCTGGTCGATCCACGTCTGGCGGCGGCTGGCGCATTCGATCAGCCACTTAGGCTCCATCTCGAACGCGGTGGCGTAGAGCGCGCGCAGCTCGGCCGGGATGCGGTCGATGCGGGCGAGGCTGCCGTCGAAGTACTTGATGTCGGCGACCATGACCTCGTCCCACATGCCGAGCTTCTTCAGGTCAGACACGAGGTACTTGTTGACCACGGTGAATTCGCCCGACAGGTTCGATTTCACGTACAGGTTCTGGTAGGTCGGCTCGATCGACGCGGAGACGCCGACGATGTTGGCGATGGTCGCGGTCGGCGCGATCGCCAGGCAGTTGGAGTTGCGCATGCCGTACTGGGCGATCCTCTGACGCAGCGCGTCCCAGTCGAGCGTGGCCGACGCATCGACTTCGAGGTAGCCGCCGCGCTCTTCGAGCAAGAGACGATTCGAGTCGTGCGGCAGGATGCCGCGGCTCCACAGGCTGCCTTCGTAGCTGGAGTAGCGGCCGCGCTCGGCGGCGAGCTCGGTCGACGCCCAGTAGGCGTAGTAGGCGACGGCTTCCATCGAGCGGTCGGCGAACTCGACCGCCGCATCAGAAGCGTAGGCAACGCGCAGCTCCTGCAGCGCGTCCTGGAAGCCCATGATGCCCAGGCCCACCGGACGGTGCTTGAGGTTGGCGTTGCGCGCCTTGCCGACGGCGTAGTAGTTGACGTCGACGACGTTGTCGAGCATGCGCATCGCGGTGTGGATCGTCGCCTTCAGCTTGTCGAGATCCAGTTGCCCGTCTTTCAGATGATTGACGAGATTGACCGAGCCGAGGTTGCACACGGCGACCTCAAAGTCGTTGGTGTTGAGCGTGATCTCGGTGCACAGGTTGGAGCTATGCACGACGCCGACGTGCTGCTGCGGGCTGCGGATGTTGCACGGGTCCTTGAACGTGATCCAGGGGTGGCCGGTCTCGAACAGCATCGACAGCATCTTGCGCCACATCTGCAGGGCGGGGATGCGCTTGTACAGCTTGATCTCGCCACGGTCCGCCTTGCGCTCGTATTCGGTGTAGGCCTCGGCGAACTTGCGGCCGTAGAGGTCATGCAGGTCGGGCACGTCGTTCGGCGAGAACAGCGTCCAGTCGCCGCCTTCCATCACGCGCTGCATGAAGAGATCGGGAATCCAGTTCGCGGTGTTCATGTCGTGGGTGCGGCGGCGGTCGTCGCCGGTGTTCTTCCTGAGGTCGAGGAACTCCTCGATGTCGAGGTGCCAGGTCTCGAGGTAGGCGCACACCGCGCCCTTGCGCTTGCCGCCCTGGTTCACCGCGACGGCGGTGTCGTTGACGACCTTGAGGAAGGGGACGACGCCCTGCGACTTGCCGTTGGTGCCCTTGATGCGGGCACCCATCGCACGCACCGGGGTCCAATCGTTGCCGAGGCCGCCGGCGTACTTCTGCAGCATGGCGTTTTCCTTGATCGCCTGATAGATGCCGTCGAGGTCGTCGGTGACGGTGGTCAGGTAGCAGGAAGACAGCTGGGAATGCCGCGTGCCGGCGTTGAACAGAGTCGGCGTCGAGCTCATGAAGTCGAAGCTGGACAGCACCTGGTAGAACTCGATGGCACGCGCCTCGCGGTCGATCTCGTTGATCGCAAGCCCCATCGCCACGCGCATGAAGAAGGCCTGCGGCAGTTCGATGCGGCTTTCTTCAATATGCAGGAAATAACGGTCATACAGGGTCTGCAGGCCAAGGTAGCCGAACTGGAAGTCGCGGTCGGCATCGAGCACGGCGGCCAGCCGCGCCAGGTCAAACTGGGCGAGCTTCTCGTCGAGCAGTTCGGCGGCGATGCCTTTCTTGATGTAGGCGGGGAAATACTCGGCGTAGCGCGCGCCCATCTCGGCCTGCGTCACCGTCTCGCCCAGCACTTCGTGGCGGATGGAGACGAGCAGCAGGCGGGCGGTGACCAGCGAATACGCCGGATCCTGCTCGATCATCGAGCGCGCGGCCAGCACCAGCGCCTTTTCGACTTCGGCCATCGGCACGCCGTCGTAGAGGTCGCGCAGCACGGTCTGCATGATCGGCTCGGCGCGCACGGTCTCGCCCAGGCCGGCGCAGGCGTCGGCCAGCAGGCCGGCCAGACGCGCGGTGTCGAGCGGCTTTTTCACGCCGTCCTCGATCACATGGAGCTGCACTTCGGGCACGCTGGCGGCCTTCTGCGCGGCGCGTTCCTGAGTGCGCTTTTCGCGGTACAGCACATAGGAACGCGCGACTTCGTGCTCGCCCGAGCGCATCAGCGCCAGCTCGACCTGGTCCTGGATGTCCTCGATGTGGAAGGTGCCGCCATTCGGATTGCGCCGCATCAGCGCCGCCGTCACCTGATTGGTGATCGACTCGACCAGCTCGCGGATGCGCGCCGAGGCCGCGGCCTGCCCGCCCTGCACCGCGATAAAGGCCTTGGTCACGGCGATGGCGATCTTGTTGGGCGCGAAGCCCACCACAGCGCCGTTGCGGCGGATGATCCTGTAGTCGGCGTAGCGCGCGTCGACCACCACCGGTTCGGCGGTTTCGAGCGACGGGACGGCGGGGGATACGGCGGATTCGGTGGCGACGTTCAACATCTACAAGGCTCCTTGGTGGGGATGGCAAAAAACCGGGCGGCCGCGTAAGGAATTCACAACTTACACACAGCTTGCCCAGCCCTCGTTCCACATAGTTATACACAACATATTGTGGTCCGGAGGCGGAACAGATACAAATTCTGGACAAATTCTAGATGCATGGTCCGGCGTGTCAACATGGATATGCACATTTATTTCGCAGGCATTTTTCGCCGCCCGGGAAATCCCAGGGCGAATCGGAGTTTCTGCCGGACAGCCTGCCTAAATATTGAACAGAGGTGACGTCTGGATGCGGCCTGGCGCCAAGAAACGTCCGGCCAGGCCCATGGACACGTTGGAATTCAGCGTATTAGCATGTTCGAATACAGGGCGCGCCGCGCAAAGACTGCTGAATCTTTGCGCGCCCCGGCGAAAGCGGATGGGCGCCGGACCCCATAAGGCGATCAGGGGATTTTTGGTTATGATTGGGTAAAAAACCCCCTATCGTACCGGGCACCATTCCATGCGCCATACCGCTGTTCTGCTGATTTCCTGCCCCGACCAGAAGGGACTGGTCGCCGCCATTGCCGATTTTCTGCTGCTGCACAACGCCAACATCCTGCACGCGGACCAGCATCAGGACGCCGAACTGAAGCTGTTCCTGATGCGGGTGGAATGGGAACTGGCGGAATTCAACCTTGACCTGGCCGAATTTTCCGTGGCCTTCGGACCCATCGCCGCCCGCTTCGGGATGACCTGGCGCCTCGCCGAGTCGAGCCGCAAGCAGCGCATGGCGGTGTTCGTGTCGAAGTTCGACCACTGCCTGGCCGACCTGCTCTACCGCTACCAGAGCGGCGAGCTGCACTGCGAGCTGCCGATCGTCCTCAGCAACCACGAGGACACGCGCTGGCTGGCCGATGCCTACCGCGTGCCCTACCAGCACCTGGCGATACAAAAGGATGCCAAGCACGAGGCCGAGCTGACGCAGCTGGCGATCCTGCGCGACCGCAAGATCGATTTCATCGTGCTGGCGCGCTACATGCAGGTGCTGTCACCCGATTTCATCCGCCACTTTCCCAACCGCATCATCAACATCCACCATTCCTTCCTGCCCGCGTTTCACGGCGCCAAGCCGTATCACCGGGCGTTCGAACGCGGGGTCAAGCTGATCGGCGCGACCGCGCACTACGTCACCGAAACCCTCGACGACGGCCCCATCATCGAGCAGGACGTGGCGCGCATCTCGCACCGCGACGCCATAGACGACCTGGTCAAGAAGGGGGCGGATCTGGAGAAGGTGGTGCTGTCGCGCGCGGTGAAATGGCACCTGGACAACCGCGTGCTGGTGTACGCCAACAAGACCGTCGTGTTCGACTGAATCCATGTTTACGCTTAATGCCTCCGGCGCCGACCCGGCGCCCCGACGGCCGGTCGAGACCCGCCCCAAAACGGTCATGGAATGGCTCGGCCGCCTGCCCTTCGGCAGCCCGGCAGACACTGCCCGGCAACTGGCCACGGCCCTGTATGGACTCAATCGCCATGAGCTGGGCGCGGATGAACACCACGCGCTGCTGGCCCTGTACCGCCCGATGGTTGCGCGCGTGACCGCCAGCCTGGAAGCACAGTTCGCCGATTCCGGGGCGCCGCCTCACGCCCAGCAAAGGCAGATCGGCGACCTCCTGCGCGAACTGCAAATCGAACTCGGCGTCGGCTACAAGCAAGTCCTGCTGGCCATGGCCAACCGGCGCTTCGGCCGTGCCAGCCCCAAACGCACGGCCGAAGTGTCGGCTCGGCTGCTGGCGGCCCTGCGCGACATCCAGACCGCCTGCTACCTCACCCGCACGCCGCTTCCCGTCGGACTGTGGCAGGAAATGCACCAGATTTACGCCTTCGCCCTGGCCTCGAATCTGGCCGACAACGCCGTGGGCGACGCAGCATCGCCCAGTCTGGCCTACAGTCAGGCATTGCTGTTCGCGCTGGCCGACCCGCCGCAGATGAGCCACGCCGAACTGGTCCACACCCGGCTGTACCTGGATCAATTTGCCGCGCTGTCCATGCTGACCGCGGCGCCGGTGGCCGGCCACTGCGGTTTTCCCATCCAGGCCGAGGGCGATGCGCCGCCGAGCCATTTCGCCGCCAGCCAGCCTCACGACGGCCTCTGGCTCGACACCGACGCGCTGTGCCGCCACCTGCACGAAACCGTGCTTCGCCTGCGCAACGGCGAGACGCCGCAGCGCATCGGCCTGCCGCCGGGAATGGAAGGCGAGCTCAGCCTGGTCTTGTGCAAACGCCTGCTCAAACAGTGGAGCACCGGCGCGCAGCGCGGGTTCAAGCGTTACGCCACCCTCGACAGCACGGTGCAGCTGGTGGCCGGCGTGAGCGCCATCCACCGGATGCTGGAAATGGCGCCGCAAGCCACCCCCTTGCCGCAGCAGGAGGACGCGAACAGCCTGCCCATCGCCGCGCCGGCCGCCGTCAACGCCACACCCTGGACGGTCGGCAACGATAGCGCGTCCGGCCTCGCCCTCTACGGCACGCCGGATGCCCCGCTGAACCTGAAAGTGGGCGACCCGCTGGCCCTGCGCGCCGACGATGCGGCGGCGTGGTCGCTGGGCGTGATCCGCTGGATCCGCATGGGCGAAGCGCAACAGGTCGAACTCGGTGTCGAGCGGCTGTCGCCGCAGGTCCAGCCGGTGTGGGTGCGCCCCCTGCGTGGCCACGACAAGACCAACCCGGAAGCGGCGCTGTTCATTCCGGGGGTGCCCGCGCTGAAGCAGCATGACCGCCTGCTGCTGCCACGCCAGCTGTATGGGATCGGCATCGACGCCGAGGTATGGCACCCGCCGCGCCAGTACACGCTCACCTTCGGCCAATGCCTGGAGCACACGCCGAGCTTCGATTTGATCGCTTTCACCGTTCTTGCAGACGAGCAGCCATGACCGAGATTCTTGTTTTGTATTACAGCGCCGGCGGCAGCGTGCGCGAGATGGCGCAACTGGTCGCGCGCGGCATCCACCAGATCGCCGGCGCATCCGCCCGCGTACGCACCGTGCCGCCGGTGGCGCCGCGCACCCAGGTGACCGAGCCGCCGGTACCGGACGAAGGCGCGCCCTACGTCGAACTGGCCGACCTCGAACAGTGCGCCGGCCTCGCACTCGGCTCGCCCACCCGCTTCGGCAACATGGCCGCGCCGCTGAAGTATTTCCTCGACACCACTGGCGCGCTATGGGCCAAGGGCACGCTGGTCGGCAAGCCCGCCGCGGTGTTCACCTCCACCGCCAGCCTGCACGGCGGCCAGGAAACCACGCTGACCAGCATGATGCTGCCGCTGCTGCACCACGGCATGCTGATCGTCGGCCTGCCCTACACCCTGGCCGAAGTGAACCACACCGCGAGCGGCGGCACCCCCTACGGCGCCAGCCACTGGGCCGGCCCGAACGACGAAAAGCCGCTCACCGACGACGAACGCGCGCTGTGCATCGCGCTCGGCCGCCGGCTGGCTGAAACGGTTACGAAACTGTCGGCATGAAAACCCTGCAGCACATCGCGAGCGTGAGCCTGATCGCGCTGATTTTCCTGTGCCTGGCGTGGGAACTGGTGCTGGCGCCGATCCGCCCCGGCGGTTCTTCGCTGGCGCTCAAGGCGCTGCCGCTGCTGCTGCCGCTGATGGGCATCCTGAAAGGCCGCCGCTACACCTATCAGTGGGCGCCGATGCTGGTGCTGGCCTACTTCAGCGAAGGCGTGGTGCGCGCATGGTCGGACACCGGCCTGTCGGCCTGGCTGGCCGGCGCGGAAGTGGCGTTGTCGGTGGTGTTCTTCTTCGCCGCGATCTATTACGCCAGGCTCAGCGCGCCGTCGCGGCTCGCCTGAGAAGACGCTGACTTAATCCAGAATTGTTTATCAGGTTCATTTCATTCAACCGTATGCTGCGGTAGGAGGGCCGCCCCCCGGGCCTAAGCCGTGGTGGTTGCAGCAGTGCGAAATTCGGGGCGAGGGCACCCCTCCATGTCACGGCGGCGGGAATTTTGTGGGAGCGGGTTTACCCGCGATCGGGGCGGGGCGATCGGGGCTAAAGCCCCCCCCCCCTACAAATCACCTGGTGAACCATCTCGGTTAATCCATCATCGCGTCCTTGTACGCAATGACGAATCAGCATCACTCTGATAAAGAAACGTCCGGAACCGGGCGCCGGCCACGAACAATCCGGCCTCCCGGCTCGCCAGCGAAACAAGCCTTGCCTATTGCGCGGCGGGCAGTGTCAGGACCGCCCGCAGCCCCCCCAGCGGCGAATCCGCCAGCACGACCTGACCGCCATACATGCGGGCCAGGTCGTCGACGATGGCCAGCCCGAGCCCGCTGCCGGGAACCTGCTGATCAGCCCTGACGCCGCGGCGGAGCATGGCCTCCCGCTGTTCCGCGGCGATGCCCTTGCCATCGTCGTCGACGCGGATCACGAGCTGGTCCTGTTCGATCCCGGCGTCGATCTCGACGCGGCGCGACGCCCACTTGCAGGCGTTGTCGAGCAGGTTGCCGAGCATTTCCTGCAAATCCTGCGCTTCGCCGCGAAACGCCAGGCTTGCCGGCATCGGCTGGACGACCAGCTCAAGATCGCGCCCGGCATGAATGCGCCGCATGGTCCGCACCAGCCCGTCAACAACGGGACCGAGCGGCGTCCGCGCGCCCGGCAGGCGAGCCGCGGCCGCGGCCTGCGCCCGCGCCAGGTGGTAATCCACCTGCCTGCGTGCCATCTCGACCTGGGCGGCCACCAGACGCGCCAGCGCATCGTCTTTGCCGTCGGCCGAATTGGCAAGGACGCTCAAGGGCGTTTTCAGCGCATGGGCGAGATTGCCCGCCTGGGTGCGGGCACGCTCGACGACTTCGGCGTTGCGCGCCAGCACGGTGTTGAATTCCTCGACCAGCGGCATGATTTCCGCCGGGAACGCCCCCTCCATCCGCTGCGCTTCACCGCGGTGCACGCGTCCGAGCGCAGCGCGCAGCTTCCGCAGCGGCGCCAGTCCGATAAAGACCTGCACCAGCGCCGCCAGCGCCAGCCCGAGGCCCAGCACGCCCAGCGCCAGCCAGAGCTCCTTGTTGAAGCGCGCCACCGGCTCGATCATCAGGCCTTCATCGGCGGCGACGATCAGCCGCAGCGGCAGCGCGTCGATCCGCACGCTGCGCTCGACCATCCCCAGCGTCTCCCCTTGCGGGCCGGCGATGCGATGCTGATGAACGTCCCCGCTGGCGGGCGCATCCGCGGGCACGCGCAGCACCTGATCCCAAAGGGAGCGCGAACGCATCACGGCCGTGCTTGCCGGAAAACCGGAGCCGGCGAGGCGGTCGATCTGCCAGTAGAGGCCCGCGAAAGGCTTGTTGAGGCGGGGATCGCTCAGCGGCATCGCCAGCGTCGGCCGGCCCTGGCCGTCGAGCGCCAGCTGGGCGGTCAACTGGTCGAGATGGGTTTTCAGTTCGGCATGAAACTGCAGTTCCACATGCTGGCGAAACATGTTGCCCAGCCCCCATCCGGCAACGAGGATGGTGGCGGCAATCCAGAACAGCGTGCCCAGCAGCAGACGAAAGCGCAGCGAGCCGCGCAGGGTGGCCAGCGTCATTGCGGGTTGACGAGGCGATAGCCCATGCCGCGCACGGTTTCGATCAATCCGGGCGGCAGCTTCTTGCGCAGGCGGCCGATGAAAACCTCGACGGTGTTCGAATCGCGATCGAAATCCTGCGCATAGATGTGCTCGACCAGGTCGCTGCGGGAAACCACCTCACCCGCGTGGTGCATGAGATACGCCAGCACGCGGTATTCGTGGCTGGTCAGCGTCAGGGCCCGGCCCTCGACGGTGACGCGGTTGTTGCGGGTGTCCAGCGTCACCGGGCCGCAAACCAGCTCGGCGCTGGCATGGCCGCCGGCGCGGCGGATCAGCGCGCGCAGGCGGGCCAGCAGCTCTTCCATGTGGAAAGGTTTGGTCAGGTAATCGTCGGCGCCGGCATCGATGCCGGCCACTTTTTCGGGCCAGTTGTCGCGCGCGGTAAGAATCAGCACCGGCATGGCGCGCCCGGCGACGCGCCATTTTTTCAGCACCGTGATGCCGTCCATTTGCGGCAGGCCAAGATCCAGAACGACCGCGTCGAAAGGCTCGGTGTCGCCCATGAAGTGGGCATCGAGGCCGTTGTGCGCCACATCGACCGCATAACCGGCCTCGCGCACGCCCTCGGCCAGTTGCGCGGCCAGCGTCGGTTCATCTTCCACCACCAGGATGCGCATCAGCGTGCCGCTCCACGGCTGCCATCCTTGCCCTTCGACCCCTTGATGCCGAGCAGCTTGCCGTCGCGGGCATCGATCTCGATCTCGACCAGCGCCCCGCCCGTGCGCAGCAGCTTGATCTCGTACATCCAGCGCGCGTCCTCGCGCTCCAGTTCGACTTCCATGATCTGCCCCGGATAGTCGCGCTCGACCCGTTCCAGGATCGTCCGCAAGGGCACGATCTCGCCGGACTCCAGCGCCCGGCGGGCGCGGTCGTGGTCGTGCCCGTCGCCGGCCTGGCCCGCCCCGGCGCCCAGCAAGGCCAGCAGCAGCGCGGCGGAAAGCGCCGCGCGCAATCCCCTCGACGATTTTCTGCCTGACATCGCGGTATCCGGAATGGGTTTTTCCATGCGTTTGTTTTTACCCCCGCAAGCCTGAACGCAGGATGAACGGCGGATTCACCTTCGGTTCAGTCCACCGCGGGCAAAGTGCGGCTTCACACCCATCGTAAAGGAGAAAAACCATGCGCCGAAAGCTTGCCATCCCCCTGTGCATTGTCACCACGATCCTGTCCACCTCGCTCTTCGCCGGCCCGCGCGAAGACCTGCTGGCTCAATACGCTACCGCAGCCAGGGCCGAGACGCCAACTTTTTCCGGGTTCTCCGCCGCGCGCGGGAAGACCCTGCACACCCATAAATTTGCCGGCGGCAAGCCCGATACGCCGGCCTGCACCGCCTGCCACGGCGAGAACCCGCGCGGCGCCGGCCGCACCCTGACCGGCAAGAACATCGAAGCCGTGGCGGTGTCGGTCACGCCGAAGCGCTATACCGACCCGGCCAAGGTCGAAAAGTGGTTCAAGCGCAATTGCAGGGAAGTGCTCGGGCGCGCATGCACGGCACAGGAAAAAGGCGACTGGCTCAGTTACATGCTCAGCCAGTAAGCGATCCCAACAAACCCATCCTGCAAGGAGCCCCCCATGAACATCCCCTACCGCCCGCTCGCCCTTGGCCTGGTTGCGCTCGCTTTTTCCGCCGTCGTGCTGCAAAGAGCCCAGGCCGGCGGCGACGACTACTTCCCTCCGGTCGTCGATCCCGTGGTCAAGGAGGAATGCGGCAGTTGCCACATTGCCTTCGCCCCCTCGATGCTCCCCGCCAGATCGTGGCAACGCATGATGGCCAACCTGAGCGACCACTTCGGCGACGACGCCAGCGTCGATGCGGATACCGCCGCCCGAATTTCCAGCTACCTCGTCACCCATGCAGCCGATACCGGCGGCAAGCGCTACAGCAGCAAACTGCTGCGCGGCCTGGCGCCGAACAGCGCCCCCTTGCGTATTACCGAGTTGCCTAAATGGGTGCGTGAACACCGCGAGGTCCCCGCCTGGGAATGGAAGCACAAGGATGTGCGCACCAAGGCGAATTGCGTCGCCTGCCATGCCGATGCCGAGCGGGGCTTCTACGAAGACTGATGCTCCCGGCATGGTTCATGAACGCCGGATGAACGGACGCTTCAGAACAGATTCAGGCGCCCCCTCGCACAATGCATGCACGGTCATCGATCCGACCACAACCAAAGGAGATTTTCATCATGCGCACCACGACTATTCTTTCTGCTTTCGCCCTTGGCGCCGGACTGGTGGCCGGCGGCGCAGCGCTTGCCCCCGCGTTCGCCGGGGACAACCCGCCCGCCCGCGTCGGCGAACGTCAGTGGCTGTCGATTCCGCAGATCCACGACAAGCTCGTTGCCGCCGGATACCGCAACATCGAGAAGATCGAACGCGAGGACGGCGCCTATGAAGCCCGCGCCACCCACCGCAACGGCGAACGGGTCAAGCTGTATCTCAATCCGCAGACGGGAGAGATCCTCGATCGGCGACAGCGCAAGTCCAGCCGCGACGGGAGCGACCGCTGGGGGTACACGCAGGGCCAGCGCAATTCCGCCGACTGCAACGAGCGGCGCTGCCGTGACGACCTGCCGCAAAAGGCCGCCACCACGCCGCCGGCAGGCAAATAATCCGTGCGGAGTCCAGCCATGAAAACCCTGCTTGCCGGTCTCATCTCCCTGGTCACCCTGGCCTGGGGATGGGACGTCCTGGTCGCGGGCGGCGCCTCCGGCGGAAGCGCCCCCTGGGTCATGCGCCAGGAGGGCCTCTACCTGAGCGGCCTCCTGTCGATCGCCCTGATGTCCCTGGCGATGCTGCTGGCTGCGCGGCCGGCCTGGCTCGAGGGGCCGCTGGGCGGCCTCGATCGCATGTATCGAACGCACAAATGGGCGGGCATTCTTGCCGTCAGCTTCGCCGCCCTGCACTGGCTGATCGAGATGTCGGACGATATCCTGAAGGCCTTGTTCGGCCGTTCGGGACGCCTGCCGAAGGACAACGACACCGGCCTTCTGGAAATCCTGCGCGACCTCGCCGAGGACATGGGCGAGTGGGCGATTTACGCCGTGCTCGCGATGCTGGCGCTGACCCTGTGGAAACGCTTTCCGTACCGGCCATGGCGTTTCCTGCACCAGGCGATGCCGGTGCTCTATCTGATGCTCGCCTTCCATGCGCTGCTGCTGGCGCCCGTCGACTACTGGGCGCAGCCGGTGGGCGGGCTGCTCGCCCTGCTGCTGGGCGGCGGCGTGTACGGTAGCGTGCATTCCCTGGCCGGGCACATCGGTCGCTCGCGTCGGGTGCAAGGCAAGGTCGTTGCCGTCGAGCATCCGGCCGCGGACATCGTTGCCGTGCGCTGCCAGCTCGACCAGGGCTGGCGCGGCCATCGTCCCGGCCAGTTCGCCTTCGTCACCTTCGACCGCGGCGAGGGACCGCATCCCTTCACCATCGCCAGCGCAGACCGCGGCGACCGCACCATTTCCTTCCAGATCAAGGCGCTGGGCGACTACACCCGCGGCCTCACCAACCGGCTGCAGCCGGGACAGGCGGTGACGGTCGAAGGGCCCTACGGCCGCTTCGACCACGACCGCCGCAATCCGCGGGCGCAACAAATCTGGGTGGCCGCCGGCATTGGCGTCACGCCCTTCCTCGCCTGGCTCGAATCGCTGCAGGATACGCCCGGCCAAGTCCCCGCCGCCGACCTGCATTACTGCACGCGGGATCGCGAAACCGACCCTTTCATCGCCCGCCTGGAATCGCTTTGCGCGTCCCTGCCCGGCATCAAGCTGCAGGTGCACGGTTCCCGGCAGGGAGAAGTCCTGACCGCCGCCGGCATGGTCGCAGCCAAGGATCGGTCCCGCCGCACCGAGGTCTGGTTCTGCGGGCCGCAGGGCCTCTCGGAAAAACTCAAGAAAGGTTTGGACGCCGCCTGGCCGGGAAATCTCCGGTTCCATCAGGAGGCGTTCGAAATGCGCTGAGAAAGGAAACCGAAATGAAAGATGGACGTTTGTGTCGAGCACGCCGCGGGGCGACGACATGACGGGCTCGATGACCGCAACACGCAATCTGAATTGAAAGGAAATAACGATGAACCTGAAAAACTCTACCCTGCGCTACGGCTCGTTTTCCATTGGCATCCACTGGCTGATGTTGCTGCTGTTCGTCGCCGTGTACGGAACCGTCGAATTGCATGAACTGTTCGAAAAAGGCAGTAATCTTCGCGAGATGCTGATGACCTGGCACTTCATGCTCGGCATGCTGGTGTTCATGCTGGTCTGGCTGCGGCTGGCGGCGCGTCTGTCCGGCCCCACGCCCGCCATCCTGCCGGAACCGCCGGGTCTGCAACAACTATCTTCCAAGCTGTTGCACCTGGCTCTGTATCTGCTCATGATCGGCATGCCGCTGACCGGCTGGCTGATGCTTAGTGCCGCCGGAAAACCGATTCCGTTCTTCGGCCTGGAATTGCCGGCGCTGATCGGCGAAAACAAGGCCCTCGCAAAGCAGATCAAGGAAGTGCATGAATTCGTGGGGACGACAGGCTATTTTCTGATCGGCCTACATACAGTGGCCGCCTTGTACCATCACTACATCAAACATGACAACACGCTGACGCGCATGCTGTCCGGACGGAAATAAGCCTGTCTGCCAAAGCTTGCGCTGAAAGCCCGGATCAACACAAAATCCGCCGGTGGCGGTTTCTGAAAATCAGCTCCTAGCCCGCTTTCCAGGCCCGCTTTCCAGCCCGGATGCTGGAAATACTCTTGAGCGAACCGCGCCGTCATGATGCGGGGGCCCCGCTTTTCCTGGCCGCCAAGGATCGGGCCCGCCGCACCGAGGTCTGGCTCTGCGGGCCGCAGGGCCTCTCGGAAAAGCTCAGGAAAGGTTTGGACGCCGCCTGGCCGGGAAATCTCCGGTTCCATCAGGAGGCGTTTGAAATGCGCTAGGTGCGTGGGGACGGACTGGCCGTCAGTCGTGCGCGATGCCGACCAGGCGGGCGTTAAGCCTGCGCGCCAGGGCTTCGCCACCGCGCCGCATGACGCCGTCATGGTTCCACTTGATGAGGGGACGCGCAAACAGCGCCAGCAGGTTCATCCACACGGTGGTGGTGCGGATCTGCCACTCGAAACGCGCGCTCGTCACCGCGCCATCGGTGGCGAAGGACCAGCGGCCCTGGCCCTCGACATCGCCGCTCGCGATGCCTTCGACACTGGTCAGCGGAATGGCGTGGACCACGCAAATATTGAACGTGAGCCGATAAGGCAGGCGTCCCCGCCACGTGTAGCGGCGCACGCTGCCGATGCCGCGGGCGTCGCCGGGCGCGAGTTCCTCGACGCTTTCCACATTGCGCCACCACTGCGGCCAGTTCAAGGAGTGGGAGATGGCCTCGCAAACCGCCTCAATGGGCGCTTCGATCCGCCAGAGGGTGACAAAGCGGTACTCCATCCTCATTCCCCCTCGGGATTGAACAGGGTTTCCGCCAGAGGCACATTGA
The DNA here is from genome assembly GCA_021166845.1 of Thiobacillus sp. Taxonomy (GTDB): domain Bacteria; phylum Pseudomonadota; class Gammaproteobacteria; order Burkholderiales; family Thiobacillaceae; genus Thiobacillus. The sequence continues at coordinate 15,249 of JAJPEP010000089.1, forward strand.
TTTCCAGGTCGCTCAGTGTGACGGTTTCGATGACGGCGTCTTTTTGATCGCGGCTGACCACCTTGAGCGGGAACAGGCTCGACGTGTCCAGCCACAGCTCGTAGCGATGCACGCCGGCAACCGCAACCCCCGTCGCACCCGTCACCACAAGATACAGGACATCGCGCCCCGCCATGCGCACTTCGGCCCGCACCTCCGCCTGCCCCTGCTCCAGCAGGGTGCGGACGTTTTCGAACAGCGCCCCGACATCCGACTTGTCCACGGTTTGCCCCCCCGGACTCCGGATGAGCGGGTTGTGCGGACGCAGGCTGAGTTCCGGGAAGCGGCCGGCGCCGAACGGCCACAGCCGCACGTGACGGGTGAGCGGGCTGTAGACCAGCACCGCGCCCGCATGTGGACGGATGAACTCCATGCGCACGAAACCCGGCTTCCTATAGGAATAGCGAAGGTGGTCCTCGCCCCCGGCACGAAAGGCGCGGAGGGTGACTTGATAGGTTTCGACTGTGCGGTAATGCTCGATGGCGTCATCCAATAGAGACAACGGTGTTGCGGTGAGTGCGGCGGCAAGCATGAGGGTGGAGAGCATCGCTATTCCACAACGTCGAGCACGCCCTCCATGCCCTTCTCGCGGTGGCTTTCAAAAAACAGCAGCCGGTTCCGGCAGTAAAACGGATAGCTGCCGACTGCGGTGGGCGTGAAGCGGATTCTTTTGGGCTCGCTCGACAGGTCCTCATCGACCACGATGCCCGCCTCGGGCGCCTGGATGACTAAGCTGTGGGGAATAACGCTCCTGCCCACGCTGACCGTCAATTCGACCGGCACATTCGACTTCACGATCACCCGCCTGGGCTTGAAGAAATAGGCACCGCCTTCGATCCTGACGTGCTGCACGCCGTCGGCGGCGCGGCTTGCCCGATAAACCGTCTCGTCGGGCGAAGCCGCGTCGGCTCGGCATGCTCCGGCAAGCCCAAGGCAGAGCACAAGACATGTCACGCAGGCTTTCATGGTCTGGCGCGTCAACCCTTGCAACGCGTGAATACAGCATTACTGCATTTATAGTTATGAATGCCGCCCAAGCCAAGCGGGGTCAGGGGTCAGGGGTCAGGGGTCAGGGGTCAGGGGTCAGGGGTCAGGGGTCAGGGGTCAGAGAATTATAGGGCGCGGCCTTGGCCGCTCACTCCCTGAATCCTGAATCCTGAATCCTGAATCCTGTTGCAATCACACCTGCGGATGCGCCCGTTCGCGCTTGCTGTGCAGCTTGTTCAGCGCGTGCAGGTAGGCCTTGGCCGAGGCGACGACGATGTCGGTGTCGGCGCCCTGGCCGTTGACCACGCGGTCGTCCAGCGCCAGCCGCACGGTCACTTCGCCCTGCGCGTCGGTGCCGCGGGTGATGTTGTTGACCGAATACAGCAGCAGGTTGGCGCTGCTGTTGACCACCGATTCCAGCGCCTTGAAGGTGGCGTCGACCGGGCCGGAGCCGGTGCCGTCGGCTTGTCTTTCGACGCCTTCGTCGGCGAACACCAGTTGCGCGTGCGGGACCTCGCCGGTCTCCGAACACACCTTCAGCGACACCAGCTTGTAGCGCTCGTGGTCGGTCGCGTAGCCTTCGTCGGAAACCAGCGCCTGCAGGTCTTCGTCGAAGATCTCGCGCTTTTTGTCGGCCAGGTCCTTGAAGCGGAAAAACGCGGCATTGAGCGCTTCCTCGCTGTCCAGAACGATCCCCAGTTCGGCGAGCTTGGTCTTGAAGGCGTTGCGGCCGGACAGCTTGCCCAGGCTCAAACGGTTCGCATGCCAGCCGACGTCTTCGGCACGCATGATTTCGTAGGTCTCGCGGTGCTTGAGCACGCCGTCCTGGTGGATGCCGGATTCATGCGCGAAGGCGTTCGCCCCGACGATGGCCTTGTTCGGCTGCACCGGGTAGCCGGTGATGGTGGAAACGAGCTTGGACGACGGCACGATCTGGGTGGCGTCGATGCGCGTGTCGCAGTTGAATACATCGCGGCGGGTACGCACCGCCATCACGATCTCTTCCAGCGAGGCGTTGCCGGCGCGTTCGCCGAGGCCGTTGATGGTGCATTCGACCTGGCGCGCGCCGTTCATCACCGCGGCGAGCGAGTTGGCCACCGCCATGCCGAGGTCGTTGTGGCAGTGCGTCGACCAGATGACTTTATCCGCACCGGGCACGCGCTCGATCAGCTGCTTCATGCGCTCGCCCCACAAGGCGGGAATGCTGTAGCCGACGGTGTCCGGCACATTGAGCGTCGTGGCGCCGGCCTTGATCACCTCGTCGAAAATACGCACCAGGAAATCCATCTCGGAGCGCACCGCATCCTCGGCCGAGAACTCGACGTCGTCGGTGTATTCGAGCGCGAGCTTGACCGACTTCACCGCCGCTTCGACCACCTGGTCCGGCTGCATCCGCAGCTTCTTTTCCATGTGGATCGGGCTGGTGGCAATGAAGGTGTGGATGCGTCCCGACTTCGCCGGCTTGATCGCGCCGCCCGCTGCGTGGATGTCGCGCTCGTTGGCGCGCGCCAGCGAGCAGATGGTCGAACCCTGGATGGTTTCGGCAATGGTGCGGATCGCCTCGGCGTCGCCCGGACTGGCCGCAGCGAAGCCGGCCTCGATGACGTCGACGCCGAGCTTTTCCAGCTGGCGCGCGATGCGCAGTTTCTCGTCCCGGGTCATCGACGCGCCGGGGCTTTGCTCGCCGTCGCGCAAGGTGGTGTCGAAAATGAATAAACGGTCTTTCATGGCTGGCTCCATGGGGATCGGGCGATGTCGATGTCGACTCGGCCCGACGCATTATAAGGGGTTGCCGCGAGAAGCTGGCGGCGCGGGGTACTGCGGGGAGGGGGGTTTAGTGTGCGCGCGCGCAGCGCAGCAGCAGGCTGTCGAACAGAACGCTCAACAGGCAGATGAGATTAAACGAGTGCGACTGATCGAACATGGCCCAAATTCTATCTATTTTTTGTCGCCCGGCAAGGGGGGCGTGACCCTCGGCGATTTTTTACGGTGGAACACCCGCAACAGCGCGTCCGCGTAGCCTGACAGGCCGTACAGCACGAACACGCCGAACAGCACCTCGGGCGGGCTGGTCGATACCAGGATGAAGGCCAGCACGATCAGCAGAATGACGAAGAACGGCACGCTTTTCCTGAGGTTGATTTCCTTGCCGCTGTAAAAGCGGAAGTTGCTGACCATGGTGAGTCCGCCGAACAGCGCGATCGCCGCCGCCAGCCAGCGCACATCCTCACCCGCCACGCCGTATTCGACCATTACCCAGACGAATCCGGCGACCAGCGCTGCCGACGCCGGACTGGGCAGTCCCTGGAAGAAACGCTTGTCGGTGACCACGTCGAGCTGGGTGTTGAAACGCGCCAGCCGCAGGGCGGCGCCGGCGCAATAGACGAAGGCGGCGATCCAGCCGAGCTTGCCCATGCCTTGCAGGGCAAACTCGTAGATCACCAGCGCCGGGGCGACGCCGAACGACACCATGTCGGACAGGCTGTCGTATTCGGCGCCGAAGGCGCTTTGCGTGTGGGTCATGCGGGCGACGCGGCCGTCGAGGCCGTCGAGCACCATGGCGATGAAGATCGCCACCGCGGCGTGCTCGAAGCGCCCGTTCATCGCCTGGACGATGGCATAGAAACCGGCGAACAGCGCGCCGGTGGTGAAGAGATTCGGCAGCAGGTAAATGCCGCGATCGCGCATTCGCGGTCGCGTCATATTGGTCTTGCGGCGATCGAATTCAGGCATGGGGCAATGGCGATTCCTGGCTACCAGCGAGCCAGTATGGTACGCCCGCCGCTCACCTTCTGGCCAATCGAGACTTCGGCGCGCGCCGTGATCGGCAGATAGACGTCGACCCGCGAACCAAAACGGATGAAGCCGTAGCGCTGGCCGCGCACCAGTTTGTCGCCGGTGCGCACGTAGCACAGGATGCGCCGCGCGATCAGACCGGCAATCTGCACCGAGGTGACGTCGCCGCGCGGTGTCGCGATGTGGATCGCGTTGCGCTCGTTCTCGGTGGACGCCTTGTCGAGGTCGGCGTTGACGAAGCTGCCCGGGGTGTACCAGACGCCCTTGACCTCGCCCTCGACCGGGCTCTTGTTGGAATGCACGTTGAACACGTTCATGAACACGCTGATCTTCAGCGCCTCGCGATCCAGGTATTCGTCGCGAACTTTTTCCACCACGACGATGCGGCCGTCGGCCGGCGCGATCACCGCGTCGACATCCATCGGCGGCACGCGCGCCGGGTCACGGAAGAACTGCAGCGCGAACACCGCCCAGATCCAGAACGGAACCGACCACCAGCCGACGAGCCAGGTCGCGATCAGCGCGGCTGCAAATGCGGCCAGCAGAACCAGCCAGCCCTCGCGGGCGATAAGGGGATGTTTGTTCATAGGGGTCGGGATTCAGGGGTCAGGATTAAGGGAAGACTAGGGACGCGGCGCAGCCGCTCAAAACCCCTGACCCCTGAATCCCGACCCCTGATCCCTAATCAGTTCTTGGTGTGATCGACCAGCTTGTTGGCCGTGATCCAGGGCATCATGGCGCGCAGCTTGCCGCCCACCACCTCGATCTGGTGCGCGGCGTTGTTGCGGCGGCAGGCGGTCATCTCGGGGTAGTTGGACTGGCCTTCCAGGATGAAGCGCTTGGCGTAGTTGCCGTTCTGGATGTTGTCCAGGCACTCCTTCATCGCGGCTTTGGATTGGGCGTTGATGACCTTGGGGCCGGTCACGTACTCGCCGTATTCCGCGTTGTTGGAGATCGAGTAATTCATGTTGGCGATGCCGCCCTCGTACATCAGGTCGACGATCAGCTTCAGCTCATGCAGGCACTCGAAGTAGGCCATCTCGGGGGCGTAGCCCGCTTCGGTCAGCGTTTCGAAACCGGCCTTGACCAGTTCCACGGCGCCGCCGCACAGCACGGCCTGCTCGCCGAACAGGTCGGTCTCGGTCTCGTCCTTGAAGGTGGTTTCGATGATGCCGGTGCGGCCGCCGCCGATGGCGGAGGCGTAGGACAGGGCGAGGTCGCGCGCCTTGCCGGAAGCGTCCTGGAACACGGCGATCAGGTCGGGGATGCCGCCGCCCTTGACGAACTCGGAGCGCACGGTATGGCCCGGCGCCTTGGGGGCGATCATGATGACGTCGAGGTCGGCGCGCGGCACGATCTGGTTGTAGTGAATGGAGAAACCGTGGGCGAACGCCAGGGTGGCGCCCTTCTTCAGGTTGGGTTCCACTTCATCGCGATACAGGCGGGACTGGAACTCGTCCGGGGTGAGGATCATCACCAGGTCGGCGGCGGCAACCGCCTCGGGCACGGTCTTGACCTTGAGGCCGGCGTTCTTGGCCTTCTTGGCGGAGGCGGAGCCCGGACGCAGGGCGACGGTCACGTTGACACCGGAGTCCTTGAGGTTGCAGGCGTGGGCGTGACCCTGCGAGCCGTAGCCGATGATGGCGACCTTGCGCTTCTTGATGAGGGAAAGGTCGGCGTCCTTGTCGTAGAAAACTTTCATGATGTATTCCTGAGGAAAATAAAAAATCAGACTTTGAGGCTACGCTCGCCGCGTCCGATGCCAGACGCGCCGGTGCGCACGGTTTCGATGATGAAGGCGGGATCGATCGCCTCCAGGAAGGCGTCCAGCTTGGAGCCGGTTCCGGTCAGCTCGATGGTGTAGGTCGCATCGGTGACGTCGATGATGCGGCCGCGGAAAATGTCCGAAGTGCGCTTCATTTCCTCGCGCCCCAGACCCACCGCCTTGACCTTGACCAGCATCAGCTCGCGCTCGATGTGGCTGCCATCGGTCAGGTCCATCACCTTGATCACGTCCACCAGCTTGTTCAGCTGCTTGGTGATCTGCTCGATGACGTCTTCCGAGCCCGTGGTGACGATGGTCATGCGCGACATCGTGGCGTCTTCGGTCGGCGCGACGGTGAGCGACTCGATGTTGTAGGCGCGCGCCGAGAACAGCCCGGCCACGCGCGACAGCGCGCCCGCCTCGTTCTCCATCAGAAGCGAAATGATGTGCCTCATAGCTCCTCCGCCAGAATCATTTCGGACAGGCCTTTGCCAGCGCCAACCATGGGGAAGACGTTCTCGGCCTGGTCGGTCTGGAAGTCCATGAACACCAGACGCTCCTTCAGCGCGGGCGAGAACGCTTCCTTCAGCGCGGCTTCGACGTCCTCGGGCTTGTCGATACGCATGCCGACGTGGCCGTAGGCTTCGGCCAGCTTGACGAAGTCGGGCAGGGAATCCATGTAGGACTCGGCGTAGCGGCTGCCGTAGAAAAACTCCTGCCACTGCCGAACCATGCCCATGTAGCGGTTGTTGAGCGTGACGATCTTGATGGGAATGCGGTACTGCTTGCAGGTCGACAGTTCCTGGATGCACATCTGGATGCTCGATTCGCCGGTGATGCAGGCGACCTGCGCGTCGGGATGCGCGAGCTGCACGCCCATGGCGTACGGCAGGCCGACGCCCATGGTGCCGAGTCCGCCGGAATTGATCCAGCGGCGCGGCTTGTCGAACTTGTAATACTGCGCCGCCCACATCTGGTGCTGGCCGACGTCGGAGGTGATATAGGCGTCGCCCCTGGTCGCCTCCCACAGCTTCTCGACCACGTATTGCGGCTTGATGATGGGGCTGTTGCGGTTGTAGTTGAGGCAGTTCTTCGAGCGCCACAGCTCGATCTGCGTCCACCACGAATTCAGCGCGGCGGTATCGGGTTTTTCCTTGGCCAGTTTCAGCAGGCTCAGCATTTCGGTCAGCACGTTCCGCACGTCGCCGACGATGGGCACGTCGACCCTGACCCGCTTGGAAATCGACGAGGGATCGACGTCGACATGGATGATGCGGCGCTGCTCGCGCGCGAAGTGCGCGGGGTTGCCGATCACGCGGTCGTCGAAGCGCGCGCCGACGGCCAGCAGCACGTCGCAATGCTGCATCGCCATGTTGGCTTCGTAGGTGCCGTGCATCCCCAGCATGCCGAGGTTCTGCCGGTCGGTGGCCGGATAGCCGCCCAGCCCCATCAGGGTGTTGGTAATGGGAAAACCCAGCAGGCGCGTCAACTCGACCAGTTGTTCCGAGGCATCGCCCAGCACCACGCCGCCGCCCGCGTAGACCACCGGACGCTTGGCTTCGAGCAGCATCTGCACCGCGCGCTTCAGCTGGCCGCTGTGGCCCTTGACCACCGGGTTGTACGAGCGCATCTCGACCGTGGCCGGGTAGACGAATTCGGTGAGGTGCGCGGTCACGTCCTTGGGCACGTCGACCACCACCGGGCCGGGCCGGCCGGTGGCGGCGATGATGAAGGCCTTTTTCATCGTCGTCGCCAGGTCTTTCACGTCCTTGACCAGGAAGTTGTGCTTGACGCAGGGGCGCGTGATGCCGACGGTGTCGACCTCCTGGAACGCATCCAGGCCGATCGCCGGGGTCGGTACCTGGCCGGTGATGACAACGATGGGGATGGAGTCCATGTAGGCCGTGGCAATTCCGGTCACGGCATTGGTGACGCCCGGCCCCGAGGTCACCAGCGCCACGCCGACCCGGCCGGTGGAGCGCGCGTAGGCGTCGGCCGCATGCACCGCGGCCTGCTCGTGGCGAACCAGCACGTGCTTGAACTTGTTCTGCTTGAAGATTTCGTCGTAGATGTTGAGCACGGCTCCGCCGGGATAGCCGAACACAAACTCGATCCCCTCTTCGGCCAGACAACGTACGACAATCTCGGCGCCCGTGGCTTCCATAAAATGGCAATAAATCAATTCGTTGGTGGACCTGCGAGAGTAATCGTTTTGCCCTGTTTCGGTCAAGAAATCATGCCGCAGCGGTTATCCGTCCGGCTTTTGCGACCAGGAATAACCATGCGTTGCCTTGCGATACGCGTCGAGCCCTGCCTGGCTTTTTGATTATGCTTGGGGTGCGCTGTGGCAAAGTGGCGTATCCGCCCACATTTATCGATACCCGGTTCCCATGCAAGACCACACACCAGACCCCGCCCCGTTCCTGGTTCGCATCGCCGCCATGATCTACGAATCGCTGCTCGTCACAGCCGTGGTATTCATCGCCGCGCTCCCTTTCCTCTACCTGGCCGGCAGTGCGGAGGCCGGCTGGCGGCATCTTGTCTTTCAGCTGTATCTGCTGGGGATTCTGTTCACCTACTTCAGCGTGTTCTGGCTGCGTAGCGGGCAAACGCTGTCGATGAAAACCTGGCGCATCCGCCTGGTCAACCGCAGCGGCGGCCCAATCACCTTCAGACAGGCCGTACTGCGCTTTTTCCTCGCCCTGCTCGGCCTGCTGCTGGCGGGCGCCGGCTTCTGGTGGGCGCTGTTCGACCGGGACCGCCAGTTCCTGCACGACCGCATCGCCGGCACCCGGCTGGTGCGCGTGCCGCGCAAGGCCGGGCCGTGAACTGGCGCGACCAGCTGCAGGCGCGCCTGCTGGAAATCCAGCCCGAGAGCGTGTGCGCCCTCGATGCCACGGCCCATCGACTGGCCGCCGAAGCATTGCCCGACACGCCGGTGCACCGGCAGGAAAACACGCCGGGGCCGACGTGCGCGCTGGCGCTGGGAATCGACGCGCTGAACGAGCTGGATGCGCGGCAGGCCCAGCACCTGATCAGTCAGACGCGTCTCTACGTCGCCCCGCGCATCCTGCTCGCCGCGCGAGAAAATTGCGCGCTGGATGAGGCGACGTTCCGCGCGCTCGGCTTCTCGCTGTCCGCAACCGACCCCACGGAAAACGTGCGCATCTACGAGTACGACCTCGCCACCTACAAGACGGTGCCGGACTGGCTCAATGCCCGTTTCTGGGCGCACCCCGAACGCTGGGAGCCCTGATCCGGCCTCATTCCGGCGGCTCCGACAATACTTCGTGCAGGTGGTGGCGGTCGCCCCAGGCTTCCAGGTGCCAGCCCTGGCCGTCGAAATGGAACCAGTTGAGCGCGCAGTTGGGAATCTTGAAATCGCGCGGCGTGGAGAGCGGGCGTCCGGTGGCGCGGCGATACACCACGTCCAGCACCCCGCCGTGGCTCACCGCCGCAATCGTCTGCCCGCGGTGATGCCGCACCAGCCAGTCAATGCCCCCGGCCACCCGTTCGGCAAACCCGCGCAACGACTCGCCCGTTTCGAAATCGTACTCCAGATCGCGCGCCACATAGTGCGCGTATGCCGCCGGATACAACTCGGCGCCCTGCGCGGCGGTGATGCCCTGAAACACCCCGAAATGCCGCTCGCGCAGCTGCGGCAGCAGCTTTACCTCCTGCTCCTCGCGCTGCGCCAGCACCCGCGCCGTCTCCAGCGTCCGCGCCAGATCGCTGCTGTAGATCGCGGCAAACCGGTGGTGCGCCGCATTGAACGCCATCGCCAGCGCCTGCGCCCGCCCGGTCTCGTTGAGCGGAACATCGGTATGCCCCTGGATGCGCCGCTCCACATTCCAGTCGGTTTCACCGTGGCGGATGATGCAGATGCGGGTCGCGACGGGTTTGGAAATGTGGTGCATGAAGCGGGTTCATAAAGCCATACCAGACTCAAATCTGGCACAAAACCCAGGCGGCGTCAGATTGAAAGCGAAACCACAACCATCCGGGCGAAGGTGTCGTCGCGCAACGCATCCGCATCCTTCCTTGTCATTGCGACCGCGAGCGCAGCGCGGCGGGAAGCAATCCAGAACACCCGGAGGGAACAAGCGTTCGCGGAATCAGCAAACTCTGGATCGCCACGGCCCTGCGGGCCTCGCGATGACGGAATAAATCAGCGTTTTCCCGGCTTGTTTTCAGTCAAGGGCCGGCCTAATATGACCACTTGTTATAGTCACCAAGGAGTGAATATGAACATCAATGCCGCCGAATTCAAGGCCAAGTGCCTGAAACTGATCGACGAAGTCGCCGCCACGCATGAGCCGCTGATTATCAGCAAACGCGGCAAACCGCTGGTGAAGCTGGTGCCCATCGAAAACGAAGTGCCGGCCAGCATGTTCGGCTTCATGAGGGGGACGGTCACGCTCCACGGCGACATTGTCGCGCCGCTGGATGAAGCCTGGTCTGCAGAAACCGGAGAGGAAGACGCCCTCTATGCCGATCTCAAGCCCAAAAAAAACCGCTGACATGGGCGGTTTGCTGCTGGATACCCACATCTGGCTTTGGTATGCGGAAGGCGTGGCCGGACGTTTGAGCCCCGCCACCCTGGCTGCCATTGAGCGCGCCAGGATCGAACACCGGTTGCATGTCAACGCCGTCAGCGTCTGGGAAGTCGGCATGTTGTGTGCGAAAGGAAAAATCAGCCTGTCCGCGCCAGCCCATGAATGGGTGCGCCGCGCCATATCGATTTCGGGTATCCGCCTGCAAGCACTCGATGCCGAGACCGCGATGGAAAGCACGCAACTGCCAGACAGCCCGCATGGCGACCCGGCAGACCGGTTCCTGATCGCCGCGGCACGCATACATGGCCTATGTCTCGTCACCGCCGACAAGAAAATCTATACATACGGCAAAGCCGGGCACGTCCGGTTTTTGGCGGCATAACCGACACGCAAACCTGACTTCACAAGGAGCCTGAACATGGAATGGCGAGATCGAATTGCCAGCGACCCCGCCGTGCTGGCCGGCAAACAAGCAACCCCTCCTTGCCATCCCCCGCACCCAGGCTTGCAAGTGCCCGTCGCATACAGCACACTTCATCAAACAACAAAAACAACCGGCGCGGAGAATCCGAATGAAAACGAACAAGCGACCCGGAACACTTGAGCAAACTCGACGAAATCTATCGCCTGCACCGTCTGCTGGATGGACGGCGCACCGGGCTCCCCCGCGCCGCGCTCATCGCTGAGCACGGCTTTTCGCGTTCCACCCTCACCCGCCTGATCGCCGACCTGCGCGACCGCCTCGGCGCCCCGCTCATCCATGACAGCGAACGCGGCGGCTATCGCTACGACACCGCCGACGGCAGCCACGCACTCCCCGGCCTGTGGTTCACCCCCGCCGAACTGCAAGCCCTCGTCACGCTGAAACACCTGCTCGCCAATCTGGAGCCGGGACTGCTCGACGATCACCTGCGGCCGCTGCAAGCCCGCATCGACAAGCTGCTGGACAGCAACCACCTGGGCGCGGGCGAGGCCGCGCATCGCATCCGCATCCTTGCCGCCGCCGCCCGCCAGAAAAACCTCCGCCACTTTCAAACCATCGCCGGCGCCGTCCTGCAACGCCACCGCCTCAAGATCGACTACTACAACCGCGAGCGCGACCAAACCAGCACCCGCGAAGTCTCCCCGCAACGCCTCGCCCACTACCGCGACAACTGGTACCTGGACGCTTGGTGTCACGACAAAAAAGGCCTGCGCATCTTTGCCGTCGAATGCATCCGCGCAGCCGTGCCGCTCGCCAAGCCCGCCAAAACCGTTGCCGAATCCGCCTTGAACCGCGAACTCGCCAGCAGCTACGGCATCTTCGCCGGCCAGCCCCACGCCATCACCGTCCTCGTGTTCACCGCCAAGCGTGCCCGCTGGGTCGCCGAAGAAATCTGGCACCCCGAACAAGAAAGCCGTTGGCTGGAAGACGGTCGCTACGAATTGCGTCTACCGTATTCGGATGAGCGTGAACTGCTTATGGATATCCTCAAATATGGGGCGGATGTGGAAGTGATTGAGCCAAGCACGTTGCGGGAGGGGGTCAGACAGCACTTGGAAAAGGCAGCAAGCCAGTATCGGTGACAGCCCGTATTAGGACTGCGGGGCTTTCGCCCCGCAGTTCTTCACAATGGCTTTGAATACCCCAAGTTTTTTTCAATCCGCGTGCGCAAAACTAGCTGTACACGAACCACGATTATAATCGTGATTGTTTGAATACACCTAGTTTAACGCTTTATGTTACGCTTCCGCCATTGTTTTCGGGGGCGAGGTTATTTACGTCATGGGTTGGGCTGAAGTTGTACGAGAACTGAGGACACTTTTTACCGAATTATCGGCATGGCGATTTTCTGCGCTATGCCTTCTGATCGCTTGGATCGCTTACGCGTGGTTGGCTTAAACATCTTCTCGAAGGTTGGCCCTGAATACTTGGCACTCTCGCGTCCTTCGTTGCCGAAAGCCAAGCTCAATGCGGATTTGAGCCGTGCTCAGAATTTGAGCCCGCCATCGGATACGATGACCATCGTTCTGGTGCCCATGCATACCCTCACCATGGAAGGTGATTGAATGAACTCGAAAACCTACGAAATCAGCTTGGAAATCGCCGGCCCCACGGCGATCTGGACGCGCCCCGATACCGGCGACTCGCCCGGCACTTACCCCGCCCCCACACGATCGGCCGCCAAGGGTATCTTCGAGGCGATCCTGTGGAACCCGGCGGTCGAAATCGTCCCGAGCCGGGTCGAAATTTGCGCGCCGCTGGTTTATCACCACTACGCAACCAACTACGGCGGCCCGCTGCGTAAGAGCGGCCAGATCAAAGACAGCAACAACTATCAGCTATTCGCCACGGTGCTGGTCAACGTGCGTTATCGCCTTTATGCCAACCTGAATCTGGCGTCGCGCAGCGACTTCCCACCCAAGATCAGGCAGTGGCTGGAACGCACGCGCTCGCCCTGTCACGCGTTCAAGGACATTTTCGAGCGCCGCCTGAAACGCGGCCAGTGCCATTACGTTCCGAGCTTGGGCTGGCGTGAATTCATCCCCAGCTACGTCGGCGAACCGCAGGGCACACCGACACAAACCGACATCAACCTCAGCCTGCCGTCGATGCCGGATCAGATGTTCAGCAAGCCCGCTTACGGCGAGCACGCGCTGACGTATGCACAAGGTCTGGTGATCGAGTCGGGCGTGCTGGACTACGGAGCGCGCCATGCTGAATGAACTCCTGCAGGCGGCGAACGCGATTCCGAGCCTGCCTGAGACACTGCACAAATCGCTCAAAACCCTGCCGAAAACGTCCGCCTACAAAGTCTTGCTTGGCGAACAGGGCGACATCGTCGGGGTTGTGCCGTACCCAGACCCCACGCAGGGCTTGCGCAAATGGCAACCCGGCGCCAATGGCTTCAGCACGCCAATTTTCAATAGCCAGCCCCTGTATCGCATCGATCCGGACAAATCGCTACTTGATGCAGCGCGTAACGCCGACATCGCCAGTTGGGCCAAAACCTTCGGACTATTTCGCGCACGCTGCGCCGATCTCGGCGGCTCATGGATTGACATCAAGCGCGGTGAGCTGAACGAGAAATGCCGCAAGTCGCTCGCCGACGTGCCCGCGCAATTGCAGTCGCTGTTATCCAAGGATGATCCTGACTACGCCGTGCTGCGCGCCCTGCTCGAACGCCTGCAACGCCTGACACCCGAGCGCTTCTTTCCCGAACTCGCGCGCCAACTCGAAACCCAGATGGAAAGCGCCTACGACGAAGCGCTCTTCAAGCTCTATTGCGCGGCCAGCGATGCAGAAGCCGCGAAATCCTGCAACCTGCTGCTCGACTTGCCGGACTGGGACGTGATCGGCGATTACCCCGTCACCCATGAGCGCACCACCGAGCTGCTGAACGCGTTGTTGACCAGTGCTGGATCGGGCTCGGCAAGCGCCACCAACACCGCGCCGGACGCCTATGGCCGCGCCGCAACCGGCGCCGACGAGAAATTCGCCGACGTGATCGTGCCGGGGTTGGGTAAGGTCATCCTGCGCGCGATGACCAAGGACGCGCCCTGCCAGTATCGCTACGGCAAGGCCGATGCGAACTCGTTCCTTGTAGGCAAAGACTCTCGCGAGCGCGCCAAAAGCGCGCTGGAATACCTGACTCAAGCCGGGCGCAAAGGCAAAACCTGGCAGTACCGGGGCGGTAGCCTGTTCCTGTTTTACCCCGAGCAGGAATTGAGCGTGCTGAACGACAGCGCAATCGCTGATCTGTGCAGCCTGCCGGACGACGAAGACGATGCATTCGCCGCCGTAGCGAACAAGGCAGCTACATTCGAAGCGCGTGCCGAACGCATCGCGGCGGCGCTCGAAGGCAAACCGCGCGAGTCCGAAGTCCCGGTACACCTCATCGTTCTGCGCAAGCCGGATGGCCATCGCACCAAGCTCGTCGCGCACCACACCTTCACCATGCAGCATTTCGTCGATTCCGCGAAAGCCTGGGTTGACGGTGCAAAAACTTGTCCGCCCGTCGCCTTCGCACGCTGGGGCAAGGCAAAGGGTGAACGCAACGACATCGTTCCCGAGCCACCGTTTCCGTATCAAGTGACGAGCTGGCTCAATACCTTCTGGGTGCGCGGCGACGAAAATCAGGGCAAGTTCAAGACCTTTTCCCCCGAAGACGCGCTGACCCTGCTGCTGGCGTCCGACGGCACGCAAACCCAGATGGCGCGCCGCGCGCTGCGTCACGCGCTCGTGGGATGGGCAGGTTTCTTGATCGCTGCCGGCGCGCACGAACACGCTTCGCACGCTTCGACCGTATTGAAAGCCGGAGACAAACGCGCCGCCGCGCTCTCCTCGCTGCCAGCGATTCTGGCCTTGCTGCTTTTCAAATCCAAATCTCACCTCTCACGGGAGCACATCATGGCGTCACCCGCTTTTCTCGTCGGCAGGCTGCTGGCGCTGGCCGACAGTCTGCATTACCAATATTGCCAAGGCGTGCGTAACGGCCAAGTGCCGGGGCAGTTGCTCGGCAACGCGCTGATGCAGACCGCGCTGGTATCGCCAAAGTCCGCGCTCTCCATATACGGGCAGCGCATCCTGCCCTACCAAGCTTGGGCGCGTACGTGCAAGGCGTCTGGTCAGGGCCCGGAAACGCTCGCCAAATATTTCCTCTCCCAGCTAGGCGAAATATGTTCGGAAATCAACCTGCCAGACATTACTGAGCCCATCAGCGACGCAGACAAGGCCCAGATCATCCTCGGCTATCTCGCCAAACCCTCATCGCAGCCGCAGGGCTGACGTTTATCCACCGACCCACAGGAGTCCCCATGAACCCCAAGCCCACCTACACCAATGAAGTCGGCGGTTTCAAACGCGGCACCGGTCTGCTCGTCATTGAAGTCCGCAACTCCAACCCCAACGGCGACCCCGACCGCGACAGCGACCCGAGACAGCGCCCGGATCAGCGCGGGGAAATCTCGCCAGTTTCGTACAAGCGCAAGCTGCGTGATCTAGTCTCATGGAAAGGTGAGGTCTGGAACGTTCTGTCAGGCGATTTGGACCTCAGCCCCGCGCACTTCGGCATCCTCGAATCGCGTGGCAGAGTTCGCACGGATATCGCCAAGCAACTCACGGGTAACGGCCAAGCGTTCAAAGACGCCTATTGGGACGGGCGTGTGTTCGGAAATACTTTTCTCGAAAGCATGAAGGACGACGAGGCCAAGAAGCATGGCTTTACAGAGAGTGAAATTACAGAATTTAAAGCCAATGCTATCCGCACCGGATGCGTCCATTTCGGCCTCGGCCTCTCAATTGCGCCCATCGATATCGAACGCCACACCAATACCAATATATCGGGAGTCGAAGAGGGCAAGGATCGCGGTATGGCGCCGATGGGCTACCGTTTCGTGCCGCACGGCGTCTACCTCATGCCCTTTTTCGTTAACCCCAGCGCCGCCGCGCGCACCGGCTGCACGGGCGAGGACATTGCGCTCATGCTGGAACTCATCCGCTACGCCTATCCGCACACCCGCTCTCACGCGCGCCCGGCGGTCGATCTCGCCCGCGCCTGGTACGTCGAGCATTCCGACAAGCTGGGTTCGTGCTCGGACTTCACCATCCTTGACGCGCTCGCACCGACCCGGCTGGGCGACGCGAACACGCCATCGAAGAGCATCGCCGATTACCAGTTGCCAAATGCGTTGCCGGATGAACTGGCGAACAAGAAAGACCGGCACGGCAACCCGGCGCTGACGCTGATCGACCTGCTCTGAGCACGGCGATGGACTGGCTGGCGCACAGCGCGAAAGGCGGTTACCCGGCGCAAACCTACGCCGATCATGTCGGCTGCGCCGTTTCGACGGCGTGTTGTATCGCCGCCGAAGCCAGCCACGACTTACCGCAATCGGCTCCCTTCGTCGAAACGGTCGGTCTGGGAACCGAGTTTCACGACCTGGGCAAACTCGATGAAGACAACCAATCCGTGTTGGCATCGCCGACCGGTAAAGCGCTGCCGCACGAGCACGTCGATGCCGGGACGAAGCATCTATTCGGGCTGGGCACGGATACATCGAAATTCGCCGGGATGCTGGCTTATGCGCACCATCGCGGCCTGCCTGATGTTCCCGACCAGAAAGCACGCGGCGCGACAGCCTGGCGCGGCGACGAGAAAGGCGGTCGTTTCGATCCAACCGCAGTCATTGCACGAACCAGCACGCATCTCGGCGACTATCTGCATCGCCATCACGAAGCGCTGGCGCGTTCCCCGACGATACCCAACGCGCTAACGTTCAAACCCGCCGCGCTTGACCTGCGCATGGCGCTCGGCTGTCTGGTCGATGCCGACCACAGCGACACCGCGCGGAACTACGGCGCGCCACCCATAGCCGCCCCGTTGCTTCAAGCCGAGGCGCGACTCGCCGCGCTCGACGCCTACGTCGCCGCGCTGAAATTCGGCGACACCACACGCGAAGCGGAACGCGCCGAAAACCGGCGCGCGCACTACGCTGCATGCCGCGCCGCCGACACCGCCGCTGCACTCGTCGAATGCGACAGCCCGGTCGGCAGCGGCAAGACCACAGCGGTGATGGCGCACCTGCTTCGCGCGGCACAGGCGAAGAATCTGCGCCGTGCGTTCGTCGTCCAGCCCTTCACCAACATCATCGATCAATCCGTAGACACCTACCGCAAGGCGCTCGTCCTGCCCAATGAGATCGCCGATCAAGTCATCGCCGCACACCACCATAAAACCGACTTCACCAACCCGCTCACGCGCGCGCTGACGACCCGCTGGCACGCGCCGGTTGTCGTCACCACCGCCGTGCAGTTTTTCGAGACGCTGGCGAGCAACCACCCAGCGAACCTGCGCAAATTACATCAGGTGGCGCGTTCGGCGATTTTCATCGACGAGGCACACGCCGCGTTACCCGCGCACCTCTGGCCGCTCGCCTGGCAATGGCTGCGTCGGCTCGTCGATCACTGGGGCTGTCACATCGTGCTCGCATCCGGCTCACTCGCCCGTTTCTGGATGCTTGATGAATTCTATCCCCGGCTCAAAGACGCGCCGCCGCCTAGAAAACGCCTGCCCACGCCCTTGGTCGGCACCGCGCTACGGGCGCAGCTCGGCGTCAGCGAAACCCACCGCATCCGCTATCGCCAGCATCACGACGCGCTTGACCTCGACGCACTGCTCGATTTCCTGACCGCGCGGCCCGGCCCGCGCATCGCCGTTTTCAACACCGTGCAGACCGCCGCCGTCGTCGCCCGAGCGCTCGCGGTGAAGTCAGGCCGGGGAAAAGTCGAACACCTCTCGACGGCGCTCACCCCGCACGACCGCGAGAAAACGCTGGCCCGCATCAAGGCGCGCCTCGCCGACAAAGACGATCAGGACTGGACGCTCGTCGCCACCTCGCTGGTCGAGGCGGGCGTTGATCTTTCCTTCCGCTCGGGCGTGCGCGAAGCGGCCAGCCTTGCCAGCCTGCTCCAGCTTGGTGGGCGCGTGAACCGGCACAACGAATACGACGAAGCGGAAGTCTGGTCGGTGACACTGCGGCAGAGGGCAGGTATCCGGCAAAATCCCGCCATGCGGGCGTCTGCATCCACGCTGGAAAAGCTGTTCAAGCGGGATCGCGTCACACCGGACGCCTGCACCGAGGCGCTAAAACTCGAAGTGCGTGAGCAAGGCAACCCGGAGCAGGTCGATACGCTCTTCAACATGGAAAGCGCGAAACAGTTTGTGTCCGTCGCAGATAACTTCAAAGTCATCGCGTCCGACACCGTGACCGTACTGATGCCCGGCTCCTTCCTCGATGCCATTCAGGACGGCGCACGCCCGGACTGGAAATCCCTGCAAAGCCACTGCGTGCAAATCTGGGCGACCAAGAAGATCGACTTTGGCCTTGCCCCCATCGACGCTTATCCCGGCCTGTTCGCCTGGAATCTGGCTTACGACGACTTCATCGGCTACATGGCTGGCGCGCTTGATGTGTGCGCGGTGAAGTCTGGTAAAACACTGATTGTCTGAATGCCGTGTATGGCGAGTTCGAGAATCACCGCCGCCCCACCCAATATCCCGGGCGGCGGCTTTGGTTGGCAATGGCGATGATGACGATCTTCCCGGGATAAATCCGGTACACCAGATCGAAGGGGAAACCATGCAAAGGAATGCTGCGCGCCTGACACTGAATAGGCTTGCACTGAATAGGCTTGCCAATAGCAGGGTGTTCATGCAGAAGACCAAGCGTCTGTTTGGTAGCAGTTGCGAATTGCCTGCTGATGTTTGCCCCAGCGTGAACGGCGTAGTAATCCAGTGCCTGATCGAATTCCGTTTCGGCCAGTGGGTGCCAAACGTGCTTCACGCGCCGGCTTTGCGGAGTTTCTCGTCTATCCTTGCAAACACTTCTTCGCTCGGGATCAGCTCGACCGTACCCGCGTCGATTTCAGCGATGCGTCGGGCGATTTCGGCATCCCAGGCAGCCTTTACCTCTTCGCGCGGGATGGCGCTGACCCAAAGCCAGTCAGCCAAGTCCGCACGTTCTTCGGGCGGGAGTTTCATGGCTTCAGCCTTGATTTGTTCGGCGGTCAATGACATGGGAGTCTCCATTGCGTTGGGCTAGTGCACATGGAACAAACGATACGCCACGGCCCCACTATGTTCAACCCTGACCCCGTCCCCCTTTCCGCCCTCAACCACTGGGCGTACTGTCCGCGCCGTTGCGGACTAATTCACATGGAAGGCGAGTTCACCAACAACATTCACACTGCACGCGGCAATGCCGAACATGAAAAAGTGGATGGCATCCATCACGAAACCCACAGTGACCGGCGTAGCGAGACGGCCTTGCCGGTCTGGTCGGATCGCGTTGGTCTTATCGGGAAATGTGATGTGGTGGAATTTCTCGCCGACGGCACGCCTTACCCTGTCGAATACAAGCACGGCCCAAAACGAAAATGGCTGAATGACGATCTCCAGCTCGCCGCGCAGGCGATGTGCCTGGAAGACATGCTCGGGCGCCCGGTACCCAAAGGCGCGATCTTCCATGCCAGCAGTCACCGGCGGCGGGAGGTCTTCATCACGCCGGAGTTGAGGGCACGGGTAATCGATACCGCGAATGCGATCCGCGCGATGCTTGCCTCGGGCGTGCTGCCGCCACCGGTCAACGATTCACGATGCAGGGAATGTTCCCTGAAAGAGATCTGCCAGCCTGAAGCCGTCGCCGATCGAATCAGGCAGCGACAACAACAGCACAGACTGTTCGACCCGGAGGCATGAATTGCATACCATCCAGAACACACTCTACGTCATGACCCCTCAGGCGTATGCCCATCTTGAAAACGCCACCGTGCGTATCGACGTGGAACGCGAAAAGAAACTCCAGGTGCCGCTGCACCACCTGGGCGGGTTGGTCTGTTTCGGCAACGTCATGGTCTCGCCGGCGCTGATGCATCGTTTGGCCGACGAGGGGAAGTCTCTGGTGCTGCTGGACGACAGCGGCCGCTTCAAGGCCCGGCTCGAAGGCCCGGTTTCTGGCAACATCCTTTTGCGCCAGGCTCAGCACCAGCAGGCAGGCGATGCCGCTTTTACGCTCGAATTCGCCCGCGCTGTGGTCGCAGGAAAACTCAAAAATAGTCGCAGTGTATTGCAGCGCGGCGCGCGAGAAGCCGCAGACGAAACCGAAGCGGCCCGGCTCACGCGCACCGCCGACAACCTGGCCGCCTCACTGCGCGCTGTCACCGTTGCAAACACGTTGGACGAGCTACGCGGCGTCGAAGGCGAAGCCGCACGTGGCTACTTCGCTGCCGCCAACCTCGTCGTCAAGCCCGCCATGCGTGAACACTTCCAGCTCAACGGCCGCACCCGTCGCCCGCCACTGGACCGTTTCAACGCGCTGATTTCCTTCCTCTATGCCATGCTCATGAACGACTGTCGTTCCGCGCTGGAAGCCGTCGGGCTCGATCCACAGCTCGGATTTCTGCACACGGTACGCCCCGGCCGTGCCGCGCTCGCACTGGACTTGCAGGAGGAATTCCGCGCTGTGCTGTGCGACCGGCTGGCGCTCACCCTCATCAATCGCGGCCAGATCGGACCTGCCGACTTCGACCTGCGCGAAGGCGGTGCGGTCATGCTCAACGATAAAGGCCGCCGCGCCGTCGTAACCGCCTGGCAAGAACGCAAACAAGAAGAAATCACCCACCCGCTCACCGAAAGCAAACTGCCGTTTGCCTTGCTACCCTTCATTCAGGCGCGCTTCATCGCGCGAACCCTGCGCGGTGAAATGGAAAGCTACCTGCCATTTGTGGCCAGATAAGCATCATGCTCATCATCTTCACCTACGACGTTTCCACAGAAACAGCCGCCGGGCGCAAGCGCCTGCGACGCGTCGCCAAGGCCTGCGAGCGCGTCGGCCAGCGAGTACAAAAATCGGTTTTCGAATGCACAATCGATGAAATGCAGTTCGAACAATTTGAGCGCGAATTGCTGGATGAAATAGACCCGTCTAAAGACAATCTGCGCTTCTACCGCATCACCGAGCCCATCGAGCTTCGCGTCAAACAACACGGCTGCTTCCGGTCCGTCGATTTTGAAGGCCCCTTGGTGATATGACGCGCGAACCCCCATCAACGGCACAAACCCGTCGGCTTCGCGCGTGCCGTAACTCATTGTTCTTTAACAAGCTGAAGCACTTGGCCACCACAAAACATCGCCGCAGGATTGCGGTGCAAAGCAGGTTCGCGGAAACTTGTGGCGCTGCGCAGAACAATCAACAGGTTGCATGTGCAGCGCATCGCCCGGCCTCACGGCCGGGCGCGGATTGAAACGAAGTAGTCCGTGCTGGTGCTGTACGCATCGCGGGCGCATCGCCCGGCCTCACGGCCGGGCGCGGATTGAAACGCCATAACGCTCCCAGTAGTACTTGTCGCCGGCGTGCATCGCCCGGCCTCACGGCCGGGCGCGGATTGAAACCCACTGCCAGCAGGGCAGGAACCCCCCCACGAGGAAGCATCGCCCGGCCTCACGGCCGGGCGCGGATTGAAACATTTCCGTCTTGAGTTGATCCGCCCGCGCCTGCACGCATCGCCCGGCCTCACGGCCGGGCGCGGATTGAAACAGATAACCGTGGTCATCGCGCGTGATCGCCGCGCAGCATCGCCCGGCCTCACGGCCGGGCGCGGATTGAAACACCTACATTAATATCGGCGTCCGGCATCCGGACGAAGGCATCGCCCGGCCTCACGGCCGGGCGCGGATT
>JAJPEP010000098.1 GCA_021166845.1 Thiobacillus sp.
GCAAGCGGCGTTCTGGACGCGCTGGCCGATTCGCTCAAACGGCAGAGCGAACGCCTGCGTTCCTGATCCTCACCCTTGCGGGTACTGCGGAGTCGTTGCTGCTTTGGCAGCGTACGAATCCGGCGTGCCCCTTGCGGGTACACTCTCGGCATTACGGATTCCAAAAAATCAACGATGCTCTGGGAAACCATTTCGGTCGTGCGCGACCTGCCGCGATTGCATGAAATCGCCTCGGTGATGATTCGTTATGGCTGGGGCGATCTGGTGCGTGTCCTGGGCATCAGCGGCGTGCTGGAACGCACCGGGCGGGTTCTGCATTGGCACAGCACCAGTGAAATCAGCCAGCTCGACGCGCCGGTGCGCATCCGCCGCGCACTGGAAGAGCTGGGCCCGACTTTCGTCAAGCTGGGACAACTGCTGGCAACGCGGGTCGACATGTTTCCGCCGCATTGGATTGTCGAATTCGAAAAGTTGCACAGCCAGGTGCCGGCGGTGCCCTATGACATTCTTTACCCCGATCTGGTGGCCGCCATCAAGGGCGAGCCCGGGGAGGTGTTTGCCGAATTCAACCCGCTGCCGCTGGCGGCTGCGTCGATTGCGCAGGTGCATCGCGCCACGCTCAAGGACGGCACGCCGGTGGTCGTCAAGATCCGCCGTCCCGGCATCGAGGACGTGGTCCGGGCCGATCTGCGAATTCTGGAGCACGCCGCCAAATTTCTGGAAAGCGAAATGCCGGAAGCCCGGCGCTACGATCCGGTGCATATCGTCTCGCAGTTCCGCCGCTCGCTGAATCGCGAACTCGACCTGGCCAAGGAGGCGCGCAACATCGACCAGTTCGCGCGCCACTTCGCCGACGACCCGCTGGTGAAAATCCCCAGGGTGTATTGGGAATTCACCAGCGACCGCGTCAATGTGCAGGAGGAAATTGTCGGCATTGCGGGGGTGGTTCCGGACAAGCTGCGCGCCAGCGGACTCGACCCCGGGATGTTGGCGGCGCGCGGCGCCGATACGGTGTTGCGCATGGTGCTGGAGAACGGTTATTTTCATGCCGATCCACACCCCGGCAATATCCTGTTCCTGCCCGACAACCGCATCGGCATCATCGATTTCGGCATGGTGGGGATGCTGACCCATCACCGGCGCAACCAGATTGTGGACATGCTGCATGCCCTGACGCTCAAGGACGAACAGGCCATGCTGCAGGTGCTGCTCGACTGGAGCGGCGAATCGGTGAGCGATGAAGATCGCCTGTCGTACGACGTCACGGAGCTGCTGCAAAATTACGACGACCTGCAGCTCAAGGATGTGAAGATCGGCGCGCTGCTGAATGACGTCACCGCCCTGATGCGCGACAACAACCTGGTGTTGCCGGCCGACCTGACCTTGTTGTTCAAGACGCTGATCACGCTGGAAGGCCTGGGACTGCAGCTCAACCCGGAATTCCACATGATCGACCACGTGACGCCGTTCGTGGAGCGCGTCATCCGGCAGCGCTACACGCCGCAGGCGCTGCTGGCGCGCGGGCGCAAGAGCGTGCGCGAGACGCTGGAGGTTTTGGCCGATTTGCCGCGCGACATGCGGCATCTGGTGCGGGATATGCGGCGGGGACGCGTGCGGGTCGACCTCGACCTGAAGCGGCTGGATCATTTTGGCCACCAGCTGGACGGCGCCAGCAACCGGCTGACCATGGGTATCCTGACCGCCTCGCTGGTGGTGGGCTCCAGCATCATCATGACGGTGGAGGGGGGGCCTCAGCTATTCGGCTTGCCCTTGTTCGGTCTGCTGGGATTCCTGATCGCGTTTTTCAACAGCCTGTGGATCATCTTTTCCATCTGGCGTTCGGGCAAGCACTGAGCCTCCGGCATCAGCCAATGAGTGGGGCGCCGGGGTCCTGGCGAGACTGGCGGCCAGCTCCGTAAGCGGAATGGGCCGCCCCAGCAAATACCCCTGCGCATGGGCAATGCCCAGGCTTTCGACCTTGCACAGCACGGTTTCGGTTTCCACGCCTTCGGCCACCAGCGAATAACCCGCTTCGCTCATCATGCGCGCAAAATCCGCCACCACCCGGCCGGCGCGGTTGTCCTTTCCCAGCTTGTTCACCAGCGAGATGTCGAACTTGACCACATCGACCGGCAAATCGACCAGGTAGCGCAACGGTGAATATCCGGTGCCGAAGTCATCCATGGCGATACGGTACTTCACCGTGCGCAGCAATTCGAGATAGGTGCTCACTTCGACCATTTGCGTGATGAGCGAGGTTTCGGTGATTTCCAGCATCAAGGGGTGGCGCGCACCGTGGCGCGACAATTCCAACAGGCGCGAGACGACTTCAGGGTGCGAAATGCTCTGCGCCGACAGGTTGACCGAGATGCCCGCCCCGGCCGGCAACAGGCCTGACGACAGATCGGCATCGACCTGGTGCAGCACCGCCATGTCGAATTCGGTTTCCAGCCGGCGGCTGCTGACCACCGGCAGGAACGCTTCCGGCAGCATGAGTTCGCCGTGATAACGGATGCGAGCCAGCGCCTCGTAATAATCCACCTGGCGCCCCGGCAGGCCATGAATGGCCTGGTAGTGCATTTCGATCATGCCGGGAGTGGCCAGCGCCTGGAACAGGGCGCTGGTTTCGCGACTGGCCACCAGTGTCTGCGAGGCACGCTCGGTGTCTTCCCCATACAGCGCAATACGGCTGCGCCCGGGCTGCTTGGCGGTATACATGGCAATGTCGGCCTGCTTGGGCAGCTCGTCGATATGCTCTAGCTGGTCGGCCGCGCAGAAGGCGATACCGATGCTGAGGCCGACCGGCTCAATGATGCCAAGCTCGGTAAACCCGGCGGCGTCGAGCAGGCTCTGGCAGCGCTGCGCGACCTGCTTGGCCTGCGCCGGCGTGGTGCGTGACAGGAAGGCGGCGAATTCGTCGCCCCCCAGGCGATACAGGCGGTCGTTGGCGCGCAGCGCCATCACCAGCGCATCGGCGATGATGCTCAATACGCGATCGCCCTTGGCGTGGCCATAGGTGTCGTTGATGGTCTTGAAGCGGTCGCAGTCGAACAGCAGGAAAGCCACGCCCTGCGGCGAAATTTCCAATTTCTTGCGGAAATCGTCCCAGTCTTCTTCGTAGGCGCGCCGGTTGTGGCAGCCGGTGAGCGCATCCTGGCGCGCCTGCGAGTGAAATTCGCGGTTCTGGTTTTCCATCGAACCGTGCAGCTCCCGCAATTGCAGCTGGTAGTCGTACAGCGAACGGCGGATATTCTCCAGCTCACTGATGCGCATGATCGGCGAACGCGGTGGATTGGGGTTGAAGCGGCCGTGCTGCATGGCGTCGATGTCCTGCAAGAGCCGCCCCAAGGGACGCATCAACAGACGGTTGTATGCCAGGAAAGCCAGCAGCGTAGTGGCTGCCAGCAGTACAAACAGCCCGAGCAGGGTGTGCGACAGGATGGTCTGAAACCGGAGCTGGTCAAGAGCGGGGTGGGCGCTGAAGCTCAGGCGCGAAAACAGTTCCGGAGCGGCCAGCATTTCGCCCGGCTTGAGTGCCAGGCTGATGCTGGAGGCGTCGGTGAAGTGGAGCGTTTCCTGTTGCAACAGGGCCGACATGAAATCCAGCTTGATCAGACCGTGGCCAAGCAGGGCCTGTCGCTGTTCATTGTTGTATACCGGGAATGCGTAATACAACGCAATTGCGCCCGCCTCGTTGACCAGCCAACCGGAGGCCTGAAACGGCGGCAGCCTGGCCGGGAACCTGTTGTTTGCCGGGCTGGGCGCAAGCAACATGCCTGACTGGGCGTACAACGCCACCCGGACAAAGCGGCTGTTCAGCATGCCGCTTTCGTATACCCGCTGATCCCGCCAGTACGTGTAATACTCAGGCAGAACCAATTGTTGCCGGGTTTCATCCCAGCGCGCCAGATTGACGGCCTGTTCTTCGGTCTGACTCAACAGCCGCTGAACGGCGGCAGCCAACTCGGACTGTGCCGCGCTCTGATTATGCTGCGCCAGGCTGTTCGTGGCGGCACGCGTTTGATAGGCGGCGAAGTACCCGATCAGGCTCACCAGCACCAGCAGGCCGGCGATAAAAGCGAGCGCGACCTGCTTGATGGAGATGGAAGCAGACCATTTCATCTGGATAAGGGCGCCTTGATCGTTTCAAGATGCTTGAGCGTGTGATCCAGCAGGTCAAACTCATGTGCGCCATCCATGAAATGGCTGGCGCCTTTCACGATCACCATCGGCGTCCGTACATGCTGTAGTGCCTTGATCCAGCCCCGTTCCAGCATGTTGTCCATACCGCCCATGATGAGTTTCACGTCGACCGGCGAGTGCTTCAATGCAGCCAGCAGGCGTGCCTGATCCCAGTGCACGTACGACAGCAGGCCTTCGGGCGTGGAGGGATATTTTCCGCAGAATGACAAGGCCTGGTTGACCAGAGCACGCTGTTTTCCGCGCACGCGGTCTTCCAGTTGCGCGATCAGGGCCGGGCGCGCAGTCGTGCCGATCTGGGCTTCGATCAACGAAGCGCCGATATAGGCTTTTATGGCCGCATCCGGTTTGCGCGACAGATAGGCGAGCAACTGCAGGCTGCCAAAGCTGTGGCCGACCAGCACGATGGAATGGTGGCCCTGTGATTTCAGCCAGCCCACCCAGCGCCCGATTTCTGCCACGTCGTCATCCAGGCTGTGCTTGTGCACCGCTTCGCACGCCAGACTTTGTGCGCGGTTGGGAATATTCAGGCTGAGCGTGGGCGCCAATACCGTATAGCCCGCATCCTGCAGGCCGCGGGCCAGGGTGGCCACGGTGGGGAAATCGCGCGTCTGCAAAAAGCCGTGCAGCAGCAGCAAGGCAGGTTTGCTGCGTTCGCCGACCAGGTATTCGGCGCTGGCGGTAATGCCGGGGCGCATCTCCAGCTGGGCAATCATCGCATGGGCGGCAGCCGGGAATACCAATATCAGCAAGCAAAACAAAACAATGCGCATGGCAGGGCCGGGTAGACGGTGTTTGCAGTGCTAACGGCTGTAAACCAGTGAAACTGAAGCGGGAACCGAGATCGGTTCGGCCACGGCCGGATGGTACACTCCGGCTCGAAATCAGGTTCCCGGCATGTTTGATCTGAATACCATTTTTTCCCCTGAAGGCGCGTGTGCCGCGGTGCTGCCCGGCTGGCGCTCGCGCCCGCAGCAGCTTGCCATGGCCGAGGCGGTCGAGCGGGCGATCGCCGACAATCGCGTGCTGCTGGCCGAAGCCGGCACCGGCACCGGCAAGACGCTGGCCTATCTGATTCCCGCCCTGCTGTCGGGCGGAAAAGTCGTGATTTCAACCGGCACCAAGGCGCTGCAGGATCAGCTGTTTCACCGCGACCTGCCGGCCGCGCGCCGCGCGCTCAAATCGCCGGTCAAGGTGGCCCTGCTGAAAGGGCGCGCCAATTACGTCTGCCACCATCACCTGCAGCGCAACCTCGCCGATGGCCGGTTCGCGAACCGCGACGATGCCGCCTGGCTGCGGAAAATCGCCCGCTTCGCCGAAACCAGTGCCAGCGGCGACCGCGCCGAAGCCGAAGGCATTCCCGAGGACGCCACCGCCTGGCACTACGCAATCTCCAGCCGCGACACCTGCCTCGGTAGCGAATGCAGCCATTTCAAGGACTGCTTCGTGATGGCCGCGCGCAAGGCCGCGCTCGACGCTGAAGTGGTCGTGGTCAATCACCATCTTTTTTTCGCCGACCTGTGGCTGAAGGACGAAGGCGTTGCCGAACTGCTGCCCGCCTGCAACACCGTGATCCTCGACGAGGCGCACCAGCTGGCCGAAACCGCCGCGCAGTTCTTCGGTGAAACCCTGTCCGTCGCGCAGTTGCTGGATCTGGCGGGCGACACCAAGCGACTGGCTGCGGTGAAGGCGGGCGACTTTCCGGCCCTGCGCCGCGCTGCGGAGGATCTTTCCAGGGCCGCGCGCGACCTGCGCCTGGCGTTTCCGCAGAACCCGGTCAAGTCGACCATCGCTGAACTGACGCGCTACGACAAATGGCCGGACGCGCTGAAAACCCTGTCGGCGACGCTGGATGAAATGGCGAAGCTGCTCGAAACCCAGGCCGAGCGCGACGCCGACCTGAAAAACTGCTTCGAGCGCGCGCAAGGTGTGCAGGCCGCCCTGGCCAGCTGGCAGCGCGCCGACGATCCCGAGACCCCCCGTGTGCGCTGGCTGGAAACCACCCTGAGTTCGCTGCTGCTGCACGCCACGCCGCTGTCCGTCGGCGCGATGTTCGGCGCCAAGCTCACCGAGCGCGCGCAGGCGTGGATCCTCACCTCGGCCACGCTCGCCGTCGGCGGCGACTTCACCCACCTGAAAACGCGCCTGGGAATCGAGGATGCCGAAACCCTGTGCGTCGACAGCCCCTACGACTACCCGCGCCAAGGCGTGCTCAACCTGCCGCAGGGCCTGCCCGCACCGAACACGCCCGAGTTCACCGACGCCGTCGTCAAAGCCGCCCTGCCGGTGCTGGAAGTCAGCCGCGGCCGCGCGTTCATCCTGTTCACCAGCCTGCGCGCGCTGGACAAGGCACGCGGCCTGCTGATCGATGCCTTCAAGTTTCGCGGCTGGGACTACCCCTTGCTGGTGCAGGGCGACGCACCGAAGAACGAACTCCTCGCGCGCTTCCAGAAAGCCGGCAACGCCGTGCTGCTGGGTAGCCAGAGTTTCTGGGAGGGCGTCGACATGCCCGGCGACGCGCTGTCGGTGGTCATCATCGACAAGCTGCCGTTCCAGCCGCCCGACGACCCGGTTGTCGCCGCGCGCATCGCCTTGGCCGGGAAGAACGGCGGCAAGCCGTTCATGGACTACCAGCTGCCGCATGCGGCGATCAGTTTGAAGCAGGGGGCGGGGCGGCTGATCCGTAGCGAGACCGATCGCGGGGTGTTGATGATTTGCGATACGCGGCTGGCGGACAAGCCGTATGGGCGCTTGCTGCTGAATGCGCTGCCGGCGATGACGCGGACGAGGAAGCTGGAGGTGGTGGAGCGGTTTTTTGCGGCGGAGAGTTCGCCCGTCATTGCGAGCGCAGCGAAGCAATCCAGTTAAATGTAGGCGCGAAGCACAAGCCGAGTAGTGAGGTTTGTGGCTGGCTGAGTACCGTTGGCCGGGGGTAGCCCGGCGGCTAGTCACTTTTCTTGTCTCGCCAAAAGAAAGTAACCAAAGAAAAGGCGACCCCGACAGCCCCGAATTCCCGAAAATCGAGCCTGCCAGGTGGGCGTCAAAGAACTCGCCCCGCTTTTGTTGTTTTTAATTGGTTTTTTGTGAGCGGGGCTCAAACACCTTTGCCGCTGATCCACCCGGCAGGCTCAATTTTCGGCGGGGCTGAGAGGGGATAAAAGTCAAAACCAGGCCGGTGATAACTGGGTGGTTTGAATTACCATTGCCACACATCCGGCGCATTACGCCTACGGCGAATACGCCCTACTCAAGCTGAATTGCGTCGCAAGACAAGTACTCAGCCCTTAGCTCGTTAGGCGTTTTCCATGGCCCATGCATTTTGCGTTGACTATCTTGCCAATCATGCGGAGTTCATCCCTCTGCTTGCGGGATGGCATCATGCCCAATGGCCCTTGGAGTCAGAACCCTCGCTCGAACATCGGATCGAGATAATTCAAGATCGGCTGGGCCGTCGAGAAATCCCGACAACTTTAGTTGCATTGCAGGACAAGAGCGCTTTAGGCTTTGTCAGCCTCGTTGCAAACAATATGGAGTGTCACACCGAGCTATCGCCATGGCTGGCGAGTCTCTACGTGCATCCGGCGTTCCGGCAGCAAGGCATCGGAACCGCACTGACAGAAGCCATTTTGCGGGAAGCCCATGCTTTGGCAATTCGATGTATTTATCTTTTCACGCCGGACCAAGAGTCATTTTATGAGCGCCTCGGTTGGCGTATTATTTCTCGCAAGAATTATCATGGCGAAAACGTTGCGATCATGGCATGTACGCCACACGCCAACCCTTCGTAAAAGAGGGACTGCCGCGAGAAGCGCGGCAGTCCCTTAACTCTAATTAGCCGCAGGCATAATGCATCGGATGGGTGTCGTCACACAAGCACGCGAACTACCCCGCCATCACCATCCTGGTTTTGACTTTTTTCCCCTCTCAGCCCCGCCGAGAATTGAGCCTGCTGGGTGGATCAGCGGCAAAGGTGTTTGAGCTCCGCCCACAAAAAATCAAATTAAAACAGCAAAGGCGGGGCGAGTTCTTTGCCGCCCACTTGGCAGGCTCGATTTTCGGGGTTTCGGGGATGAGCGGGGTCGCCTTTTCTTTGGTTACTTTCTTTTGGCGAGGCAAAAGAAAGTGACTAGCCGCCGGGCTACCCCCGGCCAACGGCAGTCAGCCAGCCACAAACCTCACTACTCGGTGGTGCTCCGCGCCTTAATCTCAACTGGATTGCTTCGCTACGCTCGCAACGACAGGTCGGGCGTCATACGCTCACAGCCCCTGCACAAACCCCAACACCTCCGCCGCGTGCCCCGGCGCCTTCAACCCTCGCCAGCTCTTCACCAGCTTCCCGTCCACGTCGAACACAAACGTGCTGCGCTCGACGCCGCGCACTTGCTTGCCGTACATGTTCTTCAGCTTCATCACGCCGAACAGTTCGCATGCGGTTTCGTCCTTGTCGGACAGCAATTCGAATGGGAAACCGTGCGCAGCCTTGAAGCCTTCGTGCGACTTGATGCTGTCCCGCGAGACGCCGACGACAATCGCGTTGGCCTTGGCGAAATCGGCGTACAGGTCGCGGAATTCCTGGCCTTCCAGCGTGCAGCCGGAGGTGTTGTCCTTCGGGTAGAAATAGACGACGACGTTCTTGCCGCGATGCTCTGACAGCTTGAACGTGGCGTTGCCGGTGGACGGCAGTTTGAAATCGGCGATGACGGGTTCGCTCATGGCGGGGTTCTCTTTAACGGGATGAGGATCTCAGCAGCACGATGACGGCGCCGGCGCCGCCGTCGACGGTGCGGGCCTGGCAGAAGGCGAGCACGTCTTCGCGCTGGGTGAGCCAGTGGCGCACCTTGTTCTTCAGCACCGGCAGGCGGTTTTTCGAGCCGTGGCCTTTGCCGTGGATGATGCGCACGCAGCGCCGGTCTTCGAGCATGCAGCGATTGAGGAAGGCGGCGAGCGCAATCCGCGCTTCGTCGCCGGTGTGCCCGTGCAGGTCGAGTTCGCCCTGAATGACCCAGCCGCCGCGTCGCAGTTTTTTGAGCGCTGCGGTCGGTACGCCGGGACGCGAGAAAACCAGCTCCTCGCCGGTGGAGAGTGCGGCTTCCCAGTCCCACGGGTCGGACAGCGCATCGACCAGCACCTGCTGCTCGTCGCGCAGGCGTTGGCGGGCAATCGGCTTGGGGCGCGGACGCGCAATCTCCGCGCGGTTGGAGGGAGGCAGGGGAACGGCGTCGGCGACGGCGCGACGAAACAGCATGGCGCCGTCTTCAGGAATCCTGGGCTTATGCGGCGCCTGGTGAAGTGTGGCGGGGGTGGCGGCCTGCTCGCGCAGCGCGCGGCGCATGCGGGCCAGCGCCTCGAACGAGGCGGGGGCGAGCGCACTGCCGCGGGCGCGCTTCATGGCGGATCACTCGCTGGCCCGGGCGGCGCTCAGGCCTTGCCGAGCGCGTCCAGGTAGCGCTCGGCGTCGAGCGCGGCCATGCAGCCGGTGCCGGCGCTGGTGACGGCCTGGCGGTAGATATGGTCCTGCACGTCGCCGGCGGCGAACACGCCTTCGATGCTGGTGGCGGTGGCGTTGCCCTTGTTGCCGCCCTTGGTGACGATGTAGCCGCCTTCAAGTTCGATCTGGCCTTCGAAGATGGCGGTGTTGGGCTTGTGGCCGATGGCGATGAAGATGCCGGTGAGCGCAATGTCCTTGGTGCTGTCGTCCTTGGTGCTCTTGATGCGCATGCCGGTGACGCCGGTCTTGTCGCCCAGCACTTCGTCCAGGGTGTGGTCGAGTTCGAGGCTGATCTTGCCTTCCTTGACCTTTTCCATCAGGTGCTCGATGAGAATTTTCTCGGACTTGAAGGTGTCGCGGCGGTGCACCACGGTGACGTGTTTTGCGATGTTGGCGAGATACAGCGCTTCCTCGACCGCGCTGTTGCCGCCGCCGATGACCGCCACGTCCTGGTTCTTGTAGAAGAAGCCGTCGCAGGTGGCGCAGCCCGACACGCCCTTGCCCATGAAAGCCTGCTCGCTTTCCAGACCCAGGTACATGGCCGAGGCGCCGGTGGCGATGATCAGCGCATCGCAGGTGTAGGCGCCGGCGTCGCCGATCAGGGTGAAGGGCTTTTCGGTCAGCTTGGCGGTGTGGATCTGGTCGAAGATGATTTCGGTGTTGAATCGCTCGGCGTGGCGCTGGAAGCGATCCATCAGCTCGGGGCCCTGCACGCCGTCGACGTCGGCCGGCCAGTTGTCGACTTCAGTGGTGGTCATCAACTGGCCGCCCTGCTGCATGCCGGTGATGACGACGGGGGAGAGGTTGGCGCGCGCGGCGTAGACGGCGGCGGAATAGCCGGCGGGGCCGGAACCGAGAATGACGAGTTTGTGGTGTTGGGTGCTCATGGTCTGTGCTCGGACGATGGGAAAGCTGGCTATTCTAACCAAACTTGGCGGCAGCGTTTCCATGCGGGCTGCCCGGTATAATCCAGAGCACTTTGGCTTGTTGAGTTCCCATGGCGCGTCCCGCTTCCCGTTCACCGACTCCTTTGCCGCCCCGTATGCAGCGCCTGCTGCGCGAAGCACGCGCGCTGCTGGTTGGCTTTGCCGCGCTGCTGCTGGCGGCGATTCTTCTCACCCACAATGTGGCCGACCCCGGCTTCAGCACCACCGGCGAAGGCGTGGCGATCCATAACCTCGGCGGCAAAAGCGGCGCCTGGCTGTCCGATCTGCTGCTGATGATTTTCGGCGTGTCGGCCTGGTGGTGGGTGCTGCTGGCGCTGGCCTATGTCATTCACACCTTTCGTCATCTGGATGAAAACCCGCTGGCGGACAGCCGTCAGCGCTGGTTCCGGCTCGGCGGATTCGGCCTGCTGCTGTTTGCCAGCACCGGGGTCGAATGGCTGCGCGCCTGGCATTGGGCGGTGACGTTGCCCGACACGCACGGCGGCGTGCTGGGCGCCGGCGTCGGCGCGGCGGCGGGTGCGCTGCTGGGGTTTACCGGCGGTTCGCTGGCGCTGCTGCTGCTGATGGCGGTGGGGTTCAGCCTGTTCACCGGCGTGTCGTGGCTGGGCATGGCCGAACGCGCCGGCGAGTGGGTGGAACGGGCCTGGTGGAAGTCGATCCAGACCTGGCAGGCCTACAAGGATCGCCAACTGGGCGAGGCGGCGCAGCAAAAGCGTGAAGCCCTCGTGTCGGTGGAAAAGAAAAAGCGCGTCGATGCGCCGCCGATCCGCATCGAGCCGGTGGTGAAGGAAGTGCCGCAATCCGAGCGCGCCACCACCGAAAAACAGTCGCCGCTGTTCTCCGATCTGCCCGACTCGCCCTTGCCGCCGCTGCATCTGCTCGACCCCGCCGAGGAGGCGGTGGA
Organism: Thiobacillus sp.; assembly: GCA_021166845.1. Classification (GTDB taxonomy): domain Bacteria; phylum Pseudomonadota; class Gammaproteobacteria; order Burkholderiales; family Thiobacillaceae; genus Thiobacillus. Next base: position 11,540 of record JAJPEP010000098.1, read on the forward strand.
AACCGCGAGCGCCGAGGCGCTGGAGTTCACCTCCCTGATGATCGAGCGCAAGCTCGCCGAATTCGGCGTCGAGGTGAAGGTGGTGTCGGCCTCGCCCGGCCCGGTGATCACGCGCTACGAGATCGAGCCGGCGGTGGGGGTGAAGGGCAGCCAGATCGTCAACCTGGCGAAGGACCTGGCGCGCACGCTGTCGGTGATCAGCATTCGCGTGGTCGAGGCGATTCCCGGCAAGCACACCATGGGGCTGGCGATTCCTAATCCCAAGCGGCAGATGGTGCGTTTGAGCGAGATTCTCGGCTCCAGGGCCTACCACGACAGTTCGAGCCCGCTCACCATCACCCTGGGCAAGGACATTGCCGGCAATCCGGTGGTCGCGGATCTGGGCAAGATGCCGCATCTGCTGGTCGCCGGCACCACCGGCTCGGGCAAGTCGGTCGGCGTCAATGCGATGATCCTGTCGCTGGTGTACAAGTCCGATCCGAGCGCGGTGCGCATGATCATGGTCGATCCCAAGATGCTGGAGTTGTCGATCTACGAAGGCATCCCGCACCTCCTGGCGCCGGTGGTCACCGACATGAAGCAGGCCGCCAGCGCGCTCAACTGGTGCGTGGGCGAAATGGAGCGGCGCTACAAGCTGCTGTCGGCGGTCGGCGTGCGCAACCTCGCCGGCTACAACCAGAAGGTGCGCGACGCCAGGAAAGCCGGCACGCCGCTCACCCATCCGTTCAGCCTGACGCCGGACAACCCAGAGCCGCTGGAAACCCTGCCGATGATCGTGGTGATGATCGACGAGCTGGCAGACCTGATGATGGTGGTCGGCAAGAAGGTCGAGGAGCTCATCGCGCGGCTGGCGCAGAAGGCGCGCGCGGCGGGCATCCACCTGATCCTGGCGACGCAGCGTCCGTCGGTCGACGTCATCACCGGCCTGATCAAGGCCAACATCCCGACGCGCATCGCCTTTCAGGTATCGTCCAAGATCGACTCGCGCACCATCCTCGACCAGATGGGCGCCGAGGCGCTGCTGGGGCAGGGCGACATGCTCTATCTGCCGCCTGGCACCGGGCACCCGCAGCGGGTGCATGGCGCCTTCGTGTCCGACGCCGAAGTGCATCGCGTGGTCGATTACCTGAAATCGCTGGGCGAACCCGAATACATCGAAGGCGTGCTCGAATCGCCGGAAGAGGCAAGCGAGGGCGGCGGCGAATACGGCGAGGCCGCGGAAGCCGACCCGCTGTACGACCAGGCCGTGGCTTACGTGCTGAAGTCGCGCCGCGCGTCGATCTCGTCGGTGCAGCGCCAGCTGCGCATCGGTTACAACCGCGCCGCGCGCATGATCGAGGACATGGAGCGCGCAGGCCTGGTGTCGTCGATGCAGTCGAACGGCAACCGTGACGTGCTGGCGCCGGGCGGGGAGTCGTGAGCCGGTTTCACGCCCTGATTCCCGCCGCCGGCAGCGGCTCGCGCATGGGCGGCGTGCTGCCCAAACAATATCTCGAACTCAAAGGCTTGCCGCTGATCGCCCATGCGCTCATCGCGCTGGCGCGCGAGCCGCGCATCGATCGACTCGTGGTGGTGCTGTCGCCCGACGACGCGTGGTGGGGCAACTACGACTGGTCAGGCTGGCAGGATCGCATGCAGGTGCTGCGCTGCGGCGGCGCCGCGCGGGCCGGGACGGTGTTGAACGGTCTGCAGGCAATGGCCGAATGGTGCGCGGCGGACGACTGGGTGCTGGTGCACGACGCGGCGCGCCCCTGCCTGCCGGGCGAGGCGCTCGGCCGTTTGCTCGATATCGCCGCGGACGATGCGGTCGGCGGCCTGCTCGCGGTGCCGGTGGCGGACACCCTGAAGCGCGCCGATGCCGGGTGTCGGGTCGAGGTGACCGTGCCGCGCGCCGGCCTGTGGCAGGCGCAGACGCCGCAGATGTTCCGCCACGGCATGCTGCGCGACGCGCTGCGCGCGGCAGGCGACGACATGACCGACGAGGCGTCGGCGATCGAACGGATGGGGCTGCATCCGTGCCTGGTCGAATGCGACAGCCGCAACCTCAAGGTCACCTATCCGCAGGACCTGCGCCTGGCGAGCCTCATCCTGGAGCATCTGAATGACTGAACTCCGAGTCGGCCACGGCTTCGACGTTCACGCCTTCGCCGCCGGCCGCAAGCTCATCATCGGCGGCGTCGACATTCCCCACGGCCTCGGGCTGGCCGGACACTCGGATGCCGACGTGCTGCTGCACGCGATCTGCGATGCGCTGCTGGGCGCGGTCGGGCTGGGCGACATCGGCCGCCATTTCCCGGATAGCGACGCGGCGTTCGCCGGTATCGACAGCCGCATCCTGCTGCGCCGGGTAGCCGAACAGTTGAAGTCACGCGGCTGGCGTGTCGGCAACGTCGACGCCACCCTCATCGCGCAGGCGCCGAAAATGGCGCCGCACATTGCGCGGATGACGGCGCACATCGCGGACGACCTCGGCGTCGCCATCGAGTACGTCAACGTCAAGGCCACCACCACTGAAAAACTCGGCTTCACCGGGCGCGGCGAGGGCATCGCGGCGGAAGCGGTGTGCCTGATCGCGCGTGACTGAACCCGGTTTAACCGGGTCCGACCCGGCCGAGCCCGACACGCTGCGGCTGTTCTTCGCGCTGTGGCCGGACGACGCCACCCGCGACGCGCTCGACCGCGCCGGCAAATGGCTGCATCAACATTGGGGCGGCCGAAGGATGCGTGCGGACACTCTGCACATCACCCTGGCCTTTCTCGGCAGCACGCCGGCCGAACAACTGGATGTCCTGGCCGCCTGCGCCGACACGGTCCGCATCGATGCGTTCGAACTGGTCCTCGACCAGGCCGGCTACTGGCGGCACAACCGTATCGGCTGGCTGGGCGCGGGCCGGACGCCGCCGCAGCACTTCGAACTGGTCGGCGCGTTGAGCACCGCCCTGCGGGGCGCCGGATTTGCCGTCGACGCGCGCCCGCACGTGCCGCACGTCACCCTGTTGCGCAATTCCGCCGGCGGGGCGCCGCCGGCATGCGAGCCGGTGCACTGGCCGATCCGCGATTTCGTGCTGGTGGCCTCGCGCCGCGAGGCTGACGGGATGCATTACGACGCGATCCGGCGCTGGCCGCTGGCGTGAAACAACATAAAAAGTTAAAAAACCCCGCGCCGACTCGACATGCGCGTGGCGTTTCGGTTATGATCCGCCCCGCATTAGGCGCGTAGCTCAGCTGGTTAGAGCACCACCTTGACATGGTGGGGGTCGATGGTTCGAGTCCATTCGCGCCTACCAATATTTGAAGGGTCGGGATGACCCGTTTTAGTGGGGCTCGCCCCGTGGAGCTTGTGAAATGTCAACGCGAACTAGTCGGCTTGTCATTCGATAAACCCGGCGCATCGCTGTTCGCAGAGTCTCTGCAATCTTCCTGTAGTACCCAAAAGCGCGGTCGGTCCGCGCTTTTTTTGTTTCTGGAGTTTGAATCATGGTCAACGTCACGCTTCCCGATGGCTCCATCCGGCAGTTCGAAGCCCCGGTCACGGTCGCGCAGGTCGCATCCAGTATCGGCGCGGGGCTGGCCAAGGCGGCGCTTGCCGGACGGGTCAACGGCAAGCTGGTCGACACCAGCCATCTGATCGACGCCGATGCGCAATTGTCCATCGTCACCGACCGCGACGCCGACGGTCTCGACATGATCCGCCATTCCACCGCGCACCTGCTGGCCCATGCGGTGAAGTCGCTGTTTCCCGACGCGCAGGTGACCATCGGGCCGGTGATCGAGGACGGCTTCTTCTACGATTTCGCGTACAAGCGCCCCTTCACGCCGGAAGACCTGGCGGCCATCGAGAAGAAAATGGCCGAGCTGGCCAAGCGGGACATCCCGGTCGAACGCAGCGTGATGCCGCGCGACGAGGCGGTGACCTTCTTCAGGGGCATGGGAGAGACCTACAAGGCCGAGATCATCGCGTCGATCCCCAGCAACGAGGATATCTCGCTGTACCGCGAGGGCGATTTCATCGATCTGTGCCGCGGCCCGCACGTGCCGTCGACCGGCAAGCTCAAGCACTTCAAGCTGATGAAGCTGGCCGGCGCCTACTGGCGCGGCGACAGCAAGAACGAAATGTTGCAGCGCGTGTACGGCACGGCATGGGCGAAGAAGGAAGATCTCGAAGACTATCTGTACCGACTTGAGGAGGCCGAAAAACGAGACCACCGCCGGCTTGCCAAGCAACTCGACCTCCTGCACATGCAGGACGAGGCGCCGGGCATGGTGTTCTGGCATCCCAAGGGCTGGATCGTGTGGCAGCAGATCGAGCAGTACATGCGGCAGAAATTCGTCGAGTACGGCTACCAGGAAGTACGCACCCCGGCGGTGATGGACCGCAGCATGTGGGAGAAATCCGGGCACTGGGAAAACTACCGCGACAACATGTTCACCACGTCGTCGGAAAACCGCGACTACGCGGTCAAGCCGATGAACTGCCCTGGACACGTGCAGATCTTCAACAACGGCCTGCATTCCTACCGCGACCTGCCGTTGCGCCTGGCCGAGTTCGGCTCGTGCCACCGCAACGAGCCGTCGGGCGCGCTGCACGGCATCATGCGGGTGCGCGGTTTTACCCAGGACGATGCCCACATTTTCTGCACCGAGGACCAGGTCGAGCAGGAAGTCGCCGACTTCATCGTCATGCTGCAGAAGACCTACGCCGACTTCGGCTTCGACGACGTGCTGGTCAAGCTGTCGACCCGTCCGGACAAGCGCGTCGGCTCGGACGAGTCCTGGGACAAGGCCGAAGCGGCGCTGGCGGCCGCACTCGACAAGAGCAAGCTGGCCTACGACCTGCAGCCGGGCGAGGGCGCGTTCTACGGCCCCAAGGTCGAGTTCACCCTGAAAGACACGCTTCACCGGCTGTGGCAGTGCGGTACCATCCAGCTCGATTTCAACCTGCCGGTGCGCCTCGACGCCGAATTCGTCGACGAGGACAACAGCCGCAAGACCCCGGTGATGCTGCACCGTGCCATTCTCGGGTCGATGGAGCGCTTCATCGGCATCCTGATCGAGCACCATGCCGGCAACTTCCCGTTGTGGCTGGCGCCGGTGCAGGTGATGGTGATGAATATCAGCGAGCGCCAGGCCGAATATGCGCAAAAAGTCACCCAGGCGCTGCGCGAAGCAGGCATTCGCGCGGTGTCGGACTTGAGTAATAACAAGATTACTTATAAAATCCGCGAACATAGCTTGCAAAAGCTGCCTTATCAGGTGGTGGTCGGCGACAAGGAAATGGAGACCGGGTTGGTTTCCGTCCGTGCCCGCGGCAACCAGGACCTGGGGCAGCTCAGTTTGGATGACTTGATGGCGCGACTGAAAGCGGAAACGCTGGCGCGCCAGTAATAGCGGTCAAACAAGGCGTAGGGACCTCCTATATTTAGGATTGGCTCCGCGCCTTCTTTATTTTTGGTTTGACCTTTCTGCCTCGGCGCGCAGCGTCAGGTTTTTATTTGGAGAACAACTCATCGCGACAGAAAAGAAACAGACACGCATCAACGGGGAAATCACTACTCCCGAGATACGTTTGGTCGGTGTGGAAGGCGAGCCGCTTGGCATCGTGAAAATTTACGATGCGCTGCGTCAGGCGGAAGAAGCCGACCTGGATCTGGTGGAAATTGCGCCGACGGCCCAGCCGCCCGTGTGCAAGATCATGGACTACGGCAAGTTCAAGTATCAGGAAAGCAAGAAGCAGCACGAAGCCAAGCTGAAGCAGAAGCAGGTCCAGATCAAGGAAATCAAATTTCGTCCGGGTACCGACGAGGGCGATTACCAGATCAAGCTGCGCAACCTGATCAAGTTTCTGGAAGAAGGCGACAAGACCAAGATTACGCTGCGTTTCCGGGGCCGTGAAATGGCCCACCAGGAAATCGGCATGAACCAGTTGAGGCGGGTCGCGGCCGACCTGGCCGAACTGGCGGTGGTCGAGCAGTTCCCCAAGATGGAAGGCCGCCAGCTGGTGATGATGCTGGCGCCGAAAAAGAAGATTTAAGTTTCGAGACCGGCGTTTCTCGGCCCTTGGCGGGTCAAGCCAGCGGGTTAAAACGCCACAATACGTGCGGTCGGGTAGGTGAAGCATTCCACGTCGTGGAGTCACCTGGCCGCATGAGATAAAAAGGAAGCATCATGCCTAAGATGAAGACCAAGAGCGGCGCCAAGAAGCGGTTCCGCGCACTGGGCGGCGGCGGATTCAAGCGCTCGCACGCGTTCATGCGTCACATTCTCACCAAGAAGAGCACCAAGCGTAAGCGCCAGTTGCGCGGCATGGAAACCGTTGGTGCCAGCGACCACAAGTCGGTTGCCCGCATGTTGCCCTACGCATAAAGGAGAAAGACCATGCCACGCGTCAAACGGGGTGTAACCGCCCGCGCCAGTCACAAGAAAGTCCTCGACGCAGCCAAAGGCTATCGCGGCCGTCGCAAGAACGTATTCCGCGTCGCCAACGAAGCGGTGATGAAGGCCGGTCAGTACCAGTACCGCGACCGCCGTCAGCGCAAGCGCCAGTTCCGCAGGCTGTGGATTGCCCGTATCAACGCCGCCGCGCGTCAGTACGGCCTGACCTACAGCGTGTTCATGAACGGCTTGAGCCGCGCCGAGATCGGGATCGACCGCAAGGTGCTGTCCGATATCGCGATTTTTGACAAGGATGCCTTTGCCAAGATCGTCGATCAGGTCAAGGCCAAGCTGGCGGCGTAAGCCGTCCAACCGTCACAAAAAAAGGCCGCAAGGCCTTTTTTTGTTGGTATTGTTTCAAACGAGTTTATCCGCGAAGAACGCAAAGAAGCGCGAAGGGAAAAAACCAGCCGGCGCATCGATCGGGCTTCGGTCGCTTTTCTTTGTGAACTTCGCGTCCTTCGCGGATAAATTCCCGATATGTAAAAACCGCCATGCGCAATCCAAACGAAATCGTTGCCGACGTCCTTGCCGCGATCCAGACCAGCCCCGATTTGCCGACGCTGGAGCAGGTCAAGGCGGCTTACCTTGGTAAAAGCGGCCAACTCACCGAGCTGCTGAAAAGCCTGGGTGCGATGCCGGCCGACGCGCGCAAGACCGCCGGCGCCCGCATCAACGAGGCCAAGCAAGCGGTGGAGGCGGCGCTGAAAACCCGCCGCGAAGTATTGCAGGAGGCCGAACTGGATCGCCAGCTGGCGTCCGAAACGCTGGACGTGAGCCTGCCGGGACGCGGGTTGGGGCACGGCGGCCTGCATCCGGTGTCGAAGACGCTGGCGCGCATTCAGGCGCTGTTTCGCACCATCGGGTTCGAGGTGGCGACCGGGCCCGAGGTCGAGACCGACTTCTACAACTTCACCGCGCTCAATATCCCGGAAGACCATCCGGCGCGCGCGATGCACGACACCTTCTACCTGCAAAGCGGCGAACTGCTGCGTACCCACACTTCGCCGGTGCAGGTGCGCCACATGCAGATCCACCAGCCGCCCCTGCGCATCATCGCGCCCGGTCGGGTGTACCGCTGCGATTCGGACGTCACGCATACGCCGATGTTCCACCAGATCGAAGGCCTGTGGGTCGACGAATCGGTGTCGTTTGCCGACCTCAAGGGCGTGCTGGCGGATTTCATGCGCAATTTCTTCGAGCGCGACGATCTTCCGGTGCGCTTCCGCCCGTCCTTCTTCCCCTTCACCGAGCCGTCGGCCGAAATGGACATCGGCTGCGTGATGTGCGGCGGCGAAGGCTGCCGGGTGTGCTCGCACACCGGCTGGCTGGAAGTGCTGGGCTGCGGCATGGTGCACCCCAACGTGTTCAAGCATGTCGACATCGATATCGAGCGCTACGTCGGCTTTGCCTTTGGCCTGGGCGTCGAGCGCCTGGCGATGCTGCGTTACGGCGTCGACGATCTGCGGCTGTTTTTCGAAAATGATTTGCGCTTCCTCAAGCAATTCAATTAATTAGGGCGAAATCATCATGCAATTTCCAGAATCCTGGCTGCGCAGCCTCGTCAACCCCGCGCTCGATACCGCCCAACTGGCCCATGCCCTGACCATGGCGGGACTGGAGGTGGAGGCGCTGGCGCCCGCCGCGCCACCCTTCAGCAACGTGGTGGTGGCCGAAATCCTGTCGGCGGAAAAACATCCCGATGCCGATCGCCTGCGCGTATGCCAGGTCGATGTCGGCGAAGCGGCGCCGGTCACCATCGTGTGCGGCGCGCCCAACGCGGCGGCGGGGCTCAAGGTGCCGTGCGCCCGGCCCGGCGCAGAGCTGCCCGGGATCGAGATCAAGGTCGCCAGGGTGCGCGGCGTCGAGTCCTTCGGCATGCTGTGCTCGACCAAGGAGCTGGGCCTGGAAGGGGCGGCGGATGGCTTGATGATGCTGCCTGCCGACGCGCCGGTGGGCGAGGATTTCCGCAACTGGCTCAATCTGGATGACACCCTCATCACCCTGAAACTCACGCCCAACCGCGCGGACTGCCTGTCGCTGCAAGGCCTGGCGCGCGAGGTTGGCGCGATCACCGGCGCCGAGGTGAGATTGCCGCAGATCGTCGAAGTCGCCCCGAGCATCCAGGATGCGGTGTCGCTGCAGGTGACGGCAAGCGAGGCCTGCCCGCGCTATCTGGCGCGCGTGGTGCGCGGCATCGACGCACAGGCCGCGACGCCGCGCTGGATGGCGCAACGGCTGGAGCGCAGCGGCATCCGACCGCTGCTGGCGCCGATCGACATCACCAACTACGTGCTGCTCGAACTCGGCCAGCCGATGCATGCCTTCGCGCTGTCGCGCCTCAATGGCGGCATCGAGGTGCGGCTGGCCCGCGCGGGAGAAACACTCGAACTGCTGGATGGCCAGGTCGTCGAACTCGCCCCCGACATGCTGGTGATCGCCGATGCCGGCGGGCCGGTGGCGCTGGCCGGGATCATGGGCGGGCAGCCGACCAGCGTGGAGCGCGTCACCGTCGACGTCATGCTGGAGGCCGCGTTCTTCGCGCCGGCGGCGATTGCCGGCCGCGCCCGGCGCCTGGGCTTGTCGACCGATTCGTCGCATCGCTTCGAGCGCGGCGTCGATTTCGGCGCCACCCGGCAGGCGATGGAACGTGCGACGCAGTTGCTGCTCGACATCTGCGGCGGCCAGCCCGGACCGATCACCGAGGCGGTCGCCGAGTTGCCCCGGCGTGAGCCGATCACCCTGCGGCTGCCGCGCCTGACGCGCGTGGTCGGCATTGAGCTCGATGCCGAGCAGGTGGCGCGCGACCTCGCTGCGATCGGCGCGGATGTCGAGCGCCAGGACGACCGCTTCGTCGTCACGCCGCCAAGCTTCCGTTTCGACCTCGCGATCGAGGAAGACCTGATCGAAGAAGCGGTGCGCCTGTTCGGCTACGACAACATTCCGGCGCAGCCGCCGGCGGCGCCCTCGCGCATGCTGCCGCAGGACGAAACGGTGCTGGTCGACGATACCCTGCGCCAGATGATGGTCGATCTCGACTACCAGGAAGTCATCACCTACAGCTTTGTCGACCCGGCATGGGAGACGGCGTTCGACACCGGCGCCCGCCCGCTGTTGCTCGCCAACCCGATCGCCAGCCAGTTGTCGGCGATGCGAACCACCTTGTGGGGCGGCCTGATCGAAACCCTGCGCCACAACCTCAACCGCCAGCAGGCGCGGGTGCGGATTTTCGAGCTGGGACGGGTGTACATATCGCTTGCCGAGCAGCCGATGAGGCTGGGCGGCTTGGTCTATGGCGACGCGCTTCCCGAGCAATGGGGCGCGCCGTCGCGCCGCGTCGATTTTTTCGATCTCAAGGGCGATCTGGAACGGCTGTTCGGTCATGCGCTGGATGCCCGCAGCGGTACGCATCCCGCCCTCCATCCGGGGCAGTGTGCCGAACTATGGGCCAATGGCCGGTCCATCGGCTGGATCGGTTCGCTGCACCCGCGCCTGGTGCAAGCGTTCGACCTGCCGGCCGCACCGGTGCTGTTCGAACTCGACAGCCTGGCGCTTTCCCGACGCAGCCTGCCGCGGTATGCCGCGTTGTCCCGTTTCCCGCAGATGCGGCGCGACCTGGCGTTCGTGCTGGACGTTCATACGCCAGCCAGCGAGCTGCTGGCTGCGCTGCGCGAGGCCGCGTCTGACTGGGTGCGCTCGATCGAGGTGTTCGACGACTACCGTGGAAAGGGCATGACCGAAAACCAAAAAAGCCTTGCCATACGGGTAGTTATGCAAGATACTGAACGCACATTGACGGATCAGGAAGTGGACGATACCGTGCAAAAACTGGTCGATGCCGCGCTTCGCCAGTGTAATGCCCCCTTGCGGGTGTAGCATGAATTTTGAATTTTACTGGCGCGTGCGTGACGCGATTTTCCACCAGCCAACTCTGCAACAACGACCAACGACCATGACCACCCTTACCAAAGCTGATCTGGCCGAACTTCTGTTCGAAAAAGTGGGTTTGAACAAACGCGAGGCGAAGGACGTCGTCGAGTCGTTTTTCGACGAGATCCGTTTGTCCCTCGAAAAGGGCGATATCGTCAAACTGTCCGGTTTCGGCAATTTTCAGTGCCGCGAGAAACCGCAGCGGCCCGGCCGCAATCCTAAAACCGGCGAAGAAATGCCGATTTCCGCGCGTCGCGTGGTGACCTTCCACGCCAGCCAGAAACTCAAGTCCCAAGTCGAAGGCGCCAAAATTGGAACGCCCAGCGAGGAGTGAACTCCCGCCGATTCCGGCGAAACGCTATTTCACCATCGGTGAAGTGTCGGAACTGTGCGCCGTCAAGGCGCACGTGCTGCGTTACTGGGAACAGGAATTCACCCAGTTGCGCCCGGTCAAGCGGCGCGGCAACCGGCGTTACTACCAGCACCACGAGGTGCTGCTGATCCGCCGCATCCGGGAATTGCTGTACGAAGAGGGGTTCACCATCAGCGGCGCACGGCAACGCCTGGAGCACGATACCGAAACCCCACCCGAGGCCGCGCCCGCGCCGGCTTCGAGTGCGCTGGATGCTGGCAAACTGCGTACTGAAATCACCGCCATCCTGAAAATATTGGGCTGACCGGCTTCCGCCGGATGCGGCTCATCTGTTAGAATTACCGGCTTCATCGGGGCGTAGCGCAGCCTGGTAGCGCACTTGACTGGGGGTCAAGTGGTCGGAGGTTCAAATCCTCTCGTCCCGACCAAAAAATCAAAGAGACAGGGTCGGTTCCACACCGGCCCTTTTTCTTTGGGGCGGCCGAAACCCTATTGTCGTTGCGGTATCTGCAATATTCGGGTGAGGCACTATCATTTAATGTCTGTTCAATATCAGGAGAGAGTTATGGAACACACCTTGCCCGCACTGCCCTTTGCCATGGACGCGCTCGCGCCGCACATGTCCCAGGAAACCTTCGAATACCACTACGGCAAGCACCATCAGGCCTATGTGACCAACCTCAACAACCTGATCAAGGGCACCGACTTCGAGAACAAGTCGCTCGAGGACATCGTCAAGAGCGCCCCCGCCGGCGGCGTCTACAACAACGCCGCTCAGGTATGGAACCACACCTTCTTCTGGAACTGCCTGTCGCCCAACGGCGGCGGCACCCCTTCCGGCGCGCTGGCCGACGCCATCAACAAAAAGTGGGGCTCGCTGGACGAGTTCAAGAAGGCATTCCAGACCAGCGCCGTGGGCAACTTCGGTTCCGGCTGGACCTGGCTGGTGAAAAAAGCCGACGGCTCGGTCGACATCGTCAACATGGGCCCTGCCGGCACCCCCCTGACCACCGGAGACAAGGCCTTGCTGTGCGTGGATGTGTGGGAGCATGCCTACTACATCGACTACCGCAACCTGCGCCCCAAGTTCGTCGAGACTTTCCTTAACAATCTGGCGAACTGGAAGTTTGCCGAAGCGAATTTCGCTTAAGGCAGTTTTTGTCGAAGCGACTCGCCCGGCACGGGCGCACTCTTGGAGGTGAAAGTCCTCGCGTAAGTTGATCACAGCGAATGAAGCGAAACGCAATTGCATGAGGATGACTGATTGCGAGGAGGAAGCGTGGAGCGAAGCTGCGAGCCAATGAACAAGAACCGGATAGAAGGCGTTGCCGAGCAGGGCGAGCGGGCCAAATTTCGCGAAGCTATCGTGATCAAGGCGAGGCGGCGTAGATCCGGCGGTTGTGCAGTGAAGGAGTGCGTTCTTACCCGGGGAGATCTCGCATCATGGCTGAAAGGCCGACGCCGCAAGGCGGAGCGAGAAGTCAGCATAACCAGCGACTTGGCCAGCGTCTTTTGCTGGCCTAGTCGAATGGCTAGTAGTTTCATCAGAGGCCGTAGTAGATATCGACAGACCGTGCCCGTCAAGCACGCCCGAGACTCGGGCGATGACTCGGCTTACTTGTTCAGGTAGTTGTGGGCTGCGTTGGGCACCACCTTGTAGGGATGGCCGAGATCTTTCCAGGCGGTGATTCCACCCGGCGCGCGGTAGACGTTGATGTAGCCAAGCTTCTTCGCCCACACGGAAGCGTTGTGGGAGCGGCCGCACTTGGTGTCGCACTTGGTGAAGCCGCAGTATATGACGATCTTTTTGTTCAGATCCGGGCCCAGAACTTTGCAGTAGTCATCCTGGCTGGGAGCGCCATCGGTAACATCCTTTTCCCAAGTGCCAGACATGTTGGACTGGAAGCCGAAATGGCTGGCACCGTCGATGTAGCCCATCTCGTACTCCCAGCGCGGATGTGCGTTCACCAGGATGAAGTCTTCCTTGACGTCGATCATCTTTTTCACGTCTTCCATCTTGATCAGCTTGTAGCCGCCTTGCTGAGTTTCGTTGGCGACCTTGAGGGCCACCATTTCGACATCGGTTTCGTTGGTTATACTGGTCAGTGCCTGGGCGCCAGTGCTGACAAAGGCCGCGCTGGCCAAGAGGGCTGCAAGCAGGGTGCGCGGGACGGAACACAGGGGACGGTTGAGCGAACTGGTGCCGGAGGATGACAGACTTCTGGCGGACTATGCCGATGTGCTCGCCATGGCGCAGGGACAGAACCTGCAGGGCAAACCGCTGGAACTTATCAATAGGGCGCTCACACTCAATCCGGACAATGAGAAAGCGTTGAATCTTGCCGCATCCGTCGCTTGCAGTATCTTGACCCGGCTCATGTCGAAGCCATGGAGCGACAGCAGGTAGTAGGCGCGGGCCGCCAGCGGCGTACGCGAATCGTCGTACAGGACAACCGTCGCCGCGCGCAGCGGTTGGGCCAGCATCACCAGCAGCGCGATGATGAAAGTCATCCAGAGTCGGAATGGTCGGTGCATGTTCAGTCCCCTTGCGGTTATCGACTGCGATTCAGATTGTCGGTATGGTCACACGCGGTATTGCGGCGATCGGCCGACATGGTATTCGTCCGGTCTGTCTTTGCCATGGCAAAAAATGCAGCGCTCCCCAGTTGGGTTCCGAATGACACGGCATTGAACACCATGCCGTATTTGACGAGCGATCCGCCCCGGCCTTGAAATCCGGCCGACAGGCCCGATACTTCTAGCTCCTGTTGACCGGATTGTGAAGACCGAATCATGCCCAACGACTCCGCGCTGGAAGGCGAAATCCTGCCCGATGATCGCCAGCTGCCAGCCTCTCCGGCGCTGCCTGACGAGCTCTACCTGCTGCCGCTGACCGAAAAGCCTTTTTTCCCGGCGCAAACCCTGCCGTTGCTGATGAACGAGGCGCCGTGGCTGCCGACGGTCGAGGCCATCGGCGAGACTCCGCACCACATGGTGGGCCTGGTGGTGGTCAAGCCCGACAACACCGACGACGTGAAGCGGTCGGATTTCCGCAGCGTCGGCACCGTGGTGCGCATCCATCACCCGGTCCGCACCGACGGCAAGATGCAGTTCATCGCCGAAGGCGTGCGGCGTTTCCGTATCGTCGAATGGCTGTCGGAGACGGTGCCCTACAAGGTCCGGGTCGACTATCCGAACGAGACCGGCAAGCCGGACTCCGAGGAAATCCGCGCCTATTCCATCGCCATCATCAACACCATCAAGGACCTGCTGCCGCTCAACCCGCTGTATTCCGAGGAGCTCAAGTTCTTCCTCAACCGTTTCGGGCCGAACGAACCCTCGCGCCTGACAGATTTCGCCGCCAGCCTCACCACCGCCTCCAAGCAGGCCCTGCAGGAGGTGCTGGAGGCCTTCGGCCTGAAGAAGCGCATGGAAAAGGTGCTGGTGCTGCTGAAGAAGGAACTCGACGTGGCGCGCCTGCAGTCGGACATCCGCGAAAAGGTCGACGAGAAGATGAGCACGCAGCAGCGCGAATTCTTCCTGCGCCAGCAGCTGAAGGCGATCCAGAAGGAACTGGGGCTGGCCAAAGACGACAAGACCGCCGAGCTCGACACCTTCAGGGAGCGCATCGCCAGGCTTGCGCTGCCCGAGCAGGCGAAGAAGCGCATCGACGAGGAAATGCACAAGTTCTCCCTGCTGGAGACCGGTTCGCCGGAATACACCGTCACCCGCAACTACCTCGAGTGGCTGACCGTTCTGCCGTGGGGGGTGCACACGCAGGACAAGGTCGACCTCGAGCGCGCGCGCAGTATCCTCGACCGCGACCACGACGGGCTCGACGACGTCAAGGATCGCATCATCGAATTCCTCGCCGTCGGCGCCATGCGCGGCGAAATGGCAGGCTCGATCCTGCTGCTGATCGGGCCGCCCGGTGTCGGCAAGACCTCGATCGGCAAATCCGTCGCCGAGGCGCTGGGACGCAAGTTCTACCGCTTCTCGGTCGGCGGCATGCGCGACGAGGCCGAGATCAAGGGCCACCGCCGCACTTACATCGGCGCCATGCCGGGCAAGTTCGTGCACGCGCTGAAGGAAGTCGGCTCGGCCAACCCGGTCATCATGCTCGACGAGATCGACAAGATCGGCGCCAGCTACCAGGGCGACCCCGCCTCGGCGCTGCTGGAAGTGCTCGACCCCGAGCAGAACGCCGACTTCCTCGACCATTACCTCGACGTCCGCTTCGATCTGTCGAAGACGCTGTTCATCTGCACCGCGAACGACTTCTCCATCCCGTCGGCGCTGCTCGACCGCATGGAAGTCATCCGCCTGTCGGGCTACATTACCGAAGAAAAAGTGGCCATCGCCAGGCACCACCTGTGGCCGCGCGTGCTCACCCGCGCCGGGCTGAAGAAGAACCAGCTGGTGATCAGCGAAGGCGCGATCCGCCACGTCATCGAGGGCTACGCGCGCGAAGCCGGCGTGCGCAACCTGGAAAAGCAGCTGGGGCGGGTGGCGAGGAAGGCCGTGGTCAAGATCCTCGGCGGCGCCGCGACGCCGATCAAGATCGGCGTCAGGGAAGTGGAAGCCTATCTCGACAAGCCCGTATTCAGCCGCGAAAAACCGATGAGCGGCGTCGGCGTGGTCACCGGGCTGGCGTGGACCTCGATGGGCGGCGCGACGCTGCCGGTCGAGGCGACCCGCGTCCACACCCTCAATCGCGGCTTCAAGCTCACCGGCAAGCTGGGCGAAGTGATGAAGGAATCGGCCGAGATCGCCTACAGTTATATCGCCTCGCACCTGAAAACCTACGGCGCCGACGCCAAGTTCTACGACACCAGCTTCGTCCACCTGCACGTGCCGGAAGGCGCCACTCCCAAGGATGGCCCCAGCGCCGGTGTCACCATGGCCACCGCGCTGCTGTCGCTGGCGAAAAACGCCAAAATCAGCCGCCCGCTGGCGATGACCGGCGAACTCACCCTCACCGGCCAGGTGCTGCCGGTCGGCGGCATCCGCGAGAAAGTCATCGCCGCGCGCCGGGTCGGCATCAGCGAACTGATCCTGCCCGACGCCAACCGGCGCGACTTCGACAAACTGCCCGAGCATATCCGTGCCGGCTTCACCGTGCATTACGCCAAGCGCTATCAGGATGTGGCGGCGGTGGTGTTCGGTGCGGGTTGATCACCAGCGAGGTTCGGGTGTTGAAGATGCGCGGCGACAACACCAGAAAGGGGTGGACGTCTTTCATTTCCCGCCCGGCTTGCGGGTTGCAATCTATCCAGATGACCTGTTGACGGTCGGGCGCCCAGGGCTTCGCGCCGGGCGGGTTTCGATGCGGCTACCACCGCTCTGCGTCGACGGGTTCGCTGACCATCACCTCGCCGCCGTGCCGCTCGGGGTCGAATCGCGCCAGCCGCTGTTCCAGCGTAAGCGCGGATTCATCTGCCGGGTGAATCACGATATGCCCGTCTTCCACCGATACGCGCACCCGTTGATCGGCTTGCAGGTGTGCCGCGCGCGCCACCGCAGCGGGCAAACGCACGGCCAGGTTGTTGCCTCACTGTTTGATATCCAGAAAAACCTCGGCCATTTCATGCGCCTTCGAAAGGAATGTTTAAACGGAGTCTAAATATTTCGCTGGGGCTGTACCAATCGATGAAGGCTGCGGCGAGTTTGGCCGCGTAGGGAATACGCAGCCACGCTTGCGGGGGATTTTGCCTGCGCGGGATTTTTGCAGGCGGGCGAGCGCGGCATCGGCATCTTTGGTGCAGCCGGCGGCGATGTCTTCCATCCCGCGCCGTGTGTCTTCGAGCAGCAGCAAATGAATGCGTTCACGTTCCAATGGCTGGGTGTCGTCGGGGCGTTGTGAGTCCATCAGGATGATGTCGCGCATAGTGAAAACCATCACGACTTTAGCCCAAAATGAGTCGAAATCCAGGGTATTGCGTGTTCTGGTGCAGACCGGCCGCACCGGGATTAAGCCATCCCGGCAGGGTCGGGTAAAATGGCCGCCATGAACGCCCCCGAGCTTCTCGATACGCCGTCCGCACCACCCGCGCCCGTCATCAAGGTGCGCGGCGAGCTGCTGACCGAACTGCCGCTGGATCTCTATATTCCGCCCGATGCGCTCGAAATCTTTCTCGACGCTTTCGAAGGCCCGCTCGACCTGCTGCTCTACCTGATCCGCCGCCAGAACCTCGACGTGCTGGACATCCCGATGGCGGCGCTGACCAGGCAGTACATGGCCTACGTCGAAGCCGCGCGCGCCACGCGGCTGGAGCTGGCGGCGGAATACCTGCTGATGGCGGCGATGCTGATCGACATCAAGTCGCGCATGCTGCTGCCGCGGCGCGAGCAGAGCGAGGAGGCGAACGAGGGCGACGATCCGCGCGCCGAACTGGTGCGGCGCCTGCTGGAATACGAGCAGATGAAGCTTGCCGGCCAGCATCTCGATGCCATGCCGCAGGCCGGGCGCGATTTCGACACGGTCAGCGTGTTTCTGCCGGCGGCGGCCAGGCGCCTGCCAAGCCTGCATCCGGAAGAGCTCGCCGCGGCCTGGCTGGCGATCCTGTCGCGCGCGAAAAACCGCACCCATCACCGCATCGGCCGCCAGGAGCTGTCGATCCGCGAGCACATGAGCCGGATCCTGAAGCGGCTGGCGCCGGGCGAGTTCGTGGAATTCAAGGACCTGTTCCCGGAAGCCTCGACCGTGCACGAACTCGTGGTCACCTTCCTCGCGGTGCTGGAACTGACCAAGGAAACCCTGCTCGACGTGACCCAGGCCGAACCGTTTGCCCCCATCTACGTGAAGCTCCATGAATCTGCAGCCGAATGACCATCCCGACGATTTGAAGCTGGTGCTGGAAGCAGCCTTGCTGGCAGCCGTCGAGCCGCTCACGCTTGCCGAACTCAAGCGCATGTTCGAACAGGATGCGCCCAATCAAGGCCTGTCCAACGACGTGCTGCGCCGCGCGCTCGACGAATTGCGCGCACAGTGGCACGGCCGCGGCGTCGAACTGGTGCAGGTGACGGACGGCTGGCGTTTCCAGACCCGCGCTGAGATGCAGCCCTGGCTGTCGCGGCTGAAGAACGAGAAGCCGCCGCGCTACTCGCGCGCGGTGCTGGAAACGCTCGCCATCATCGCTTACCGCCAGCCGGTGACGCGCGGCGACATCGAGGACATCCGCGGGGTGTCGGTCAATCCTCACATCATCAAGACGCTGGAAGAGCGCGGCTGGATCGAGGCCATCGGCCATCGCGACGTGCCGGGACGCCCGGCGCTGTTCGGCACCACCGGGCATTTCCTGAGCGATCTGGGCTTGGTCACGCTGTCGGAATTGCCGCCGCTGGAAGAGCTCGGCCACCTCGTCACCCCGGATGAAACCGCATTAATTCCTGAATTGCGCGGGGAATTGCTGGACAATGGCGTCCCCCAGACGTTTGGCGCGGTGATCGAGACTGCCGCCGCCGGCACCGCTCCCGTTCGAGCAGCAACCGAGATTGATTGACTATGCGCCGCCCAACCCCCATCCGTCGTTCGCCCACCGCCCCCATGGGGCGCGCGGCGAGCCGCCTGCAACAGGCGACCGCCCCCGAGGCGTCCAGCGAACGCCTGCAAAAGGCGCTGGCTTCAGCCGGACTCGGCTCGCGCCGCGAGATGGAAGAATGGATTGCCCAGGGCCGCGTGCAGGTCAACGGCGAGACGGCCATGATCGGCAGCAAGGTCGGGCCGGGCGACGTGGTCAAGGTCAGCGGCCGGCGCGTGTACCTGCGCTTCGAGGACAAGCGCACGCGCATCCTGATCTACCACAAGTCGGAAGGCGAAATCGTCACCCGTGACGACCCCGAAGGCCGCGACACCGTGTTCGACGCGCTGCCGAAGCTGCGCGGCGCCAAGTGGATCGCCATCGGCCGGCTCGACTACAACACCGACGGTCTGATGATCTTCACCACCTCGGGCGAACTCGCCAACAACCTGATGCACCCGCGCTTCGAAGTCGAGCGCGAATACGCGGTGCGGGTGCTGGGCGAACTGACCGAGGACATGATTGCGCAACTGCTGGCCGGGGTCGAGCTCGACGACGGCATGGCGCAGCTGCAAAGCTGCTTTGCCGCAGGCGGCGAAGGCGCCAACCGCTGGTATCGCGTGGTGATCAAGGAAGGCCGCAAACGCGAGGTGCGGCGGCTGTTCGAACACTTCGGCCTCACCGTGTCGCGCCTCACCCGCATCCGCTTCGGCCCGATCGCGCTGCCGCCGCAGCTGCGCCGCGGGCAGAAAATGGAACTCGACGACGAACTGGTCGCGCGCGTACTGGAATGGGCCGAGATGGCGCCCAGCCCGCGCCGGCATACGCGCGGCGTGCCCGACAAGCACACCCGCAAGCCGCGCATGCGTTGAGGGCGTCTGGCGCGAACTGTCTTGCAGCCTATCGATCCAGCGGGCTCACCACCCCGCGCCCACCCTTGTTCAGTACATGCGTGTAAATCATCGTCGTCGAAACATCCTTGTGGCCCAACAGTTCCTGCACCGTGCGGATGTCGTAACCGGCCTGGAGCAGATGCGTTGCGAACGAATGCCTCAGCACGTGAGGCGACACCGGCTTGGCAATGTGCGCCAGTTTTGCCGCCTCGCGCACTGCACGCTGCACGCTTGATTCATGAATGTGATGACGTCGCTCCATCCCCGAACGTGGATCGAGCGAGCGGTTGCCCGATGGGAACACGAACTGCCAGGCCCAAGAACGCGGCGCAGAGGGATATTTGACAGCCAGCGCATCGGGCAAATGCACCTCGCCAAACCCCGCTTCCAGATCGCGCTCGTGCAAGGCACGCACTTTTTCAAGATGCATGCGCAAGGGCAGGATCAGGTTTTCCGGCAGCACCGTCACCCGATCCTTGTTGCCCTTTGCCTCGCGTACCACAATTTCGCGGCGTTCAAACTCCACATCCTTCACCCGCAACCTCAGCCCTTCCAGCAGACGCATCCCCGTGCCATACAGCAAAGCGACAATCAGACCCGTCGTTCCCGATGTCGCGTCCAGCAGTCGCCGCGCCTCGGTCGGCGTCAACACCACCGGTAAGCGCTGCGTGGATTTTGCGGCGATCACCTCATCCAGCCACGGCAACTCGATCTTCAACACCTCACGGTACAAAAACAGCAAGGCCGACTTCGCCTGATTCTGCGTGGATGCCGAAACATGCCGTTCGCTGGCCAGATAGGACAGAAAATCCCGCACCGCCTCGGCACCCAACGCCTGGGGATGTTGCTTGCCATGAAAAAGAATGTAGCGCCGCGCCCAATCGACATAAGCTTGTTCCGTGCGCAGGCTGTAATGACGCAGCCGAATTTCAGCCCGCATCCGATCAAGCAGCTTGGGCGAATCTTGAGAGACAGCGTGAACTTTCATCCGCGAAATTTTAGGCTTGCCTATACGGGCAGGCAAGGCGTAAAGTTTCAATTCAATCAACCCAATACAGCACACTGCCAGATGGCCTGCTTGATTTAGACGGCAAAAGATCCAGGTGGGTGTGCTGTCTAAATTATGTTGGGCCTCACCACATGACGCTTGATCCGCAGCTCACCGGCAATGCCGGCCTCTACTACTGTTGCTACCATCTTTCGCTGCTCGGGTGGAACGTCATGCCAACGGCACGGAACGCCCGTGGTGTCGACATCATTGCCTACAGCCAAGACGCAACCCGCAAGCTGGCCATTCAGGTCAAGGCACTGAGCAAGAGACATCCCGTTCCCCTTGGTGCGTCCCTCGAAAAGGTCATGGGCGACGTCTGGGTCATTGTGAACAAAGTCACTTCGTCCCCGTCCGCCTTCATCCTCCTGCCATCCGAGGTCAAAGAACTCGCCCACCGTGGCGAGAAAGATGGCCGCGTCTCATTCTGGCTTCAGCCAACCAGCTACGACCGAGAGTGCTTTAAAGAGAAGTGGGAGCGCATCGGTCATGGTTGAACGGCTGAGGCCCAACCCGGCAGTCGAGCGGACCTGCGCGAAAAGCCGCGCAGGCCGCTCACTTCTACGTTAGGCTGAACATAAAGGAAACAAATGAACACACGGAATCTGCTTGTTCTGCCAGATAACTTGCCTGTCCCTGAAGATGATGGTGCGTGTGCCCATCTGGAAGGGATGAATATACCTGCCATCGCTCTGACAGGAACCTCAGGTGCCAAGATAACACTTGGGCTTGAAGGTGGAATATCTGTCGTTTACTTTTATCCCATGACAGGGAGGCCGGACGCACCTCCGATGATTGGCTGGAACGAGATCCCTGGCGCAAGAGGATGCACGCCACAGTCCTGCTCGTTTCGTGACCATCATTCTGACCTTCTCAATTTAGGGGCCAAGGTATATGGCGTCAGCTCGCAATCATCGGAAGACCAGAAAGAAGCCGTTCAGCGCCTCCATTTGCCTTTTGAGTTGTTGAGCGACAGCAGTTTTGAGTTGGCAACCGCATTGAGGCTGCCTACGTTCAGATACAACGCCTTACGCCTCATCAAAAGGCTCACCCTCATTATTAAAAATGGTTCGATACGAAAAGTGTTCTATCCGGTTTTTCCACCAAACGAAAATGCTGCCAATGTCATCGCTTGGCTTCAAAACAACGATGCCTAACACTGCATTCCACCCGACCGGCTACAGCGGGCTTCGCCCGCTTCCACCGTCGGGTGAATTTGAACGTTGGGCCCCATGAGATGAGCGCGAATTTCACGATCAAAAGAGCAATTGTCGGCGACACACAGGAGGTCGCTGTAATGGTTGGCGAGTTGCTGGCCGAGATCATGAACGCCATCGGTGTTCAGGCATTCAACTTCGATCTTGCCGAAACGACATCCAGACTCCAGGACTTCCTCAACCGTGAGAAGTATTTTGTGTTTGTCGTTCGTAGCGAGAGCGGAAACCCGGCAGGATTTATTGCACTTTATGAAAGTTATGCGCTTTACGCCGAGGGCGCATTCGGCACCATACCTGAACTTTACGTTCGCCCGGAGTACCGCACAAATGGGCTAGGCCTTCGTCTCGTGTCCCAAGCAAAGTCTTTCGGGGCTTCGCGTGGCTGGACACGGCTGGAGGTTACAACTCCGCCGCTTCCGCAGTTCGACAGAACCTTGGCGTTTTATGAGCGTGAGGGTTTTGCCATAAGCGGCGGTCGCAAACTAAAGGTCAGCCTGTGATCTGTGGCCCAACCCATCATTCCACCGGACCTGCGCGAAAAGCCGCGCAGGCCGGTGAATTCAAACGTTCGGCGTCATGCTCGGTAAGTCCCACGCTTCAAACAATGGAAGTAGTGTCGAATGATTGAGTACCGCGAGAATCAACCACTTGAACCCGTCGAAGTTGCCCGTGTCTTCGAGGCATCGGGCATTAGCAGGCCAACGAAAGATATTCCGCGCATCGCGCAAATGTTTGCGAACGCAAACGTTGTCATTTCAGCTTGGGACGGAGCCCGCCTAGTCGGCGTAAGTCGGGCGCTGACGGACTACAGCTATTGCTGTTACCTCTCCGATCTTGCAGTTGACGTCGCCTATCAGAAACATGGCATCGGTCGGGAGTTAATCCGGCGCACCCAGTCCATTATTGGAGAAGAAGTTTCTCTTATCCTTATGTCCGCACCCGGTGCGATGGCTTATTACTCCAAGGTTGGCTTTGCGTTGGCAGACAACGCTTATGTCATTCGGCGGAAGCGTTAATGACGCCCAACCCTGCGGTCAACACGGACGCCCCGCCGAAAAGCCGGCGGAGCGCCGGTTACCTTGAACGTTAGACGCTAGCCCAGTCCAATGATCACCATCCGCCAAAGCATCGAAACGGACCTACAGCCATGTGGGGCGCTTCAAAAGGCAGGGGTCAAAAGGCAGGGGTCAGGTCTAGCTAAGTAGCATTTCCTCTGCTATCGTTCGCATCATGTCGCGCCCAATCCGCATAGAGTTTCCTGACGCCCTCTATCATGTCACCGCGCGCGGTGATCGACGTGAAGCTATTTTTGAAG
>JAJPEP010000099.1 GCA_021166845.1 Thiobacillus sp.
AGGTGATCGCCATCTATCCCATCACGCCGGCGTCCAGCATGGGCGAGTGGGCCGACGAATGGGCCGCGCAGGGCCGTCCCAACCTGTGGGGCGCGGTGCCGAAAATCATCGAGATGCAGTCGGAAGGCGGCGCCGCCGGCGCACTGCACGGCGCGCTCACCGCCGGCGCGCTGGCGACCAGCTTCACCGCCAGCCAGGGCCTGCTGCTGATGATTCCCAACCTCTACAAGATCGCCGGCGAACTGACGCCGTTCGTGCTGCATGTCGCAGCGCGCACGCTGGCGACCCATGCGCTGTCGATCTTCGGCGACCATTCCGATGTCATGGCCTGTCGTGCCACCGGCTGCGCCATGCTCGCCGCCAATTCGCCGCAGGAAGCACAGGATTTCGCCCTGATCGCGCAGGCGATCACGCTGGCCGGGCGCATCCCCGTCATCCATTTCTTCGATGGCTTCCGCACCTCGCACGAGGTGGCGAAGATCATCGCGGTGGAAGCCGACACCGTGCGCGCCATGCTCGACGCCGGACTGATCGCCGCACACCGGGCGCGCGCGCTGTCGCCCGAGCATCCGGTGCTGCGCGGCACCTCGCAGAACCCGGACGTGTTCTTCCAGTCGCGCGAGCGCGCCAATCCTTTCTACGACGGGTTTCCGCAAATCGTGCAGGACGCGATGGACCGCTTCGGCGAACTCACCGGGCGGCATTACAAGCTGTTCGAATACGCGGGCGCAGCGGATGCCGGGCGGGTGATCGTGCTGATGGGCTCCGGCGCCGAAACCGTGCACGAGACCGTCGAGCATCTCAATGCGCACGGTGAGCGGGTCGGCGTGCTCAAGGTGCGGCTGTACCGGCCGTTTTCACCGGGCGCGCTGCTCGATGCGCTGCCGCCCACGGCGAAGTCGGTCGCCGTGCTCGACCGCAGCAAGGAGCCGGGCGCCGACGGCGAACCGCTCTACAAGGACGTGGTGACCGCGCTGGCGCAGGCGGCGGCGGACGGCGCGCGGGCCATGCCCAGGGTCATCGGCGGCCGCTACGGACTGGCGAGCAAGGAGTTCACCCCCGGCATGGTGAAGGCGGTGTTCGACGAACTGGCGCAGGCCGCGCCCAAACGCGCGTTCACCGTCGGCATCCACGACGACCTCACCCACCTGTCGCTGGCATGGGATACGGACTTCCGCACCGACGCCTCGCGCCAGCTTCAGCACGCCGTGTTCTGGGGGCTCGGCGCCGACGGCACGGTGTCGGCCAACAAGAACTCGATCAAGATCCTCGGCGAGACCACCGCGCTGCAGGCGCAGGGCTACTTCGTCTACGACTCGAAGAAGTCCGGCGCGGTGACGGTGTCGCACCTGCGCTTCGGCCCGGCGACGATCCGTTCCACCTACCTGGTGGAGACGGGCATGGCCGGCTTCGTCGCCTGCCACCAGCCGGTGTTCGTCGAACGCTACGAGCTGCTGGAGCACGCCGCGCCGGAGGGGGTTTTCCTGCTCAACACCCCGGCGCCGCCGGATCGGGTCTGGGACAGCTTGCCGCAGAAGATGCGCGCACAGATTCGCGACAAGCGCCTGCGGCTGTGGGTGATCGACGCCTACGCCGTCGCCATGGAGGCCGGCATGGGGCGGCGCATCAACACCATCATGCAGACCTGCTTCTTCGCCATCTCCGGCATCCTGCCGAAGGACGAGGCGATTGCCGCGATCAAGCACGCGGTCGACAAGACCTACGGCAAGAAGAGCCGTCGCCTGGTGGAACTGAATTACCGTGCCATCGACACGACGCTGGCGGAGCTGCACCAGGTCGCCATTCCGCCGGCGAAAGCCATCGGAAGCGAGACGGGGCCGGCAGCGGGCGCTGCGACGGATGCGGGCATTCCCGACTTCGTGCGCGACCTCACCCTGCCGATCTACCGGGGCCATGGCGATCGCCTGCCGGTGTCCCGGATGCCCGCCGACGGCGCCTATCCGCTTGGCACCGCGCAATACGAGAAGCGCACCATCGCGCTGGAAATCCCGGTGTGGGATGCGGATCTGTGCACCCAGTGCGGCAAGTGCGTGTTCGTCTGCCCGCACAGCGCGATCCGCGCACGCGCCTTCGATGCGGCGGCAGCCAAGGATGCCCCGCCGACCTTCAAGCACGTTCCGGCGAAGAGCAAGGACTTCCCCGCCGGCACCCACATCAGCTACCAGACGGCGCCGGAGGATTGCACCGGCTGCGGCGACTGCGTCGAAGCCTGCCCGATCCACGACAAGTCGAACGTCAGCCGGCGCGCGGTGAACATGGCGCCGATCGCGCCGCTGCTCGATCAGGAACGCGACAACCTCGCCTTCTTCCTGCGCCTGCCCGAGTTCGACCGCGGCGCGATCAAGCACAACACCATTCCCAGCGCCATGCTGCTCGATCCGCTGTTCGAGTTTTCCGGCGCCTGCGCCGGCTGCGGCGAGACGCCCTACATCCGGCTCGCCACGCAACTCTTCGGCGACCGCATGCTGATCGCCAACGCCACCGGATGCTCGTCGATCTATGGCGGCAACCTGCCCTCCACGCCCTACACGGTGAACGGCGCCGGCCGCGGCCCGGCATGGAGCAATGCGCTGTTCGAGGACAATGCCGAATTCGGCCTCGGCATGCGCCTTGCCGCCGACCAGTTGATGGGCCACGCGCAGCAGATGGTGAAAGAGATGGCCGGTGAAATCGGCGGCGACCTTGCCGAAGCACTGGTCAAAGCGGACCAGCGCGAGGAGGCGGGGCTTTATGAGCAGCGCGGCCGCGTCGCCCTGCTGCTCGAAAAACTGGCGGCATCAAGCCATCCGCGCGCAGGGGAACTCGCCAGCGTCGCCGAATGGCTGATCCGCCGCTCGGTGTGGATCATCGGCGGCGACGGCTGGGCCTACGACATCGGCTTCGGCGGCCTCGACCATGTGCTGGCGCTGCCGTACGACGTCAACATCCTGGTGCTCGACACCGAGGTGTACTCGAACACCGGCGGCCAGACCTCCAAGGCCACGCCGATCGGCGCGGTCGCCAAGTTCTCCGCCGGCGGCAAGGCCACGGCAAAGAAGGATCTCGCCAGACTGGCGAGCAACTACAACCACGCCTATGTCGCCACCGTCGCTTACGGCGCCAAGGACACCCAGACCCTGCGCGTGTTCCAGGAGGCCGAGGCCTATCCCGGTCCCGCGCTTATCGTCGCCTACAGCCCGTGCATCGCCCACGGCTATGACATGCTCTACAACCAGCGCCAGCAGGAACTCGCGGTGAAGAGCGGGCACTGGCCGCTGTTCCGTTTCGACCCGCGGCAGGCGGAGGCGGGCGGCAATCCCTTCAAGCTCGATTCCGCCGCGCCGACCCAGCCGATCAAGGCCTTCATGGAATCGGAGACCCGCTTCGCCATGCTCACGCGCAGCCACCCCGAAGCGGCGCAGCGCTTCCTGGAACAGGCGCAGCAGGATGCCGAACGGCGCTTCAAGGCCTATCGGGACCTGGCGCAAAAACCTGCCGATCAATCCAAACCGGAAACCTGACATGATCGATCTTTCCACCGATTACCTCGGCCTCAAGCTCAAGAACCCGCTGGTGCCCTCGGCATCGCCGCTGTCGCGCAACCTCGACACGGCGCTGCGGCTGGAGGATGCCGGCGCCGCCGCATTGGTGATGTATTCCCTGTTCGAGGAGGAACTGCGGGCGGAAGACGCGATGATGGATCGCTTTCTGCTGCATGCCGGCCTTGGGAGCTGCGAAGCGGAGGACGGCTTTCTGCCCGATCATGGCGAGTTCCGCAGCAGCCTCGATCACTACCTGGCGCATCTGCAGCAGCTCAAATGCCGCCTGGAAATTCCCGTGGTGGCAAGCCTCAACGGCATCTCCCCGTCCGGCTGGGTGGAGCTGGGCCGGGAACTGCAACAGGCCGGCGCCGATGCGCTGGAACTCAACGTCTATCACGTCGCGGCGGAGATGATGGAACCCGGCGAGGCGGTGGAGGCGCGTTATCTCAGCCTGCTCACCGAACTGCGTCAGGTGGTGAGCGTTCCCATCGTCATGAAGCTGTCGCCGTTCTTTTCCTCGCTGCCGCATTTCGTGAAACAGCTTGAACTCGCGGGCGCGAACGGCGTCGCCCTGTTCAATCGTTTCTATCAGCCGGACATCGACCTGGACAAGCTCTACGTGGTGGATAGGCTGCGCCTGTCGCTGCCCGAAGAGGCCTTGCTGCGCATCCGCTGGTTATCCATTCTGCACGGCCGCA
>JAJPEP010000113.1 GCA_021166845.1 Thiobacillus sp.
GTGGCGCCGAGTATGTGGTCGACTTTCTGCCCAAGGTTAAGATCGAGATCGTCATCGCCGCCAGCCTGCTGGAGCGCGCGATGGAGGCGATCATTTCCGCCGCGCGCACCGGCAAGATCGGCGACGGCAAGATTTTCGTCAGCGACATGGAACAGGTGGTGCGCATCCGCACCGGAGAATCGGGTGAGGCCGCAATCTGATCGCCGTTTTGATCAGGGCGGCGGCGATCGATTATGCATGTCGCCTAAGCGATCACCAGAAACGATACCAAGCCTTGCCTTCGGTGCTGACGCCCTTGGCGTATTGGCTGTTGGGGAAGTTGAGATTCAGCACGCGCTGCGCATCGTCGCGCAGCGCGACGAGTTCCAGCTTGTCGTATGCCACAACCATGACCGCCAGCGCTTCTTCCAGCGCAGGGGCTTCGGGGTAGGTTTTCAGCACTTCCTTTGCGCGGTTGGCGGCAGCGACCCAGGCTTTGCGTTTCATGTAATATTTGGCGACGTGCACTTCGTTGCTGGCCAGCGCGTTGACCAGGTAGGTCATGCGGGCGGTCGAGTCGGCGGCGTATTTGCTGTCGGGGAAGCGGGTGACCAGTTCCTTGAAGGCCAGGAACGCATCGCGCGCCGCCCGGGGATCGCGCTCGCTCAGGTCCTGATCGACCAGGTTGCCCAGCAGGCCGAGGTCGTCGTTAAAATTCGCGAGGCCCTTTAGATAGTAAGCGTAATCGACGTTAGGATGGTTGGGGTGCAGCTTGATGAAACGGTCGCACGCGGCAATCGCGGAAATCGGCTCGTTGTCCTTGTAATAGGCGTAGGCCACTTCCAGTTGCGCCTGCTGCGCATAACGGCCGAAGGGATAACGCGATTCCAGCGTCTCGAATAGCTTGACCGCGCGTTCGTAATTGCCGCTGTTGAGATTATCCTTGGCCTCGGCGTAGAGCTTTTGCGCCGACCAGCCCGAGGTCTCGTCCTTGACCTCGGGCAACAGGCCGCAGCCCCCCAGAGCGAGCGTGGCGGCCAGCAGCACGAGGCTTAATACCCGATTGAATGTATTGGAACCGGAAGAACATTGCTTGAGCATGGAAAAAGACACAGAAAGTTCGTCGGCCGATTATAAGGGAAATCCTGCAGGCGACATCCGCCGGCTGGTGATCCCCGATGCGCAGGGCGGCCAGCGCCTGGATCAGGCCTTGTCCGCCATGCTGCCCGAGTTTTCGCGCAACCGCATCCAGAACTGGATCCGCGCACGCAAGATCGCGGTGGACGACGCCTGGGGCACCACCCGGATGAAGGTCAGCGGCGGCGAGTCGGTGCGGGTCGAGATCGAGCCCGACCCCAACGCCACGCCCGATGCGCCAGAGGCCATCCCGCTCGACGTGGTATTCGAGGACCCGGTGCTGCTGGTGATCGACAAACCGGTCGGCCTGGTGGCCCATCCCGGCAGCGGCAACCGCCACGGCACGCTGCTGAACGCCCTGCTGCACCGGGCGCCGCAGGTGGCCGAACTGCCGCGCGCCGGTATCGTGCACCGGCTCGACAAGGACACCTCGGGTCTGCTGGTCGTTGCCAAAACCCTCATGTCGCACACCGATCTGGTGCGCCAGCTGCAGGCGCGCACCGTCAAGCGCGAATACCTGGCCCTGGTGTATGGCGAGGTTGACCACGGCGGCACCGTCAATGCGCCGCTGGCGCGCGATCCCCACAACCGCGTCAAGCGCACTGTGCACAGCATGGGCAAGGAAGCGGTCACGCATTACGAAGTGGTCGAGCGCTTTCCCGGCATCACCCTGCTGCGCTGCAAGCTGGAAACCGGGCGCACCCATCAGATCCGGGTGCACATGCAGCACATCGGCCACCCGCTGGTCGGCGAATCGGTATACAGCGCCAGCCGCCGCAACCACCACAAGATCCCGTTCCCGCGCCAGGCGCTGCACGCCGAAAGGCTGGGCCTGATCCATCCGGTCACCCAGGAATTCATGCAGTGGGAATGCCCCCTGCCGCCCGATTTCACCTCGCTTCTGCACGCCCTGCGCGAAGACACCACCTGGGGCGGCTAATCGGATGATCCAGCCCGACTGGCCCGCGCCGCCGCAGGTGAAATGTCTGATGACCACCCGCGAAGGCGGGGTGAGCCAGGCGCCCTGGACCAGCCTCAACCTCGGTGACCACGTCGGCGACGATCCGCTTCACGTCGCGGCCAACCGCGCGCGCCTGCGCCGGCAGCTGCCGGTTGGGCCGGGCTGGCTAAGACAGGTGCACAGCGCACGGGTGGTCGAACTCGGACGTGAACCGAATTCCGAAGCCGACGCGTCGTTCACCCGCGAGGCAGGGCAGGTCTGCGTCGTGCTCACCGCCGACTGCCTGCCGGTGCTGCTGTGCGACCGCGCCGGCAGTGTCGTCGCCGCCGCGCATGCCGGCTGGCGCGGGCTGGCGGGCGGCGTGCTGGAAGCCGCGGTGGCCGCGATGCAGGCGCCGCCGGAAGGAATCCTTGCCTGGATGGGCGCCGCCATCGGCCCGCAGGCGTTCGAAGTGGGCGACGAGGTGCGCGAGACCTTTGTCGCGCAGCACCCGCAGGCGGCTGCAGCCTTTGCGTCGCAGCCCACAGCGGGCAAATGGCTCGCCGACATCTACCAGCTTGCGCGCATCCGCCTTGCGCACGCCGGCGTGCAGGCGATCCATGGCGGCGGGCGCTGCACCTTCAGCGAAGCGGACAGCTTCTTTTCCTACCGCCGCGACGGCGTCACCGGTCGCATGGCTGCGCTGATCTGGCTGGAATGACCGCGATTGTTCATTCGGGCGCGAGATGCTTGGAGTAGGGTGCACTCCGTGCGCCGATTGATGCCAGATAGGTGCACGGAGTGCACCCTACGCACCGTGGATCGCCACGGCTCTGCGAACCTTGCGATGACAGAATAAGACAGAATAAGCCTGCGTTGTCCTAGAAGTCTTCCCGCACCCGCAGGTAGCGCGGGAAGCGCGGCAGGCCCTTTTTCGTCAGGTGCTGGTAGCGGTAGGTGATGCGGGTGCCGATGGGCGGCGGCTGGCGGCGCAGCGCGTTGGAGAGGCCGCTGCCGAGACGGAAGCGCTTGCCGTCCGGCATTTCCATTTGCAGCGCGCCGGTCATGCCCTGGTATTTCCCCTTGCCCGGCGTATGGCCGACCACAATGGCCTCGGCGTCCTGCCACGGCTTCAGCTTCAGCAGCGCGTCGCTGCGGCCGGTCAGATAGGGCGCGTCGGCGCGGTGCAGCATCAGGCCCTCGCCGCCCGCGCGCATCACGGCGTCGAGCCGCTGCATCAGCGCGGCGCGGTAGGCCACGCGGGTCTGTTCGACGGCTTGCAGCCATGGCAGCTTCGCCTGCGCGACGAGTTGCCGCATCTGCCCGACCCGATTGGTGAAGTCGCCCGCCGCGCCGGGCAGTTCGAAAACCAGGTAGCGCACCTGCCGCCATTCGGCATCCACGGCTTCGGCCTTGCGCACCGTCCCCGACAGCGCGTCGAAGCGGTCGCGTGCGATCCACAACTCGCCGTCCAGCGGCTGCGCCGGGAACCCCGCGGTAAACCACGCCGGCGCGGGAACGCTGCCGCCGCCGCGAAAGCGCAGGGTGCGGCCGTCCCACTGGGCGCGCACGCCGTCGAATTTTTCACTGACCCAGTATTGCGTGACGTCGATGTCGGCCGCGTACACCTCGGCCAGCAGCATTGCCGGGGCGGGCGGCGGCGCGTCGCTCCATGCCGGATGCGGCAGCCACGCGGCCCATGCCAGCGCCAGCGCGACGAATGCCTGCTTCAGGTCAGCCACTTCTGCAGGAACTGCGCGTGTCCCATGGCGGGGTCGAGCCGGTAGGCGGCAAAGCCGAGCCGCCGGTACAGCGCGCGGGCCGGCGCATTGCCGTCCAGCACTTCGAGCGTGAGCTTGCAGGCGCCGCGTTCGCGGGCGATGGCCTCGACTTCGGAAAACAGCTTCGCAGCGATGCCGCGTCCACGGTGGCCGGCCGCCACCACCACGTCGTGTACGTTGACCAGCGGGCGGCAGGCAAAGGTGGAAAAGCCCTCGATGGCGTTGACGAGGCCGACCGGCGTGTCGCCGTCGAACGCCAGTACGCTGAAGACGAAGGGGCGTGCGGCGAGTTCGGCAATTAAATTGTCGCGGGCGAACTCGTCGAGCGGTTCGCCGCCGCCCGCAGGATCGCGCGCGTAGGCATCCAGCAGGCCGATCAGCGCGGCGGCATGCGCGGGGTTGTCATAGCGGACGCGAACGATTTCAATCATTCGATGCGCATCGACAAGTCCACCGCGCGGATATGCTTGGTGAGGCCGCCGACGGAAATGCGGTCGACCCCGGTTTCGGCCACCGCGCGCACGGTCTCCAGCGTGATGTTGCCGGAGGCTTCGAGCAGGGCGCGGCCATGGGTGAGCTGCACCGCGCGGCGCATGTCCGCGAGGCTGAAGTTGTCGAGCAGGATCAGCGGCGCGCCGGCAGAGAGCGCCTGGACGAGCTCGTCGATATTTTCCACTTCGATCTGCACGCCGATCTTGCCCTCGGCCAGTTCGAACGCGGCGTTGAGCACCTGCGCGATGCCGCCCGCCGCCGCGATGTGGTTTTCCTTGATCAGGATGCCGTCGTACAGCCCCGCGCGCTGGTTCTGCCCGCCGCCGACCCGCACCGCGTATTTCTCGGCGATGCGCAACCCGGGCAGGGTTTTGCGGGTGTCGAGGATGGCGGCATGGGCGCCGCGCACGGCCTCGACATAGGGCCGGGTAGCGGTGGCCACCGCCGACAGGGTTTGCAGGAAATTCAGCGCCATGCGCTCGGCGGTCAGCAGCGCACGCGCGTTGCCGCTGATTTCGACCAGCGCGCTGTCGGCGGCGACGGCGTCGCCCTCGCTCACCTTCCAGTCGATGACGCAACCGAGGTCGAGCGCCTGAAAGCAGGCGTCGAACCATGGCCGGCCGGCGATCACCGCGGCTTCGCGGCTGATGACGCGGGCGCGCGCGGTTTGCGTCGCGGGGATGAGGAGGGCGGTGAGGTCGCCGCCGCCGACGTCCTCGGCCAGCGCGCGCGCAACATCGGACAGAACCTGATCTACATTCAATTCAGACATGGCGGGTTGAAATCGCCTCAGACGGCATCATTTGGGTGACATCGAATATACCTTAGCACGGGGCCACTTATGCGTTTTGACAAGCTCACCACCCAGTTCCAGCAAGCCTTTTCCGACGCGCAAAGCCTTGCCGTCGGCGGCGATCATGCCTACATCGAGCCGCAGCACCTGCTGCTCGCCCTGCTGAACCAGGAAGGCGCCGGCGCGGCGGCCATCCTGTCGCGCGCCGGCGCGCAGGCGCCGGCGCTGAAAGCGGCGCTGACCCAGGCGCTGACGCGCCTGCCCAAGGTGGAGGGCCAGGGCGGCGAAGTGGCGATTTCGCGCGATCTCAACAACCTCTTGAACCTGACCGACAAGGAGGCGATGAAGCGCAACGACGCCTACATCGCTTCCGAGCTGTTCCTGCTGGCGGCGCTGGACGACAAGGGCGAAACCGGGCGCCTGCTGAAGCAGCACGGCGTGCAGAAGGCCGCGCTGGAGCAGGCGATTGCGGCCGTGCGCGGCGGCGAGGCGGTGCAGTCGCAGGAAGCCGAAGGCCAGCGCGAGGCGCTCGCCAAGTACGCCCTGGACCTCACCGCGCGCGCGCGCGAAGGCAAGCTCGACCCGGTGATCGGACGCGACGACGAAATCCGCCGCTCGATCCAGATCCTGCAGCGCCGCACCAAGAACAACCCGGTGCTGATCGGCGAACCCGGCGTCGGAAAAACTGCAATTGTTGAGGGTTTGGCGCAGCGGATCGTCAATGGCGAAGTGCCGGAAACCCTGAAAGGCAAGAAGGTGCTGGTGCTCGATCTGGCTGCGCTGCTGGCCGGCGCCAAATACCGCGGCGAATTCGAAGAGCGGCTCAAAGCCGTGCTAAAAGAGCTGGCGATGGATCCGGGCCGCTACATCATGTTCCTGGACGAGCTGCACACCCTGGTCGGCGCGGGCAAGGCCGAAGGCGCGATGGACGCCGGCAACATGCTGAAACCCGCGCTGGCGCGCGGCGAGCTGCACCTGATCGGCGCCACCACGCTCGACGAGTACCGCAAGTATGTCGAGAAGGACGCCGCGCTGGAGCGCCGCTTCCAGAAGGTGCTGGTCGACGAACCCAGCGTGGAGTCGACCGTCGCCATCCTGCGCGGCCTGCAGGAGCGCTACGAGCTGCACCACGGCGTCAACATCACCGACCCCGCGATCGTCGCGGCGGCCGAGCTCAGCCATCGCTACATCACCGACCGCTTCCTGCCCGACAAGGCCATCGACCTGATCGACGAGGCCGCGGCGCGGGTCAAGATGGAAATCGATTCCAAGCCCGAGGTGATGGACAAGCTCGAGCGGCGCATGATCCAGCTGAAGATCGAGCGCGAGGCGGTCAAGCGCGAGAAGGACGAGGCGTCCAAAAAACGCCTGCAACTCATCGAAGACGAGCTGCTGACCCTGCAGCGCGAATACAACGATCTGGAAGAAATCTGGAAAGCCGAAAAGGCCCAGGTGCAGGGCAGCGCCCACATCAAGGAAGAAATCGACAAGCTGCGCGGCGAGATGGTCGAGCTGCAGCGCCAGGGCAAGCTCGACAAGGTGGCCGAGATCCAGTACGGCAAGCTGCCGCAGCTGGAAGCCCAGCTGAAGCACGCCGAAGCGGCCGACACCAAGCCCGTTTTCAAGCTGCTGCGCACCGAAGTCGGCGCCGAGGAAATCGCCGAGGTCGTCTCGCGGGCTACTGGAATACCTGTGTCCAAGATGCTGCAGGGCGAGCGCGACAAGCTCCTGCATATGGAAGACAAGCTGCACAGCCGCGTGGTGGGGCAGGACGAAGCCGTGCGCGTCGTCTCCGACGCCATCCGCCGCTCGCGCGCCGGCCTGTCCGACCCCAACCGCCCCCTCGGCTCCTTCCTCTTCCTCGGCCCCACCGGCGTCGGCAAGACCGAGCTGTGCAAGACGCTCGCCGAATACCTGTTCGATTCCGCCGACCACATGATCCGCATCGACATGAGCGAATTCATGGAGAAGCACTCGGTCGCCCGCCTCATCGGCGCGCCGCCCGGCTATGTCGGCTATGAAGAAGGCGGCTATTTAACAGAGGCCGTGCGCCGCAAACCCTACTCCGTCATCCTGATGGACGAGGTGGAAAAGGCGCACCCGGACGTCTTCAACGTGCTGCTGCAGGTACTCGACGACGGCCGCCTCACCGATGGCCAGGGTCGCACCGTCGACTTCCGCAACACCGTGATCGTGATGACCTCCAATCTTGGCAGCCAGATGATCCAGCAGATGAGCGGCGACGATTACCAGGTCATCAAGCTCGCCGTGCTGGGCGAAGTGAAGTCCTACTTCCGCCCCGAGTTCATCAACCGCATCGACGAAGTCGTCGTCTTCCACGCCCTGGACGAGAAGCACATCGCCAGCATCGCGCGCATCCAGCTAAAAGGCCTGGAACAACGCCTGGCGCAGATGGAGATGCAGCTCGACATTACCGAAGCCGCGCTCGCCGAAATCGCCAAGGCCGGATTCGACCCGGTCTACGGCGCCCGGCCGCTCAAGCGCGCCATCCAGAGCGAACTGGAAAATCCGCTGGCGAAGGAAATCCTGTCCGGGCGCTTCGGGCCGAAAGACACCATCCGTATCGATGCGCAGAACGGGGTGTTCAGTTTCGAGAAGGCGGCCGCCCAGCCGGCTTGATCAGGCTGGGTAGGGCGGAATGAGAGGGCGGAATTCCGCCCTCTTTCTTGGGTGCGCCCGGCAGGGCACATCTGCTAGGAGGTGAAAGACCTCTACCGACCCGGTAAGGGGAACGGTTAGCCAAAGGCAAGGGTGTCGCAGGCGACTGCGAATCTGAAGGAAGCTGGAGGCAAAGCACTGGCCTGACGAACAGGAAGCGGATATGAGGCGACGTGCCGGGGTGAGGTGGCCCAATTCACTGAAGCCCGATACTTACACGGAATGGCATAGCGTAGATCCGACAGGCATAAGTGTGACAGTAGATGCGCAATACCCGGGGAGACCTGACAGTGTGCCGCAAGGCTACTGGCGTCGAGAGGCGGCAGGATGCGCTGTCAGGAGTCAGCAGAGGCCATAGTAGGCGCCAAATAGGGGCTGAAGGGCCGAACAAGCGGTACCGAGAGTAGGACGACTGATCTTGAATCCGGTCAATGAAGCAGAAGCTCCTGTAAGGGAGGCCGAGAGTGAAGCAACCGGACGGAATCCGGGGATGGCGCTCGCCGGTGCTTCGATAGGAACAGCGACAGCCGGGCGAACGAAATCGGAGAATCACGCGCTGATGGAGTGCGTGGTAGAACGCAGCAACATGCAGCGGGCTTATCAACGAGTCATCGGGAATCACGGCGCACCCGGCGTAGACGGTTTGCGTACAGAAGACCTGAAAGGCTGGTTGCAGGCTAACTGGCAAAGTGTGAAGGCGGCGCTACTGGACGGAACGTATCTGCCTCGGGCAGTACGCCGGGTGGACATCCCCAAGCCGAACGGCGGGGTCAGGACACTCGGCGAAGCCGAACGGCGGGGTCAGGACACTCGGCGTACCGACCGTCGTGGATCGACTGATTCAACAGGCGCTACACCAAGTGATGCAACCGATCTTCGAGCCGGAATTCTCGGACGCAAGCTACGGCTTTCGACCGGGGCGAAGCGCTCAACAAGCGGTGCTACGGGCGGCAGAACATATCCGAGGCGGCAAGCGCTGGGTGGTGGACATGGACCTGGAGAAGTTCTTCGACCGGG
Source organism: Thiobacillus sp. (assembly GCA_021166845.1). Classification (GTDB taxonomy): domain Bacteria; phylum Pseudomonadota; class Gammaproteobacteria; order Burkholderiales; family Thiobacillaceae; genus Thiobacillus. Next base: position 8,819 of record JAJPEP010000113.1, read on the forward strand.
TTAACCACGACGTGCTCATGTCACGGATAGCCAGACGGATTGAGGACAAGCGAGTCTTGCGCCTCATCCGCCGATACCTGCAAGCGGGCATGATGGCCGAGGGGATCGAGACGGCACGGACGCAAGGCACGCCGCAAGGCGGGCCGTTGTCTCCCTTGCTATCGAACATTTTGTTGACTGATCTCGACCGCGAGCTGGAGAAGCGGGGGCTGGCCTTCTGCCGTTATGCGGACGACTGCAACATCTATGTCGGAAGCGCACGGGCTGGGCGACGCATCATGGCGCAAATGAGGGAGTTTCTTGCGAACCGACTCAAGCTCACCGTGAACGAAGCCAAGAGCGCGGTGGCGAGACCCTGGGCACGCAAGTTCCTGGGATATAGCGTGACCGTGCACAAACAGACCCGGATACGCATCGCAGCGGAGAGCCTTGCCCGTCTGCGGGAGCGGGTCAAAGACCTGTGCCGCAAAGGGCGGGGACGTTCACTGGCTCAAATTATTTCCACGCTGAACCCTGTGCTGCGCGGCTGGATGAACTACTTCCAGTATTCGCAGGGCAGGCGTCCCATTGAGGAGCTGGATGTATGGGTCAGGCGCTGGCTGCGGGATATCATTTGGCGGCAGTGGAAGCGCCCATGGACGCGAGAATCCAGGCTGCGCGCGCTGGGGTTGGATGCCCGCCGCGCATGGAAATCGAGTGTCAACGGGCGCGGCCCGTGGTGGAATGCAGGGGCCAGTCATATGACCCATGCGCTGCCACCTAAATACTTTGCACGAATGGGGCTGGTCTCGCTGGTGGACACCCACCAACGTCTCCAGTGTTCTGCTTGAACCGCCGGATGCGGAACCGCACGTCCGGTGGTGTGAGAGGGCTGAGGGGGTAACCCCTCACCCTACTCGATTTTCTTGGTGCCGGCCGGCCAAAGGACGCGAGGCCGGACGCTAGTCCCGTAGAAAGGCCGAATGGCGTGTCTTGGCCGGCGGGCCTGAAGGTCCGATGAGCGCAAATAAAAAAAGCGGCGCCCAGTTATGAGGGCGCCGCCTCGAACCGCTTTTCAGAACTTACTGGATTGCAAGCTTCTTGGTCGAGGCGCCCGCTTCTTTCGGCAGCGTCAGCTCCAGCACACCATCCTTGTACTTGGCCTGGGCCTTGGCTTCGTCGATGTCATGGGCGAGGGTGAAACTGCGTGCCACCTTCCCGGCGTAGCGCTCGGAACGCAGCACTTTTTCGTCCTTTTTCTCTTCCTTCTCCGTCTTGGTTTCGGCGCTGATCGAAACCTGGTTGCCTTCGATGCTGACCTGGATGTCTTCCTTCTTCACGCCGGGGATGTCGGCATGCACTGTATAGGCATTGTCATCCTCTTTCACGTCCATCTTGATCTGCATCTGAGGCAGTCCTTCGAGAAGGGCGGGGCGCACAAAAAAACCCTTGAACAGGTCATCGATATCGCCGAACGGATCGATGCTAACCAGACTGAAGGGATCGTAACGGGTGATGTTGGCCATGATGTATTCCTTTGTGAAACGTTGATGAATTCGGCTCTGGCTGTGCGTGCAGCCGCCTATTCAATGTAGGCGCGATCTTGGATGATTCAAGATCACGGCATCCTTTATCGCGCGTCGGTCCGCTCTGTCGCGGGCTTTTTATCGCGCCGCGCCATAGGAGGATCGACGCCAGAGAATGTCGCCAGCCTACGGTCAGCTTGCCCCAGAACGAACCCATGCTTTCCTTGATGTTTTCCACTTTCACGTTGTTCTTCTTTTTCGACAGGCCGGCTGCAGGCGATCCGTTCCACGAATGGGTGGTGCGGGGATGGACTACGCTGAAATCTGCGTGACGCCTCCTTGCGTTGAGGCGAAAACGAATCCATCCGCCTAAGGATCGCTATGCAATTCAGGGATTATTACGAAGTGCTGGGCGTGCCGCGCGATGCTACGGCGGGCGACCTCAAGAAGGCTTTTCGCAAGCTGGCGCGCAAGTACCATCCGGACGTGTCCAGGGAAAAGGACGCCGAGGCGCGCATGAAGGACGTGAACGAGGCCTATGCGGTGCTGTCCGATCCGGAGAAGCGCGCCGCCTACGACCAGCTGGGCAAGGATTACCAGCCGGGGCAGGACTTCCGGCCGCCGCCCGACTGGGACGCCGGCTTCGAGTTTTCCGGTCATGGCTACGCGCCGGGCGAGACCGCCGGCTTTTCCGATTTCTTCGAGCAGATCTTCGGCCGTGCCGGCATGGGCGGGCGCGGCTTCGGCCAGGCCCATGCCCGTCGCGGCAGCGTTCGTGCGCAGGGCGAGGACCACCATGCCAAGGTGGTTCTCGACCTGGAGGATGCCTTCACCGGCGCCACCCGGCAGATTTCGCTGCGCGCGCCGAAAATGGATGCCCAGGGCCGGGTGATGCTGGAATCCCGCACCCTCAACGTGAAGATCCCCGGGGGCATCAAGGCCGGCCAGGTCATCCGCCTGGCCGGCCAGGGCGCGCCGGGAATCGGCGGCGGCCCGGCCGGCGATCTCTTGCTGGAGGTGCAGTTCAAGCCCCATCCGCGTTTTCGCGTGGAGGGGCGCGATCTTTTCCTGAAGCTGCCGGTGGCGCCGTGGGAAGCGGCACTGGGCGCGGTCGTCAGCGTGGATCTGCCCGGTGGGGCGGTGAAAGTGCGCATTCCGCAAGGCGCGCAATCCGGGCGCCAGCTGCGGGTGCGCGGCAGGGGCATCCCCGGCGAGCCGCCAGGCGACCTGATGCTGACCATCGAGGTCATGTTGCCGCCGGCCGACACGCCCCGGGCGCGAGAATTCTATGAACAGATGGCGAAGGAATTCGCCTTCGACCCACGGCAAAGGAGATGAGTCATGCATGACGAAGACATCCTGGTCGGCACCCTGATGGAAGACACCTGGCTCACGCTGGAGCAGATGGCTGCCGCGTGCGCCGTCGAGCCCGACTGGCTCGTCCGGCACCTGGAGGAAGGGCTCATCCCTCACGCCGAAAGCGTGGCCGGGGTGTGGCGTTTTTCCGGTGCGGCGCTCATCCATGCCCAGCGCATGCGCGAACTGGAGCGGGATTTCGACGCAGTGCCAGAACTTGCGGCGCTGATGGCCGACCTGCTGGAGGAACTCGACGCCCTGCGCGCCCGTGTGCGCAACCTTGGCGGCTGACGGCGATGAACACGAGGGCCCTGCCATGGAACAGAAAACCCAATGGAATCTCGCTTACTGGCTGGTCGCCATTCTGCTGCTGCTGACGCTGCAGGACTGGTGGCAGACGGCGCGCACCGTGGAGCCGGTTCCCTACAGCGAATTCGAACAGGCGCTGAAGGAGGACCGCGTGGCCGAGGTGCTGGTGTCGGACAAGACGCTCACCGGCAAGCTGAAGAGCCCCGACCCAAAGGGCAAGACCCTCATCGTCGCCACCCGCGTCGAGCCCGATCTCGCCGCGCGCCTGTCCCAGTACGGCGTGCCCTACGCGCGCGTGATCGAGAGCACCTTCCTGCGTGATTTGCTGTCGTGGGTGCTGCCGGCAGTGGTCTTTTTCGCGGCGTGGTTCTTTTTGTTCCGCCGTTTCGCCGAGAAGCAGGGCATGGGCGGCTTCATGACCCTCGGCAGAAGCCGCGCCAAGGTCTACGTGGAGAAGGACACCGGCGTGACCTTTGCCGACGTGGCGGGGGTGGACGAGGCCAAGGCGGAACTGGCCGAAGTGGTGGAGTTCCTCAAGAACCCGCAGGAATACGGCCGGCTCGGCGCGCACATTCCCAAGGGCGTGCTGCTGGTGGGCCCGCCCGGCACCGGCAAGACGCTGCTCGCCAAGGCGGTGGCCGGCGAGGCTGCGGTGCCGTTCTTCTCCATTTCAGGTTCCGAGTTCGTGGAGATGTTCGTCGGCGTCGGCGCGGCGCGGGTGCGCGACCTGTTCGAACAGGCGCGCGAGAAAGCGCCGGCCATCATCTTCATCGACGAACTCGACGCCCTGGGCCGCGCGCGCGGTGCAGGCGGGCCCATCGGCGGCCATGACGAGCGCGAGCAGACGCTCAACCAGTTGCTCACCGAAATGGACGGCTTCGACACATCGGTCGGGCTCATCATCCTCGCCGCCACCAACCGGCCGGAGATTCTCGATCCCGCGCTGCTGCGTGCCGGGCGCTTCGACCGCCAGGTGCTGGTGGATCGACCGGACAAGAAGGGCCGTCTGGACATCCTCAAGGTGCACGTCAAGAAGATCAAGCTCGCGCCCGAGGTCGATCTGGAACAGGTCGCGGCGCTCACCACCGGCTTTTCCGGCGCCGATCTCGCCAACCTGGCGAACGAGGCGGCGATGATGGCGACGCGCCGCAAGGCGGATGCGGTGACCTTGGCCGACTTCACGGCAGCGGTGGAGCGCATCGTCGCCGGCCTGGAAAAGAAGAACCGCATACTGAACGATAGGGAACGCGAAACCGTGGCCTACCATGAAATGGGCCATGCGCTGGTGGCGCTGGCGCTGCCTGGCACCGACCCGGTGCACAAGGTCTCGATCATCCCGCGCGGCATCGGCGCGCTGGGTTACACCATCCAGCGCCCCACCGAGGATCGCTACCTGATGATGCGGGAAGAACTGGAAAACAAGATCGCCGTGCTGCTGGGCGGACGCGCCGCGGAAAAGCTGGTCTACGGCAAACTCACCACCGGCGCGGCCGACGACCTGGCCAAGGCCACCGACATTGCCCGCGACATGATTACCCGCTACGGCATGGACGAGGATCTGGGCTACATCGCCTACGAAGCGCAGCGGCCGCGCTTCCTCGATGTGCCGGACATGGTCGCCGGCGGCTGCCGCGTGGCGGAATCCACCCGGAGCCGCATCGACGAGGCCGTGCGCGGCATCGTGAAGAACGTGTTCGGCCGCGCCTTCGGTCTTCTCGAGGACAACCGCGCGGTGCTGGAGCGCTGCGCGCGTGAACTGCTCGCCCGCGAAACCCTGGACGAAAATGCCATCTGCGAGCTCACCCGGGATTTGCGCAAGCCCGCGCTTGGCAGCGGCGAGTCCAGCCCCACCTAAAGCGCAACGCACCCGTTTCCCGGAGAACACCTGTAGTGGCAAGGTTCTATCCACGGAGGAATGTGCTAAATAATTTGATCCATAACCCAAGGAGAAAATGTGATGAAACTGCAAAAATGCTTGATCCTGTCAGTCTTGTTGATCAGTGCGGCTGGGCAGGCCGCAGAGGAACCGGTGGCCAAGGCAACCGAGACGGCCAAAACATCCGTGCAGAAAACGGAAGAAGCCGCGAGGAAGGCGGCAGAGGAAGCCCGGGAGGCAACGCACAAGGCTGCCGCAACCGCAAAAATAGCCTTGGAAAAGGCCGAGCAGGCCGTCCGGGACGCCTCGCAAAAAACTGCGCAAAAAACTGCGGAAGCTGCCAGGCAGGCGGCACGGGAGGCCGAGGAGGCCGCAACGCTGGCCGCGCAAAAAACTGCGGAAGCAACCCGGAAAGCCACCGCTGGTACCAGGGAGGCCGCGAAGAAAGCCGAGGCGGCCGCGAAGGAAGCGGCTTTGGCGACCCGGGAAGCGGTGCAGAAGGCCGAGGTGGCAGTCAAGAACGCAGCCGACGCGACGGGAGAGGCCGCAAAAAAATCGGTCAGGGCCATGCGGGATGCCGCCCGGAAAGCCATGGAAGCCACCCGGGATGCCGCCGACAAGGCGTTCGATGCCCTCCCGTAAGCGTGAGGGTTTAATGACAAAGTGATGGGGGTGCCTTGGCCGGTGACGGGGCTCAAGCAGTGTTGTAGGAGGGGCGCTCTCGCCCCGATTTCCGCACCGCTGCAAACCACCACAGCTTCAACCCGAGGGCGGGCCTCCTGCAAATCGCCCAATGGACAACCTCGGAATGAACAATGCTCGCTGTCGGACGACCCCGGATGGTGGCCGCACCCCCGCGTCCTATAAACAGGCAAAAAGGCGCGCGCTTTGCGCGGAGGGGGCATGGTGGGGGCGCAGGAATCTGAACTGACCCGTAATTCCTACTACGAGGCGAGCGTCGTGCGGCCCGCGGCCTCGTCCGCGCTGGCGGGGCGCATCACGGCCGATGTTTGTGTGGTCGGCGGCGGCTATGCCGGCTTGTCGGCCGCGCTGGAACTGGCGGAGCGGGGCTATTCTGTGGCGCTGCTGGAGGCGCGGCGGGTGGGCTGGGGGGCTTCCGGAAGAAATGGCGGCCAGGCGCTGGTCGGTTTCGGTTTCGCCGGCCAGGAGGCGATCGAGGTGCAGTTGTCCGCCGCGGATGCGCGCCGCGCCTGGGAGATCTCGGTCGAGGCGCTGCAGTTGCTGCGCGCGCGCATCGACAGGCATGCCATCGCGTGCGATTACGTGCCCGGCCACCTCACCCTTGCGGTCAATGCCAGGAAAGCGTGGGTGCTGGAGGCGTGGGCCAACCGCGTGGCGCATGCCTACGGCTATCCGCTGCAATCCATCGGCGCCGCCGAGGTGGGCGGCTGGATCGCCAGCGAACGCTTTCACTCGGGGGTCTTCGATCCGCAATCGGGCCATCTCCATCCCCTGAAATATTGTCTCGGCCTGGCGGCGGCTGCACGCGCGGCGGCGGTGCGGATCTTCGAAAATTCAGCCGCCATCCGGATCGATCGCGGCGACAAGCCGGTCGTCAAGACGGTGGCGGGCGAGGTGGCCTGTCGCTTCGTGGTGCTGGCCGGCAATGTCTACCTGGGGGAATTCGGCAAGCGCGTCGCGCCGGAACTGGTGCCGCGCATCATGCCGGTCGGCACCTACATCATCACCACCGCACCGATGGACAAGGCGCGCGCCGACGCGCTGATCCGGCAGCGGGCGGCGGCGGTCGATACCAATCTGATCCTCGATTATTTCCGCCTGACGGCCGACCATCGCTTGCTGTTCGGCGGCGGCGAAAGCTATAGCCCCATGATCCCGAGCAATCTGGCGGGGCGGATGCGGCAGCGGATGCTGGCGGTCTTTCCGCAGCTGGCGGATCTGCCGGCGCCCTACGTATGGGGCGGCTTTGTCGACATCACCCTGAACCAGGCGCCCGATTTCGGCCGGCTGGGCAGCAACGTCTATTACCTGCAGGGCTTTTCCGGCCACGGCCTGGCGCTGGCGGTGATGGCGGGCAGGCTGGTGGCCGAGACCATTGCCGGGCAGGCGGAGCGCTTCGACCTGCTGGCGCGCATCAGGCATCGCCGGTTTCCGGGGGGCGCGCTGCGCATGCCGGCGCTGGTGCTGGGAATGTTTTACTACCGGTTGCGGGATCTGCTTTGAATATCGAGTTCAAAGCCGGGTGGCCTGGTTCTTTCGATGCATGAGTTCTGCAAAGAAGAGGCGCTTTGAGAGAGCGGATGAAATCAGCAATCAAATATGCGAGCGTTCCCGGCAAGCTGGTGATGATCGGTTTTGGCAGCATCGGTCAGGCGATGCTGCCGCTGCTGTTCCGCCACCTTGAGATCCTGCCGCGGCAGATCGTGATCGTGGCCGCGAACGAGGCGGGCGCCGCGATCGCCCGCGAGTCCGGCCTTGCCTTCATGCGGCAGACGCTGACCAGGAAAAACTATCGCGCCGTGCTTGAGCCGTTGCTGGACAGGGGCGATTTCCTGCTCAATCTCTCGGTCGACGTCTCCAGCCTGGCGCTGATCGAGTTGTGCCGCCGGCGCGGCGCGCTCTACCTGGACGCCAGCATCGAGCCGTGGGCCGGGGTGTATACCGACAGCTCGATACCGGTGGCGCAGCGCACCAATTACGCGCTGCGCGAAGAAGTCCTGGCCTACGGGCGCGCCAACGGCCCCGGCCCGACCGCGGTCGTGACCCAGGGCGCCAATCCCGGCCTGGTTTCAATGTTCGTCAAACGGGCGCTGCTGGACATCGCCGCGGCCAGCGGCGCAAGCGTGAAAAAGCCGGCTTGCCACGAGGATTGGGCGAGGCTGGCCTGCGGCCTCGGCATCAAGGCGATCCATATCGCCGAGCGCGATACCCAGACCGCGGCCCGGCGCAAGCAGCGCGGCGAGTTCGTCAACACGTGGTCGGTGGAAGGCTTCATCTCCGAGGGGCTGCAGCCCTCGGAACTGGGGTGGGGGACGCATGAGCGCCACTGGCCAGCCGACGGTGCGCGGCACGAATCGGGTTGCGGCGCCGCCATCTATCTCAACCGTCCCGGCGCCGCCACCCAGGTGCGCAGCTGGACGCCTCTGGAAGGGCCTTATCATGGTTTGCTGATCAGCCATTGCGAGTCGATCTCCATCGCCGATCACCTCACGCTGCGGGAAAACGGGGCTGTAACCTACCGGCCAACGGTCCATTACGCCTACCACCCCTGTGACGATGCACTCCTCTCGATGCACGAAATGGCAGGCAGGAACTGGCAGCCGCAGCGCGCGCAGCGGATCATCCGCGACGAGATCGTCTCCGGCATCGATGAGTTGGGGGTGCTGTTGATGGGAGGCGCCAAAGGGGTCTACTGGTACGGTTCGCGCCTTTCCATCGAACAGGCGCGGCAACTGGCGCCCTGCAACAACGCCACCAGCATGCAGGTGGCCGCCGGGGTCCTGGCCGGCATGGTGTGGGCGCTACGCAATCCCGCGGCGGGCGTGGTGGAGCCCGACGATCTCGACCACGCGCTGGTGCTGGAAATCGCCGAGCCGTATCTGGGTGAGATGGTGGGGGTCCATGGAGACTGGACGCCGCTGCGCGACAGGGGCTGGCCCTTCAGCGAGGCGCTGGATAGTGACGACCCGTGGCAGTTCAGCAATGTGCGCGTGACGTGAGCGGTTTCACACCGACGCGCCGGCACGCGTTCCCGTACCCAACCCTATACTGGTTGTACTGGGTAATTGTCACGGGGTGAAAGGCGAGCGACGTGAAAATCGAAGCGATCGATCTGGCCTACCGGCGCTATGCGCGCGGCTATGACGTGTATTTCGGCAACATCCTGCAACCGGGCCGGCGTGCCGCCATCGAGCGCATGGACTGCCAGCCGGGGGATGCCATCCTGGAGGTGGGCGTGGGTACCGGCCTCTCGTTGCCGCTCTACCCGCCGCAGACGCGGGTCTACGGCATCGACATCTGCCATGAGATGCTCGCGCGCGCCAAGGCGCGCGTGGCGCGCGAACAGCTCGGGCAGGCGGCGGGGCTGTACCGGATGGATGCCGAGCGCATGGGGTTTGCCGACGACAGCTTCGACAAGGTGGTGGCGATGTATGTGGTTTCCGTGGCGCCCGACCCGGTGCGGCTGGTCGACGAGATGCGACGGGTATGCAAACCGCAGGGCGAGTTGTTCATCGTGAGTCATTTTTTGCACCCCAACCCCGTCGTGTCGGTTATGGAGCAGCTGGCCGCGCCGTTTTCCCGTTTTCTTGGCTTCAATCCCAATCTGAGCCTGCATGATTTCACCAGACAGGCACGCGTGGAGGTGCTGGAGAGACTGCCCGTGAATGCCTTCGGATACTGGACCCTGCTGCGTGCCCGCAACAACAAGCAGGCTGGCGGACATCATGGTTGCTGAATGGGGCGCTTGCCGGAAAGAAAAGCTGGATCGGCAGAATCCGCCCCTCCAATCTGCTTTCTCCGTGTTTTGCCCGATACCCGAGCACCTCCTAGAATGGGCCGACGACCGTTTCCGCGTGGCTTGTCTTGCTTGCTCGATTTTATAAAATTCTGGTGTTCCTTGCCGCGCTGTGCGCGATGCCGGCGCACGCCCTGACGGTGGAGGTGGCGGCGCCGGGCGAGCTCAAGCCGCTGCTGGACCAGTACCTGGAAGCGGCACGGGCGGCGCGGCTGGGCGAGGCGCTGGACGAGGCGGAACTGGCGCGGCTGCGCGGGGTGAGCGAGGAAACCGCGCGTGAACTGCTGGCGACCGAGGGGTATTTCTCGCCGCGGATCGACAGCAGCCTGACGCAGTCGGAAAACGACTGGGTGATGCGTTTTGCGGTGACGCCGGGGCCGCGTACCCGGGTCCGCACCCTGAAGATCGACTTTGCCGGGGCGCTGGCCGACGCGGACGGGGCGGGGGCGCGTTTGCGCGCACGCGCCGAGCGCAATTTCACGCTGCAGCCGGAGATGCCGTTTCGCCAGGCCGACTGGGATGCGGCCAAGGTGGCCCTGCTGGGGCCGTTGCTGACGGTGCGTTATCCGGCGGCGCAGCTGGCGGCGAGCGAGGCGCGCATCGACCCCGCCGCCCAGGCGGCGGATTTGAAGCTGACGGTGGACAGCGGGCCGGCGTTTTTTTACGGCCAGCCGGCGATCAGCGGCAACCAGCGCTACGCCGAATCGATCATCCGCAACCTGAGCCCGCTGAAGCCCGGCCAGCCGTATCGCCAGCAGGATCTGCTGGACTACCAGGCGGCGCTGGAATCCAGCGGCTATTTCGCGCAGGCCACGGTGCGTATCGAGCCCGATCCCGCGCTGGCGGCGGCGGCGCCGATCCAGGTGGAGGTGGTTGAGTGGCCGGAAAAGCTGTTCAGCGTGGGGGTCGGCATCAGCACCGACACCGGGGCGCGGGTGTCGGCGTCGTGGCTGCACCGGAACATTCTGGAGCGGGGGCTGCGCCTGAAACTCGATGCGCGTGTGGAAGAAGCGCGGCAGACCGGCGGGGCGGAGCTGACCTGGCCGCACGATGCCAAGGGCTACGAGAACAGCCTGGGATTTCAGCTCAGGCAGGAAGACATCGAGGGGCAGGAAACGCGCGCCACCGTACTGGCGGCCAAGCGTACCCGCACGCGCGGACAGATCGAGACGACGCTGTCGTTGCAGTACCAGACCGAGGAGCAGGAAGTCGGCGATGTGGTGAGCGCGAGCAACCAGGCGCTGACGGCCAACTATGCGTGGACCCAGCGCACGATCGGACGCGCCTTCTATCCGCGGCGCGGCTATGTGCTCACGCTGCAGGGCGGCGGCGCGGCCGAGGCGCTGTTGTCCGACACCAGCTTCATCCGCTTGTACGGCCGCCACACCCATTACTTCCGCGCCGGCGACAGCGGGCGCCTGATCCTGCGCGGCGAGCTCGGCAGCGTGCTGGCGCAGACACGCGAGGGCATTCCAACCGATTTCCTGTTCCGCGCCGGCGGCGACAACTCGGTGCGCGGCTATGCCTACCAGAGCCTGGGGCGCACGCTTGAGGGGGGGGTGGAGTCGGTGCGTTATCTGGCCACCGGCAGCGTCGAGTACAACCATTTCTTCGAAGGCAACTGGGGCATGGCGGTGTTCGTCGACGCGGGCGATGCGGCCGACAGCCCCGGCGCCCTGTCGCCCGCGTTCGGCTACGGCGTCGGCGCGCGCTACCGTTCGCCGGTGGGGCCGATCAACCTCGACCTGGCGTATGGCGAGGCCACAAAAGAATTTCGCCTGCATTTCTCGCTCGGGGTGTCGTTTTGAGGCGCGCCGGCTGGGGCCTGGCCGCGCTGCTGGTCCTGCTGGCGGGGCTGGTCGCGGCGGGCGCCTGGATGACGACCACCGCCGGCGGGTTTCGCTGCCTGACCGCAACGGTGGCGGCGCTCAGCGGCGGGCGGCTGAAGTTCGAGGGCGTCGACGGCCACCTCGGCGCGCCGCTCGACATCCGGAAACTGACCTTCGTCACCGACACCCGGCGCATCGAGATCGAACGCCTGCGCCTGGAATGGCAGCCGCGCGCGCTGTGGCAGCGCCGCGTCGAGATCGATCTGCTGGCAGCGCAGGCGATGCGGATCGGCATCCTGAAAAAGGACCCGACCCCGCCCGCGCTTCCCGCCAGCCTGCGCCTGCCGCTCGACGTGCGGGTGCATGCGATCGACCTGGCCCGGCTGGACATCGGCGAGGCGGGCGCGAGCATGACGTTCAGCAATCTCAGGGCCCGCCTCGACGGCGTCGGCGAGCGCTACCGGCTGAGCGGGGCGACGCTGGAGACGCCCTGGGCGGACATCGGCGGGCAGCTCGATCTCGGCAAGGACGCGCCGTTCGCGCTGCGGGGGCAGATCGACGCGGTGCGCCGCGACCCGCTGCCGGTGACGGCGCGGCTTGAACTGAGCGGGGAACTGGCCGCGCTGGAATTTCAGCTGAATGCAGCGGCCGAGGACATGCGCTTTCTCGCCAGCGGCGAGGCGGCGCCGTTTGCGAAAGTGCGCCTGCCCCGGCTGCTGGTGGCCGGCGAGGGCATCGACCCGCGTCAATTCGTGGCCGACGCGCCCAGCGCCGATCTGGCGTTTTCCGGCATATTCGAGGGCCAGCCGGGCGAGCGCCTGCTCGGCGCCTTCAGCCTTTCCAACCAGCTGGCCGGGCGCCTCGACCAGGATCGCCTGCCGCTGGCCAACCTGACCGGCGCGGTGTTCGGCGACAGCACCCGCACCGACGTCAGCGACCTGGTCATCGACCTCGGCGCGGCCGGGCAATTCACCGGCGACGGCCAGTGGCGCGACGGCCGCTTTACGGTGAACCTGGAAAGCCCGCGCCTGGACTTCGCCGGGTTGCACCGCGACCTCAATGTCACCCGCATGCGCGCCGTGTTGCAGCTGGCGGGCGACGCGGCGCGCCAGACGCTCGGCGGCGAGGTGACCGAAACCTGGGGCCAGGGCCGCTTCACCCTCAGCCATGCCGACGCGACCCTGCGGCTGGAGTCGGCGAACTTCAGCGGCCAGGCCGGACGCCTGACCGCGCAGGGCGAACTGCGGCTCGATGCCGGCCGCGCGTTCTCCGCCGAATTCGACGCCACGCAGATCAATCCGGCGCGCTTCGGCAAGTTCCCGCGCGGGCGGCTGAATGCGCGCGGCAAGGCGAGCGGCGCGCTCGCGCCCGAGCTGCGCCTGCAAAGCCAGTTCACCCTGCCGCCGGGCGAACTCGAAGGCCGCCCGGTAAAAGGACAAGGCCGGCTGCGCTACGAAAGCCGGCATCTGGCCGACGCCGACATCGACCTCGATCTGGCCGGCAACCTGGCCAAGGTGAAGGGCGCCTTCGGCCGCGCCGGCGACCGCCTCACCTGGGATATCGACGCCCCTGCGCTGGCGCGCCTCAAGCTCGGCCTGGGCGGGCGACTGAGCAGCACCGGCAGCGTCAGCGGCGACCCCGCTGCGCTGCAGATCGAGGCGGTGGCGGCCGCCAGCGGCCTGCGCCTGCCGGGCGACATCGCCGCCGACGCGCTGGATCTGCAACTCGACCTGCAGGCCGCAACCAGCGGCGCTTTCAACGGCCGGCTGGATGCGCGCGGGGTGACGCTGGCCGGACAGCGCCTGAGTGTCGTCAGCGCCGACCTGCAGGGCCGCCGCAATGACCACACCCTGACGCTCGACGCCCGCATGCCCGATTGGCAGGTAACGGCGAGCCTGGCGGGCGGGCTGGACGAGCAACAAATATGGCGCGGAAAACTGAATCAGGCCGCGGCCCGGGGACCCTGGCCGATGCAGCTGACAGCGCCCGCCACCCTGCTGCTGTCGCGCGAACGGCAGCAGGTGAGCGATCTGGCGCTGACGCTGGCGGGCGGCCGCCTGAGCGTCGAGCAGTTCAGCCGCCAGGGCGCGCAGCTGGCCAGCCGCGGCGCGCTCGCCAACCTGCCGCTGGCGCCGCTGCTGGCGCTGCTGGAAACCGGGCCGCCTTTCACCACCGATCTCAGGGTCGATGGCGGCTGGAATCTGCGCGCCGGCGACAGCCTCGACGGCCAGCTGCGGCTGCGCCGCCAGTCGGGCGATGTGCGGATGAAGGAGCCGGCGCAGAGTCTGGGGCTGACGACGCTGGCGCTCGACCTCGACGCCGTGGCCAGCCACGTGACCGCCCATATCGAGGCGGCCAGCCGCGAAGCCGGCCAGCTGCGCGCCGACGGGCAGGTGACGCTGCTGCGCGAGGGCGCCTTCTTCACCCTGCCGCGCAGCGCGCCGCTGGCGTGGACGGCGCAGCTCGACGTGCCCGATCTGCGTCTAGTCAGGCTTTTCATTCCGGTCGGCGTCCGCGCCGATGCCCGCCTCAACGCCCAGCTCACGGGCAGCGGCAGTCTGGCTGCGCCGCGCATCGACGGCCGGATTGCGGCCGAGAAGATCCGCTTTACCATGCCCGACGAAGGCGTGGCGATCACCGACGGCACGCTCAAACTCATCCTGGCCGACGACCGCGTGCGGGTGCAGGAAGGCGTGCTGAAAGGCCGGAGCGGGCGCATCCTGGTGAGCGGCGAGGCGCGACTGCGGGATCCGCAGGCCGGCCTTGCGCTCACTTTCGAAAAGTTTGCCGCCACCAACCGCAGCGACCGGCGCGTGATCATTTCGGGCGTCAGCCAGCTCAATCTCGATCTGAAACGCCTGCAACTGACCGGTGAACTCACCGCCGACCGTGCCCGCCTCGAAACCCAGGAAGCCAGCCGTCCCGCGCTGTCTTCCGATGTGGTCGTCGTCGGCCGGCCGCCGCGCGAAAAATCCGCCGCGCGGCGCATCCCGCTGCTGCTCGATCTCAAACTCAATCTGGGCGACGATTTCCTGTTCAAGGGCGGCGGGCTCGACGCGCGGCTGGGCGGCCAGCTGCGCGTGTTCACCGCGAACGGCGTGCTGCGCCAAGACCGCCCGGAGGGCGAGCGTCTGGCGGCGTATCCCTCGCGGGTACTGCGCGGCGAAGGCCGCATCCAGGTGGTCGAGGGGCGCTATGCCGCCTATGGGCAATCGCTCGACATCGAGCGCGGCGTGCTCAGCTTCATCGGCCCGATCGACAATCCGGGGATCGATGTCCTGGCGGTGCGCAAGACGCCGACTGTCAAGGCTGGCGTGCAGGTGCGCGGCACGGTGCAGCGCCCGCTGGTGACGCTGTATTCCGACCCGGCGCTGCCCGACACCGAAAAGCTCGCCTGGCTGGTGCTGGGGCATGGCTTGGGGACGGGGGGGCAGGAAGAGTTTGCGGTGCTCCAGATCGCCGCCGGCGCGCTGCTGGGCCGGGCGGAATCGGTGGGCATGCAGGCGCAGCTGGCCGAGGCACTGCGCATCGAAAGCTTCGGCGTGCGTGCGGGCGAGGGCGAGGATCTCTCCAGCACCGTGGTCAGCGTCGGCAAGCGGCTGTCCTCGCGCACGATGCTAAGTTATGAACAGAGCCTGGCCGGGCTCAGCCAGGTGGTGAAAGTGCTGTACCAGTTGTCGCCGCACGTGCGGCTCGAAGCGCAGGCCGGCCAGCAGAGCAGTTTCGACGTGTTCTACACTCGGGAGTACGACTGAAGCGGCTTGTCCGCGAAGGGCGCGAAGGGCCGCGAAGTGAATGAAATCGTGCAGGAATGGCCTGACCCCCGGCCTTGCGTTACAGACTTCACGTCCCTTCGCGCCCTTCGCGGATGGATATGCGGTTTGCAGGCTGAACCGATCAAACCGGGATGGTAGAATCGGGCGCATGTTCGATGTCCGCATCCCCGCCATGAATTCCTTGCGCCGATTGCCTGTCCTGTCCGGAGGCGGCCGCTGATGCGCATCCTGCTGTCCAACGACGATGGTTATTTCGCCCCTGGCCTTGCCGCGCTGGCGCAGGCGCTCGCGCCGCTGGCCGACATTACCGTGGTGGCGCCCGAGCGCGACCGCAGCGGCGCCTCCAATTCGCTCACCCTCGACCGCCCGCTGATGTTGCGCCAGGCGCCGGGCGGCTTTTATTACGTCAACGGCACCCCCACCGATTGCGTGCACCTGGCCGTCACCGGCATGCTCGACCACATGCCGGACATGGTGATTTCCGGCATCAACCACGGCGCCAACATGGGCGACGACACCATCTATTCCGGCACCGTCGCTGCCGCCACCGAAGGCTATCTGCTGGGGATTCCGTCGATTGCGGTCTCGCTCGCCAACCACAATGCGCTGCACTTCGACGCCGCCGCGCGCGTGGTGGTCGAACTGGTGCAGCGCATCCAGGCGCAGCCGCCGACCGAGCCGATGCTGCTCAACGTCAACGTGCCGGATCGCGCCTGGGACGATTTGAGCGGCCTCAGCGTGACCCGGCTGGGCAAACGCCACAAGGCCGAATCGGTGGTCAAAACCACCAACCCGCGCGGCCAGACCGTGTACTGGGTGGGCGCGGCCGGGCTGGCGCAGGACGCCGGCGAAGGCACCGATTTTCATGCCGTCGCCAACGGCTTCGTTTCGATCACCCCGCTGCAAATGGATTTGACCCGTTTCAGCCAGATGGACAGCGTGAAAGCATGGCTGAAACGCTGACCCCCCGCGCCGGCATCGGCATGACCTCGGCGCGCACGCGCGGCCGCATGGTCGAGCGCCTGCGCGAGCAGGGCATCAAGGACGAAATGGTGCTGTCGGCGATGGGCAGTGTGCCGCGCCACCTGTTCGTCGACCAGGCGCTGGAATCGCGCGCCTACGAAGACACCGCGTTGCCGATCGGCTTCGGGCAGACCATTTCCAACCCCTACATCGTGGCGCGCATGGCCGAACTGGCGCGCCACGGCGAGAACAGCCATGGCCGTGCGCTCGGGCGCGTGCTGGAAATCGGACTGGGCTGCGGCTATCAGGCCGCGGTGCTGGGCAAGCTGGCGCGTGAGGTGGTGTCGCTGGAGCGCATCGCCGCGCTGGTGGGCAGGACGCGCGTGCGGCTGCGCGAACTCCGGGTCAACAACGTCAAGCCCAAGCACGGCGACGGCATGCACGGGGCGAAGGATTTCGCGCCGTTCGACGCCATCGTGATCGCGGCCGCGTTTGCCGAGGTGCCGCAGGAACTGCTGGCGCAGCTGGTCGATGGCGGGCGCCTGGTGATGCCGCTCGGCCATGCCACGCAGACGCTGTGCGTGATGGAACGCCAGGGCGATGCGTATACCGAGCGCCTGCTGGAAGGGGTGAAGTTCGTCCCTCTGCTGCCCGGGGTGGCGTGATGCAAACGGCTGCCCGGAGTTGCGCGATCGGAATGGCCGCCGCAGGGCGCGCACCCGTCGCCTGGTTGGGTCTGTTGCTTTTGTTGGGGCTTGCTGCCTGCACCTCGCCCGGGCCCGCGCCGGTAAGCGATCGGTCCGGGCGCACGGCCGGGTCCGAGGCACCGCGCCCCGCCACGCAGCAGATCGCGCCGTCCGCCAATGGCCTGCATACCGTGCAGCGCGGCGAAACGCTGTATGCCATCGCCTTCGCCAACGGCCTCGATCACCGCGAGATCGCCATCTGGAACCGGCTCGAGTCGGCCGACCGTATTCTGGTCGGCCAGGTGCTGCGGCTGGCGCCGCCGCCGGGGGCGGTCGAAATCCGGCCGCTCGACGACGAACCAGCGCCGAGCGCGCGTCCCCTGGACGAGACAACGCCGGCGGGGCCGCCGGTGCTGCGCGAACCGCAAGCGGTGCTGCTGGCGTATTCCGAGGCCGGCTGGGCGCAGGTGTCGGGCGCCCAGGTGACGACGGTGGCGCCCGCCGTGGCCAGGCCGGCGCCTGTCGCAGCGATGCCGCCTCCGGCGCCGGCCGCAAGCGGGCTGGTCGACAGCTGGCTGTGGCCGGCCGAGGGCACGCTGGCCGGGCACTTCGGCGCAGCGGGCGGCAAGGGCATCGACATCGTCGGCAAGCGCAATGCGCCGGTGATCGCGGTGGCGCCCGGCAAGGTGGTGTACAGCGGCAGCGGCCTGCGCGGCTACGGGCGGCTGCTGATCGTCAAGCATGCGGGCGAGTTTCTTTCGGCCTACGCGCACAACGAATCGATTCTTGTGAAGGAGGGCGACACGGTGGCCGCCGGGCAGAAGATTGCCCTGATGGGCGACAGCGACGCCGACCGGGTGAAGCTGCATTTCGAAATCCGCCGCTATGGCAAGCCGCTCGATCCCCTGATCTATCTGCCGGAGCGCTCATGAACCACGACCCCAGCGATGAATCGGATGACCTGCTGCCTGAAGAACCCGAAGCGGAGCCGCAGGCGCCTGCGGACACCAGCGAGGAACTGGCATCGGCCATCCTCGACGAGCCGCAAGTCGATGTCACCCAGCTTTATCTCAACGAAATCGGCCAGGCCCCGCTGCTGACGGCGGAAGAGGAAGTCGTGCTGGCGCGGCGCGTGGTCGAGGGCGACTTCGAGGCGCGCCAGACCATGATCGAGCGCAACCTGCGGCTGGTGGTCAACATCGCCAAGCACTACGCCAACCGCGGGCTGACCCTGCTCGACCTGGTGGAGGAGGGCAACCTCGGGTTGATCCATGCGCTGGAAAAATTCGACCCCGAGCGCGGCTTCCGCTTTTCGACCTACGCGACCTGGTGGATTCGCCAGAACATCGAGCGCGCGATCATGAACCAGTCGCGCACCATCCGCCTGCCGGTGCACATCATCAAGGAACTCAACATCTACCTGCGCGCCAGGCGCCATCTGGAAACGCACGGCGTTGCCGACGCCACATCGGACGACATCGCGGCCCTGACCGGTCATGCGGTCGAGGATGTGCGCCGCATCATGCAGCTGAACGAGCGGGTGGCCTCGCTCGATGCGCCGCTCGACGTCGATCCCATGCTGTCGCTGGGCGAGGCCATCGCCGATGAAAACGCCCATCTGCCGGATGAAATGCTGCTGCTTGAGGAAATCGGGCACCACGTCCGCGAATGGCTGGGGCAGCTCAATGACAAGCAGCGCTGGGTGATCGAACGGCGCTTCGGCCTGAACGGCTGCGAGGCCTGCACCCTGGAAGACCTGGCGCTGGAACTGCAGGTCACCCGCGAACGCGTGCGGCAGATCCAGATGGAAGCCCTGCGCGTGCTGCGGCAGACACTGCGGCGGCGCGGCATCTCCAAAGACGAGCTGTTTTGACGTGCCGTCACGCGTCGCCGGGGCGCCAGGCGGCGGCGCTGCAATGATCGACTGGCCGCGGATCGACACCGTCTTCCTCGACATGGACGGCACCCTGCTCGACCTGTATTTCGACAACCATTTCTGGCTTGAGCACATGCCGCGCCGCTATGCCGAGTACCACGGCCTCGCGCCGGAGGTGGCGCGTGCGCATCTCACCGCGCATTACGCGCGTCACAGCGGCACGCTCAACTGGTACTGCCTGGATTTCTGGAGCAGCGAGCTCGCGCTCGACATCATGCAGTTGAAGGAAGAAGTCGCCCACCTGATCGCGGTGCGCCCCGACGTGCCGGCCTTCCTGCAGGCGGTGCGCGCATCGGGGCGCCGCGTGGTCATGGTGACCAACGCGCATCCCCGGAGCCTCGACCTCAAGATGCGCGAAACCCGCATCGACGCCTATTTCGACGCGCTGATCTCGTCGCACCGGGTCGGCCTGCCGAAGGAACACCCGGATTTCTGGCAGGGGCTGCGGGCGATCGAGCCTTTCGACAGACAGCGCACCCTGTTTGTCGACGACAGCTTGCCGGTGCTGAAAAGCGCGCAGGCTTACGGCATTGCGCACCTGCTGGCGGTGTGCAATCCGGACTCGAAGCAGCCACACAAGGATTGTGGCGAATTCCCCGCTATCACGAGCTTCGCGCAAGTGATGCCAACTTGAGCGCACGGCGTCCGCTACGTGCGGTAACAATCGAGGTGTAGAACGTCGCCGGACCATCTAAATCAGCGAGCGTTCCCGTCATGCACCAGCTCCTTTTCGGTTTCCGCCTCCTGGCGCTTCTCCCTGTCGTCTTTGTCCACCCGGTTGCGCTTGGCGATGGGCCACCCGTCGCGGCGTTGCCGAAGACGGGCGAACAGGTCTACTGGGAGGTTTGCAGTGCCTGTCATGCCACCGGCGTGAATCATGCGCCCCGATTCGGAGATCGGAAACGCTGGGCACAGCTTGCTGAAGAAGGGCAGGCGATCGTTACGGCGCATGGCTGGGTTGGCGTGCGCGCCATGCCCGCTCGGGGCGGACAACCCGGTCTCACGCTGGAATCATTCGCGCGGGCCGTTGTGTGGATGGCGGGCGGTGCGGGAATCCGCTGGCAAGCCCCCGATGCGACATTGATGGCCGCAATTCGCGAGGAGGAGAAGAAACGCATGCAGAAACTCGCGAAACACTGATTGCACACGACTGCGGATTCGTCGTTACACGCAATCCGGAACGAGCGACGGTTCAACCCAGATTTGTCCATTGGGCGGACGAGGAAAAATCAACCGCGCCAACGTAGCCTGCCTCGGGGCGCAATACCCGAGGTGCGGTTTCGCTTGCCT
Source organism: Thiobacillus sp. (assembly GCA_021166845.1). Classification (GTDB taxonomy): domain Bacteria; phylum Pseudomonadota; class Gammaproteobacteria; order Burkholderiales; family Thiobacillaceae; genus Thiobacillus. The sequence goes on from JAJPEP010000113.1 coordinate 28,843, forward strand.
ATTCTTGTAGCCCCGCCCAGCGCGCGCATCATGCATGCGCCGACCATTAGACACGTCCGTTGTCACCCTCTCTCCCGGCTCATCTCCTTCAAGGGAGGTCGAGTGGAAACGCGCTCGTTAGCGATGGGCGGGGCGTGCGCATCACGGTTCCGTTACCTGCCCGCTGGCTCCTGGGTGCATCGGCTGCCAGGCGATCCGGGATCAATGCGCGGGTCGCTCGGCTCGATTAACACCGCAGCCCCCACGCTCCGTCCCTCCGTCGCAAGAATATTGTAGGTGCGGCACAACGCCCCGACGTCCATCACCTCCAGCCCGATGCGCGCATCCATCAGCGCGTGCGTGAGCGAAGGGTGGGGAAAGCGTTGCCGGGGGCCGGTGCCCAGCAGCAGGATATCCAGTTCGTGACGGGCTACCCATTCAAAATGGTTGGCGGTCAGCGCCTCAAAACCCTGTCCGGCCCACGGCGCGATCTCGACGCCGCGTGCGGTCAGCAGCAGGCTGCTGTCAAAACGCTGACCGTTGATGAGGACGTGATCGTCGCCGTAGCCGGTGAACAGCAACTGGCTGGCGTCGGTGTTGAGGTGCAGTTTCATGGTGAAACCATAGCAGATTCAGTGAAGTTACGGGTGTCGCCCACTGCAACGGCGTTTGCCGGGGCAGGGCGGCTCCGGTAAAATCGCGCGTTTCCCAAGGCGTTGTTTTGCCTTGGTTTTGCGCAGGTTGACCAGGAAACCCATCGTGACGGCTGACAACAAGCCATGCTTACGCACCATCCGTAAATCGTCCAAGCTCGACAACGTCTGTTACGACATCCGCGGGCCGGTGATGGCGCGCGCACGGCAGATGGAGGAAGAGGGCCATCGCATCATCAAGTTGAACATCGGCAATCCGGCGCCGTTCGGCTTCGAGGCGCCGGAGGAAATCGTGCAGGACGTGATCCTCAACCTGCCGAACGCATCGGGCTACAGCGATTCGAAGGGGCTGTTCTCGGCGCGCAAGGCGATCATGCACGAGACCCAGCGCAAGGGCATTCCCGGGGTGCAGATCGACGATATCTTTATCGGCAACGGCGCCTCCGAACTGATCGTGATGGCGATGCAGGCGCTGTTGAACAACGGCGACGAAGTGCTGGTACCGGCGCCCGATTATCCGCTGTGGACCGCGGCGGTGAGCCTGGGCGGCGGCAAGCCGCGTCATTACCTGTGCGACGAAGGCGCCGGCTGGTTGCCCGACCGGGACGACATCCGTGCCAAGATCACGCCGAACACGCGCGCCATCGTCATCATCAACCCGAACAATCCGACCGGCGCGCTGTACCCGAACGAACTGCTGCTGGAAATCCTGGAGATCGCGCGCCAGCACCAGCTGATCGTGTACGCCGACGAGATCTACGACAAGGTGCTGTTCGATGGTGTGCTGCACACCTCGATCGGCTCGCTGGCCGAGGATGTGCTGATCGTCACCTTCAACGGCCTGTCGAAAAACTACCGCGCCTGCGGCTACCGCTCGGGCTGGCTGATCGTGTCGGGCGACAAGCGCCACGCCAAGGACTATCTGGAAGGCCTCAACATGCTGGCGTCGATGCGCCTGTGCTCCAACGTGCCGGGGCAGTATGCGATCCAGACCGCGCTGGGGGGCTACCAGAGCATCAACGACCTGGTCGCGCCGAGTGGCCGGCTGACGCGCCAGCGCGACCTGGCGCACGAGCTGCTGACGCTGATTCCCGGCGTGACGTGCGTGAAGCCGAAGGCGGCGATGTACCTCTTCCCGAAGCTCGACCCCAAGCTGTATCACATCCACGACGACCAGAAGTTCATCCTCAACCTGCTGGAAGAGGAGCGCGTGCTGGTGGTGCAGGGCAGCGGCTTCAACTGGCCGCACCCCGACCACATCCGGGTGGTGTTCCTGCCGCACGAAGAAGAACTGACCGAGGCGATTTCGCGCATGAGCCGGTTCCTCGACCGCCGGCGCGCGCATCGCTGATTTTTTATTTTTCATCCGCGAAGGACGCGAAGAAGCACGAAGAAAAACCTTAAAAGACAGATTTCCAAGGGTTGCTTTTTTTGTTTTGTATGTACTTCGCGTCTTTCGCGGATCAAAGTTTTTGACTGAGATTATTTAAATGAAACCCATCAACGTCGGCCTGCTAGGCCTGGGAACTGTCGGGGGCGGCACGCTCACCGTGCTGCGCCGCAATGCCGAAGAAATCAGCCGCCGCGCCGGGCGCGAAATCCGCGTGGTGCGCGCGGCGGTGCGCGACCTTGAAAAAGCCCGTGCACTGGCCGGCGACCTGCCGCTGACGACCAATCCCTTCGACGTCGTCGACGACCCCGCGATCGACATCGTGGTCGAACTGATCGGCGGCCTGGAGCCGGCGCGCGAACTGGTGATGCAGGCGATCGCAAACGGCAAGCACGTGGTCACCGCCAACAAGCATCTGGTCGCCAAGCACGGCAACGAGATCTTCGCCGCGGCGCAGGCCAAGGGCGTGATGGTCGCGTTCGAGGCGGCGGTCGCCGGCGGCATCCCCATCATCAAGGCGCTGCGCGAAGGCCTCACCGCGAACCGCATCGAGTGGCTTGCCGGCATTATCAACGGCACCAGCAACTTCATCCTGACCGAAATGCGCGACAAGGGCGCGGCCTTCGACGACGTGCTGAAGGAGGCGCAGCGCCTGGGCTATGCCGAGGCCGACCCGACCTTCGATATCGAGGGCATCGACGCCGCGCACAAGCTCACCATCCTGTCGGCGATCGCCTTCGGCATCCCGATGCAGTTCGAACGCGCCTACACCGAGGGCATCTCGAAACTGACGCGCGAGGACGTGCAGTACGCCGAGGAACTGGGTTACCGCATCAAGCTGCTGGGCATCGCGCGGCGCGCCGAGGCCGGCATCGAGCTGCGCGTGCATCCGACGCTGATTCCCGAGCGGCGGCTGATCGCCAACGTCGACGGCGCGATGAACGCGGTGCTGGTCCTGGGCTACGCCGTCGGCCCGAGGCTGTATTACGGCGCCGGCGCCGGCGCCGAGCCGACCGCCGCCGCGGTGGTCGCCGACCTGGTCGACGTCACTCGCCTGCACACCGCCGATCCGCACCACCGGGTGCCGCATCTGGCGTTCCAGCCGGATCAGCTGGCCGCCACGCCAATCCTGCCGATGGACGAGGTGCGTACCGCGTACTACCTGCGCCTCTCCGCCTTCGACCGCCCCGGCGTGCTGGCCGACATCACCCGCATCCTGGCAGACGGCAACATTTCCATCGACGCCATGGTGCAGAAGGAGCCTGCCGAAGGCGAGGAGCAGGTCACCATCATCCTGCTGACCCACATCACGGTGGAGAAGCGCATCAACGCCGCGATCGCCAGGATCGAGGCGCTGGATACCGTGGCGGGGCAGGTGATGCGCATCCGCCTCGAAGAGCTGGCGCCACGCTAGGCCGCATTTACAATGAAATAAATTTGAGAGGCCTTCCCGGAAACCGTAGCACTCGCCACTGTCATTGCGAGCAGCGCGAAGCAACCCAGCAGCGTACGATTGCGCGGGCTGGATTGCTTCGGCTCCGCCTCGCAAAGACGGCAACGACGTGAGGCCTTTTCCTGGTGCCCTGTTAGGACGAGCATGAAATACCTCAGCACTCGCGGCCTCGCGCCGCAACTCCGCTTCTCCGAAATCCTGCTCGGCGGGCTGGCCAGCGACGGCGGCCTCTACGTGCCGGAGACCTATCCGCGCTTTTCCGAGGCCGAGCTGGCGGCGATGCGCGGCATGAGCTACCGCGAGCTTGCCTTCGCGGTGCTGTCGCGCCTGATCGACGACATCCCGCACGACGACCTGCGCGCGCTGATCGACAAGACCTACACCGCCGATGTCTACCGCTACACCGGCAACGGTGAGAACGCCGAAGACATCACCCCGCTGAAAACCCTGGAACCCGGCCTGCACGTGCTGGCGCTGTCGAACGGCCCGACGCTGGCGTTCAAGGACATGGCGATGCAACTGCTCGGCAACCTGTTCGAGTACGTGCTGGCGAAAACCGGCGGCGAGCTGAACATCCTCGGCGCGACTTCGGGCGATACCGGTTCCGCCGCCGAATACGCGATGCGCGGCAAACGCGGCATCCGCGTCTTCATGCTGTCGCCCGAACACGGCATGACGCGTTTCCAGCAGGCGCAGATGTATGCGCTCACGGACGCCAATATTAATAATCTGGTGATTCGCGGCGTGTTCGACCAGTGCCAGGACATCGTCAAGGCGGTGTCCAACGACCTTGAATTCAAGGTGCGCCACCACATCGGCGCGGTCAACTCGATCAACTGGGCGCGTGTCGCGGCGCAGAGCGTGTACTACTTCAAGGCCTATTTCGCGGCGACCCGGAGCAACGACCAGCAGGTGTCGTTCTCGGTGCCTTCGGGAAACTTCGGCAACGTCTGCGCCGGCCACATCGCGCGCCAGATGGGCCTGCCGATCAGGAAGCTGATCGTCGCCACCAACGAAAACGACGTCCTCGACGAGTTCTTCAGGACCGGCGTCTACCGCCCGCGGCCTGAGACCAAACACACTTCCAGCCCGTCGATGGACATTTCCAAGGCGTCCAACTTCGAGCGCTTCATCTTTGACCTGACCGGACGCGACGCTGCAAAAATCCGCAGCCTGTGGGGCGCGGTCGAGTCCGGCGGCAGCTTCGATCTGAACGCGGATGGCCTGTTCAAGCATGTCGCCGAATTCGGCATGGTCTCGGGATCGAGCAACCACGCCAACCGCATCGACACCATTCGCACCGTGTACCAGGTGTACGGCACGATGATCGACCCGCACACCGCCGACGGCCTGAAAGTGGGGCTGGAGCATCGCGAGCCCGGCGTGCCGCTGGTCTGCATGGAAACCGCGCAGCCCGCCAAGTTCGAGGACGCGATCCGCGAGGCGCTCGGCATCGATCCGGTGCGTCCGGCCGAACTTGCCGACCTCGAAGCGCAGCCGCAGAAAAAGCACGTCATGGATGCCGACGTCGATGCCGTCAAGCAGTTCATCGTCGACCACGCGGGCTGAACGGCGCACCTGACGGCGATGAAACCAGGCGATTCCGGCAAAGCGGAACCCTTTGCCGAGCTGCTGGCGCGGGTGCGCGCCTGCACGGTTTGCGCCGCGCACCTGCCGTACCCCCCGAAGCCCATATTCAGCGCCTCGACCACCGCGCGCCTGCTGATCGTCGGCCAGGCGCCGGGCCGGCGCGTGCATGAGACGGGCATTCCGTGGAACGATCCCTCCGGCGATTTGCTGCGACAGTGGCTGGGCATGACGCGCGAGCAGTTCTACGACGCGGCGCGCATCGCCATCGTCCCCACCGGCCTGTGCTACCCCGGTACGGTGAAGGGCAGCGACCTGCCGCCGCGCCCGGAATGCGCGCCGCTGTGGCATCCGCAGTTGATCCAGGCCATGCCGCAGATCCGGCTGACGCTGTTGATCGGCGCCTACGCGCAGGCGTATTACCTGGGCCGCCGCCGCGGCCGCACGCTGGCCGACACGGTGCATGCATGGCGCGATTTTTCCCCGGATTTCCTTCCGCTGCCGCACCCCAGCCCGCGCAACCGGCTGTGGCTGAAGCGCAACCCCTGGTTCGAAACCGATGTGCTGCCGGCCCTGCGCGAACGGGTTGGACCGCTGCTTTCGACAGGCGATAATGGCGGCGCTGCGCTATAACCAAACCTAATAAAGCCGTACTCAGGGAACCCGCATGAAACTCGTCACCTCGCTCACCAGCCCTTACGGCCGCAAAGTCCGCGTGGTGCTGGCGGAAAAGAAAATCCCCTTCCATCTCCAGGTCGAAAATCCCTGGCTGCCCGACAGCCCGGTGTCCCGCCTCAACCCGCTCGGCAAGGTGCCGGTGCTGGTGCTGGAAGATGGCGTGTCCGTGTTCGATTCGCGCGTCATCGTCGAGTATCTCGACCATGTCAGCCCGGTTGCGCACCTGATCCCCGGTGAGCCGAAAAGCCGCATGATGGTGCGCGGCGTCGAGGCGCTGGCCGATGGCGTCACCGACGCCGCGGTGGCGGTGTATCTGGAGAAAAAGCGCGCGCCTGGCCAGCAGAACGGCGACTGGCTGGTGCTGCAGGAAAAGACCCTGTTCCGCAGCCTCGAAGCCCTGTCCGAAGCGCTCGGCGAAAAGCCCTGGTTTCTCGGCAACAGCATGACGCTGGCCGATGTTGCCTGCGGCTGCACGCTCGGTTATCTGGGCCTGCGCTTTCCCGAAATCGACTGGCGCGGCGCGCACCCCAACCTGGCGAAGCTCTACGACAAGTTGATGACGCGCGCCTCGTTCAAGGAAACCGTGCCGGTCGCCTGAAGAGCCGGGCACATCCTTCGGCCAGTGCATGCGCAAAGGAGACGCGACATGACCCACCCGGTAGCGACCTTCGCAGGCGGCTGTTTCTGGTGCATCGAAACGGTGTTCAACCGGCTGCGCGGCGTCGAATCCGCGGTGTCGGGCTACATGGGCGGCCACACGGCGAACCCGACCTACAAGGACATCTGCAACGGCGACACCGGCCACGCCGCAGTGGTGCAGGTGACGTTCGACCCGGACGTGATTTCGTATCGGGATCTGCTGGACGTCTTCTTCACCATCCACGACCCCACCCAGCTCAACCGCCAGGGCAACGACGTCGGCACCCAGTACCGCTCGGCGATCTTCTGGCATACGCCGGAGCAGAAGGCCGAGGCGGAAGCGGCGATCGCCGAGTTGGCCGCATCAAAGCAGTTCGGCGCACCCATCATGACGGAGGTCAGCGAAGCGACGACCTTCCATCCTGCCGAGGACTATCACCAGCGCTACTACGAGCAGAACCCGCATCAGCCGTATTGCCAGTTCGTCGTGGCGCCGAAGGTGGCGAAGGCGGAGGGGAAGTTCGGCGACCGCCTGAAGTGATTTGCGAATTGTTCATCGCGCGGCAGAGGATGTTGTTTGCAAAGCCCCCAGGCATTAGGCTCGACTTCGACACGACACCTTGCAGGCCGGGCACGATTGGCCAGGGTGAAAAGGCCATTTCCAACCGATTCTTTGAGTCACCCGCCAGGAGATTTTGTGATGGACAGACTCCGTTTCTGCATATTGCTTCTGGCCGGGTTGGCATTCATGGCATCGCCATCGGTTGTGCATGCGGCGGTGTCTCCGGCGGCGGCGAGCCTCAGTACCGCAGCCGCCGTGAATCTGGCCGGGCGTCAGCGCATGCTGTCGCAGCGCATCGTGAAGGCATATCTCATGGCGGGGCAGGGGATCGCGGCCGATGACGCGCGGGCCATCCTGCAGGAATCGATCGAGCAGTTTGAATCGCAGCTCGCGACGCTGAGAGCGTTTCAACCGACGCCGGGGGTGCGGAGTGCGCTTGTCAGCCTGGAAGCTGCATGGAACAAATGCAGGCCCATCCTGGCTTCATCGCCGAGCAAGGCGGGTGCCGTAGCGCTTTATGATGTCAACGAGGATTTGCAGAAGACAGCGCATAGTGTGACGCTGGCCTATGAGGGCGTCACCCTCGCGCCACTCGATCACCTGATCGGTATCGCGGGACGCCAGCGCATGCTGTCGCAGCGCATGGCCAAATTCTATTTCTACCGTACGTGGGAACTCTACGACGCTGCGGCTGATATGGAACTGCATCTGAGCCGTGCGCATTTCACCGCCGTACTCAAGCAAATTGAAAATTCGCTCCTCGCATCGCCCCATGTCAAGGCAAGCGTGGCGCGAGTCCGGGACGCGTGGGGGCCGTACCAGGAAACACTGTTCGCGAACCGCGAACCCGGGAGGATGCGCCGGGATGCGCCGCGGGTAGCCGAACTGAGCGAGCAAGTACTCGCGGCCACGGAGGATCTCGTGGCGCAACTCGTGGAACAGGCGCGGAGCGCGCAGCGCTAGATTCACTGAGCCGAAGCCGTGCAGACCCGCTTCGGCCCGGGCGTGATTCTCGCACCGCGACCTGCTCGACATTTTCGTCGCCCTCCACGGCCCCGCCCAGCCCAACCGTCAGGGCAACGACGTCGGCACGCAGTGCCGCCGGGCAGTCTTGCCGGGCGGCTCAAGTGATGTCAGACCGTCGCCCGCGCTTGTACCAGACGCATTGCGCGGGGTACGGGGTATGGGAAGGCTGCCATGCGATGCAAGCCCTCGGAGCCTGCAACCCCCTGTCTAAGTGCCAGCCTTCCCCCACGAATCCTTCAGCGTCACCGTCCGGTTGAACACCGGCGCGCCGCGCTTCGTATCGACGCGATCAGCGACGAAGTAGCCGTGCCGCTCGAACTGGAACGACTGCTCGGGCGCGGCGTCCTTCAGCGCCGGCTCCAGTTGCGCGCGGATGGCTTTCACCGAATCGGCGTTGAGGTCGTCGAGGAAGTTGCCGGTCTCGGCGCCGGGCTGCGCGGTCTTGAACAGGCGGTCGTAGAGGCGCGCTTCGGCTTCGTAGGCGTGGGCGGCGCTGACCCAGTGGATGTTGCCCTTGACCTTGACCGAGTCGGCGCCGGGGGTGCCGGACTTGGTGTCGGGCAGGTAGTCGCAGTGGACCGCGACGATCTTGCCGTCGGCGTCGCGGTCAAAGCCGGTGCATTGCACGACGTAGCCGTAGCGCAGGCGCACCGAGTTGCCGGGCTGCATAATGCCCGACGCGTCAAGACGCGGCGGGTATAACCGGAAGTAGCCCTTGGGCGGCGTCTCCTCGAAGTCCTCGCGCTCGATCCACAGTTCGCGCGAGAACGGGATCGCGCGCTTGCCGAGGTCCGGCTGCTGCGGGTGGTTGGGGGCGAAGCAGTCTTCCGATTGGCCTGCCGGGTAGTTGTCGATGATCAATTTCACCGGGTCGAGCACGGCGATGCGGCGCAGCGCGCTGTCGTTCAATACGTCGCGCTGGCAGGCCTCGAACACGCTGTAGTCGATCCAGCCGTCGGATTTCGACACGCCGATCTGGTCGGTGAAGCGGCGGAAGCCTTCCGGCGTGTGGCCGCGGCGACGCGCGCCGACGAGCGTCGGCATGCGCGGGTCGTCCCAGCCGCTGACGTGCTTGTCGTCGACGAGCTGGATCAGCTTGCGCTTGGAGAGCACGACATAGGTCAGATTCAGGCGCGCGAACTCGATCTGCTGCGGCAGCGGGCGGGTGAAGAAGCCCCCTATGGCGAGCTTGTCGAGCAGCCAGTCGTAGAACGGCCGCTGGTCCTCGAATTCGAGCGT
>JAJPEP010000027.1 GCA_021166845.1 Thiobacillus sp.
GCGCCCACTGGAGACACCGCATACTTGCGGAAGCCGCTTTCGACCTGGATCAGGCCGAGCATCAGTTGCGGGTCGACCCCGGCACGCGAGGCTTCCCAGTGCAGGGTGGTGAGGAATTCCAGCCGTTCGCCTTCGTCCGGCATGCGCTTGGCGAGCCGGCGCGACATTTCCTTCAGCCAGGCTGCTTCATCCGCAACCTGGCTAAACGCAGTGCGGCTGACTGCGGTGTCGGCCAGTCCGCGCTGCAGCGACGAACGCACATTGGCCGACATCGCCTCTTCGCGCTGTCCGCCCGCCTGCGCGGGCAGGGCAAGCAGCAGGGCGGCGATCAGCAGTCCGGTGTGCGTCATCTTGTTCATGTCAGCCTCCCAACAATTCCTTCAAAAACACCGTCGCATCGGCCAGCGCGATTTTTTGCGCTTCGCCGCTTTGACCCGTCGCGGCGCGGCGCGGTTGGTACTCGATCACGCCGTCCGCGAGGCCGCGCTCGCCCACCGTGACGCGGTGTGGAATTCCGACCAGTTCGGCGTCGGCAAACATCACGCCGGGGCGCTCGTCGCGGTCGTCCAGCAGCACGTCAAAGCCGGCGGAACCCAATTCAGCATACAACGTATCGGCGGCGTGTCTAACCGCCTCGCTCTTGCCGTAGCCGATGGCCACAACCACGAGCAAGAAAGGTGCCATGGTTTCCGGCCAGATGATGCCGCGGTCGTCGTGGTTCTGCTCGATGGCCGAAGCCACGATGCGTGACACGCCGATGCCGTAGCAGCCCATTTCCATTGCCAGCGATTGGCCGGCTTCGTCCAGATACGTGGCGTTCATCGCTTGCGAATACTTGCTGCCGAGCTGGAATACGTGGCCGACCTCGATGCCGCGGCACAGCTGCAGCGTGCCCTGGCCGTCGGGACTGGGGTCGCCGGAGGTCACATTCCTTATATCTGCTACAAAGTCGGGTTCCGGTAGGTCACGCGCGAAATTGACCCCGGCCAGGTGATATTTCGGCTTGTTGGCGCCGCAGACGAAATCGCTCATCGCTGCGACCGTGCGGTCGGCGATGACCTTGATTTTTGCGCGGTCGATCCCGACCGGCCCCAAAAAGCCGGGTGGGCAGTCGAAGGCCGCGCGGATTTCGGCCTCGTTCGCCAGCCGGAAATCCGCCATGCCGGGGAGCTTTCCGAGCTTGACTTCATTCAGCATGTGGTCGCCGCGCAGCAGCAGGACGACCAGCTTTTCGTCGGCCATGACGGCGATGAGCTTGACGGTCCGGGCCAGCGGGATGTCGAGCAGGGCAGCGACGTCCTCGCAGGTGGTTTGTTTCGGCGTATCCACTTCGCGCTGCGTTTCCTGGGGCGCGGCGCGCGGCACTGCGGGGGCAAGCGCTTCGGCCAGTTCGACGTTGGCGGCGTAGTCGGAATCCGGACAGTAGGCGATCAGGTCCTCGCCGGAGTCGGCCAGCACGTGGAATTCGTGCGAGGCGGAGCCGCCGATGGCGCCGGTGTCGGCGGCCACCGCGCGGAAGGTCAGCCCCAGCCGGCTGAAAATCCGCCCATAGGCGTCGACCATGGTCTGGTAGGTGGCGGCGAGGCTGTCCTTGCCGGCATGGAAGGAGTAGGCGTCCTTCATCAGGAACTCGCGTGCGCGCATGACGCCGAAGCGCGGCCGGATCTCGTCGCGGAACTTCATCTGGATCTGGTAGAAGTTGACCGGCAATTGCCGATAGCTCTTGATCTCGCGGCGCGCCACGTCGGTGATGACTTCCTCGTGGGTGGGGCCGAAGCAGAAATCGCGCTGGTGACGGTCCTTGATCTTCAGCATCTGCGGGCCGAACACCGCCCAGCGCCCGGTTTCTTCCCACAGTTCGGCCGGCTGCACCGCCGGCATCAGGAGCTCGATCGCGCCGGCGCGGTTCATTTCTTCGCGCACGATGGCTTCCACCCGGCGCAGCACGCGCAGCCCCAGCGGCATCCAGGTATACAGCCCCGAGCCCAGGCGCTTGATGAGGCCGGCGCGCAGCATCAGCTTATGGCTGACGAGTTCGGCTTCGGAGGGGGCTTCCTTGGTGGTGGAAATGAAGAACCGGGTGGCGCGCATGATGGGGGAGTCGGGACGAAAAACGGCATTTTAGCGTGCGGAGGTGTAATCTTTCGCGCTCGATTTTGGAGTGAAACGGCAATGCGCCTGAAATTTGGTAAACGCCGGGCAACGGATGACGGGCTGGAAGTGACCGAGGAGCGCGGCCTGCGCACGTTGCATCTGGGCAGCCGCGCGATCCAGAGCGCGATGCGGGTGAGCCGGCCGTGGGATCTGGAGCTTGCCTACACCCGGGCGATGATGGGTTTTCTGATGTTCAACCCGATGCCGCAGGAGGTCCTGATGATTGGTCTCGGCGGCGGCTCGCTCGCCAAATTCATCCGCAGGCAGCGCCCGCAGACGCGCGTCACCGCGGTAGAGATCGATCCGCGGGTGATTGCGGCCGCGCGCACGCATTTCGAACTGCCGCCCGACGACGAGACGCTCAGCGTGATCGAGGCCGACGGCGCGCTGTATGTGCGTCAGCATCCCGGCAGCGCCGACGTCATCCTGCTTGACGGCTTCGACGCAGGCAATCAGGTGGAGGCGCTGGCGACCCAGACATTTTATGCGGCCTGCCGGCGTGCGCTCAGGCCCGGTGGCGTGCTGGCGGTCAATTTATGGGGACGCGACAGCGAATTCGCCGAGTATTTCGCGCGACTGGCGCGGGCGTTCGATGGCGAAGTCGGCTGGCTCTCGGTGCAGGACAAAACCAACGTGATCGTGTTCGGCTTCACCGAGCCGGGCGCGGCGGCAAGGCTCGATGCGGCCCGGCCGCGGCTGGACGACCTGTCCAAACGCTACGGTCTCGACTTGCGCGGCTTCGCGCGCGACTTTCAGTGGGCGGCGAACGTCGCGCCCCTGCTGGAATAGCGCCGCCGCCATTACCGCTACGCCTTCAATTTCGAAGCATGGGCGTCTGTCAGAAACATCAATTAAAACAATGAATAACGATTGGTTTCCGGGCGGGCCGGGTTTGCATTTTCCGGTGGGTGTGAAAGAATGCGGGTAATCGAATATTTTTAGATGGTGGCGGCCATGATCGACCGAGAGGGGTACCGCCCGAACGTAGGCATTATCGTGTGCAATGCGCAGAACCAGGTTTTCTGGGGCAAGCGCGTCAACCAGCACGCCTGGCAGTTTCCCCAGGGCGGCATCAATGCAGGGGAAACGCCGGAACAGGCCATGTTCCGGGAACTGGAAGAAGAAGTAGGCTTGCAGGCCGCGCATGTGCGCATCCTCGGGCGTACGCGCGAATGGCTGCGTTACGACGTGCCAGCCCACTGGACGCGACGCGACAATCGCGGTTTCTATCGTGGACAGAAGCAGATCTGGTTTCTTCTGCGGCTGACCGGGCGCGATTGTGATGTCTCGCTGCGCGCCAGCAGTCATCCCGAATTCGACGCCTGGCGCTGGAACGAGTACTGGGTGCCGATGGATGTGGTGGTCGACTTCAAACGCGAGGTCTATCGCCGCGCGCTCGAGGAGCTCGAGCGTTATCTGCACAAGGACGTCCGTTATTTACGGCAACGCGTGCGGCCTCCATGCGACCGGCGCGGAGTGGCGCAGGATCTGCGGTTGAAGCCTTGAATGCCGGGCAGCGGAGGCGCGATGAAGATACGGATCTATGCCTCAACCGTGCCGACGACCGCCATCGAGCCCGTGCCGGGTTTGCCCCTGTGGCAGATCGCCCCCACGCGCGACAGTGCCGGACAGCGGCTGACCGATTTCATGATGCTGATTCCTCGCCTGCGCAGCCGGCCGCTCGCCGAGATCGAGCGCACTTCGCGCGAGATCCAGACCGTGCTTGCGCTGCATCATGACGTGGTGTTTGCCGACCTCAACCTGAAACTGAACCTGCTGTGGGTATCGTTGCGTCCGCGGCAGGGAGCGATCAGCGAACTGGTCGCGGCGATCCGACTGCGGGTGCCCGAGGCGGTGTTGGTGGCGCATTACGCCGAACCTCATTAAGCGCGTTTCCGATGTCGGACGGGGGCGTCGCCGATCCGCCATCCGATGCCTCCAGGGCGCCTTGGATAGCCCTTCGGGTGGCAAGGGAACCCACGTCCTTTCTGCGTTTTCGTTCACCCAAAGCGGTGGAATTCGTTAAAATGAGCGATTGCTAATTAACCCGCTGGAGCAAACATGGCCGTTTCTGAACTTCAGGTGCAGACCGCACTGAAAGAGTTGACTGATCCCAATACCCACAAGGATTATGTCTCGACCAAATCCGCCCGCAACATCAAGATCGACGGCGGCGCTGTATCGGTCGACATCTTGCTGAGCTACCCGGCGCAGAGTCAGTTGGCCCTCATCAAAAAGCAGGTCGAAGACAGACTTGGCGCCATTGATGGCGTGACCAGCGCCACCGCGAACGTAAGCTTCAAGATCGTTTCGCACGGCGTGCAGCGCGGCGTCAAGCTGATCCCCAACGTGAAAAACATCATCGCCGTGGCGTCCGGCAAGGGCGGCGTCGGCAAGTCCACCACCGCCGTCAACCTGGCGCTGGCGCTGGCCGCCGAGGGCGCGCGCGTCGGCATGCTGGACGCCGACATCTACGGCCCCTCGCAGCCGACCATGCTCGGGATTACCGGCAAGCCCGAATCGACCGACGGCAAGAACCTCGAGCCGCTGATCGGCCACGGCATTCAGGCAATGTCGATCGGCTTCCTGATCGACGTCGAAACCCCCATGGTGTGGCGCGGCCCGATGGTGACCCAGGCGCTGGAACAGTTGCTGAACAACACCAACTGGAGCGAGCTCGACTATCTGGTGGTCGACCTGCCTCCCGGCACCGGCGACATCCAGCTGACGCTTGCGCAGCGCGTACCGGTGACCGGCGCGGTGATCGTCACCACCCCGCAGGACATTGCGCTGATCGACGCGCGCAAGGGCCTGAAGATGTTCGAGAAGGTCGGCATCCCCATCCTCGGCGTGGTCGAAAACATGAGCCTGCACATCTGCTCGAACTGCGGCCACGAAGAGCGCATCTTCGGCGAAGGCGGCGGCGAGCGCATGTGCAAGGATTACAACGTGGAATTTCTCGGTTCGCTGCCACTTGAGGGCAGCATTCGCGCCGACACCGATTCCGGCAAGCCATCGGTGGTGGCCGACCCGGATAGCCGTGTGACCGAAATTTACAAGCAGATCGCGCGCCGCGTGGCGGTGAAAATTGGCGAAACCGCAGTGGATCACTCCGCCAAGTTCCCCAACATCGTCATTTCCAACACCTGATGGAGGATTCAGGGGCCAGGGGCCAGGGGGCAGGGAACGAGCGGCCGCTGGCCGCGCATCCTGCCGCCTGCCAGCCTCTGCCGTCTGGCCGAGCCTAAACATGTCTATCAAATCCGACAAGTGGATCCGTCGCATGGCGGCGGAGCATGGCATGATCGAACCGTTTGAACCGGGGCAGATCAAGCAGGCCGGTGGCCGCCCCATCGTGTCGTATGGCACGTCAAGCTACGGCTACGACGTGCGCTGCGCCAGCGAGTTCAAGCTGTTCACCAACATCAACACGACGATTGTCGACCCCAAGGCGTTCGATCCGAACTCCTTCGTCGAGGTCAAGGGCGATTCCTGCATCATTCCCCCCAACTCGTTCGCACTCGCGCGTACGGTGGAATATTTCCGTATTCCGCGCAGTGTGCTGACGATTTGCCTGGGTAAAAGCACGTATGCGCGCTGCGGCATCATCGTCAACGTGACGCCGCTGGAGCCCGAGTGGGAAGGCCACGTGACGCTGGAGTTTTCCAACACGACCCCTCTGCCCGCACGCATTTACGCCAACGAGGGCGTGGCGCAAATGCTCTTCCTCGAATCCGACGAGGTGTGCGAGGTGTCGTACCGAGATCGCGGTGGCAAATATCAGGGCCAGGTTGGCGTGACGCTGCCTAAAACTTAATCCCGCGGGGCACGCGGGATTCGTATAATCCGCTTCTTTTAATCCGTCCGCCTCTAGCCCGGATGTCTCATCAATTCGCGTGATGATTGCCGAGGATTTTGTTCCAAAAGGAACAAAATACGGTTAAGTGCATGCGAATTGACGACATCCGGGCCAAGGCTTCCATCTGGAGCAGGCCATGCGCTTCCGCTTTCCCGTTGTCATCATTGACGAAGATTTCCGCTCTGAAAACGCATCGGGGCTCGGCATCCGCACGCTTGCCGACGCCATCGAGAAGGAAGGCATAGAAGTGCTCGGCGTCACCAATTATGGCGACCTGACTTCGTTCGCTCAGCAGCAGGCGCGCGCCTCGGCCTTTATCCTGTCGATTGACGATGAGGAGCTCGCCGGCAGCGACGAGGATACGAGCAAGGCGCTGCAAAAGCTGCGCAGCTTCGTCGAGGAAGTGCGCTTCCGCAATGCCGAGATCCCGATTTTCCTGCATGGCGAAACCCGTACCGCGCGCCATATTCCGAATGATATTCTGCGTGAGCTGAACGGCTTCATCCACATGCTGGAAGACACGCCGGAGTTTCTCGCCCGATATATCGGGCGAGAAGCGCGTGCCTATCTCGAATCGTTGGTGCCGCCGTTTTTTCGTGCGCTCACCCATTACGCGGCGGACGGCTCCTATTCCTGGCACTGCCCCGGCCACTCCGGTGGGGTAGCGTTCCTGAAGTCGCCGATCGGCCAGATGTTCCACCAGTTTTTCGGCGAGAACCTGCTGCGCGCCGACGTCTGCAACGCGGTCGACGAACTCGGGCAACTGCTCGATCATACCGGTCCGGTGGGGGCGTCGGAGCGCAATGCGGCGCGCATTTTCAACTGCGACCATCTGTTCTTCGTCACCAACGGCACCTCGTCGTCGAACAAGATGGTGTGGCACGCGACCGTCGCGCCGGGCGATATCGTGGTGGTCGACCGCAACTGCCACAAGTCCATCCTGCACGCCATCATGATGTGCGGTGCGATTCCGATCTTCCTGACGCCGACGCGCAACCATTACGGCATTATCGGGCCGATTCCGCTGGACGAATTCCGCCCCGAGAATATCGAGAAGAAAATCGCCGCGCACCCGTTCGCCAAGGACGTGAAGCGCAAGCCGCGCATCCTCACCATCACCCAGTCGACCTACGACGGCATCCTCTACAATGTCGACATGATCAAGGAACTGCTCGGCGACTACATCGACACCCTGCATTTCGACGAGGCCTGGCTGCCGCACGCGACCTTCCACGACTTCTATCGCGGCATGCACGCCATCGGCAAGAACCGTCCGCGCGCCAAGGATGCGCTGGTGTTCGCTACCCAGTCCACCCACAAGCTGCTGGCCGGCCTCTCCCAGGCCTCGCAGATCCTGGTGCAGGATTCGGAGACGCGCAAGCTCGACTTCCATCGCTTCAATGAAGCCTACCTGATGCATACCTCGACCTCGCCGCAGTATGCCATCATCGCCTCGTGCGACGTGGCGGCGGCAATGATGGAGCCGCCCGGCGGTCCTGCGCTGGTCGAGGAATCGATCAAGGAAGCGCTGGATTTCCGGCGCGCCATGCGCAAGGTCGAGGCGGAATTCGGCGACTCCTGGTGGTTCAAGGTGTGGGGGCCGCAGAAGCTGGCCGACGAAGACGTGGGCGACCGCGAGGACTGGATGCTGAAGGCCGGCGAGCGTTGGCATGAGTTCGGCAACCTCGCGCCCGGGTTCAACATGCTCGATCCGATCAAGGCCACCGTCATCACCCCGGGGCTGGACATGGACGGCGCGTTCGCCGAGTGGGGCATCCCGGCGGCGATCGTCACCAAATACCTGGCCGAGCACGGCGTCATCGTCGAAAAAACCGGGCTGTATTCCTTCTTCATCATGTTCACCATCGGCATCACCAAGGGCCGCTGGAATACGCTGGTGACCGCCTTGCAGCAGTTCAAGGCCGACTACGACGAAAACCAGCCGCTATGGCGCGTGCTGCCAGATTTCATCGAGAAGCACACGCGCTACGAGAAAACCGGGCTGAAGGACCTGTGCGACCAGATTCACACCATCTACAAGGCCAACGACGTGGCGCGCCTGACCACAGAGATGTACCTGTCGGAAATGGCGCCGGCGATGAAGCCGGCCGACGCTTTTGCCAAAATGGCGCACCGTGAGATCGAGCGGGTCGAGATCGACCAGCTCGAGGGCCGCGTCACCGCCATGCTGGTGACGCCTTATCCGCCGGGCATTCCCTTGCTGATTCCGGGTGAGCGCTTCAACAGCACCATTGTGCGCTACCTGCAGTTCACCCGCGATTTCAACGTGAAATTTCCCGGCTTCGAGACCGACGTGCACGGCCTGGTCGAGGACACGGCGGGCGACAAGGCCACGTATTATGTCGACTGCGTGATGTGATACCGCCGGACACGGCAACCGGCTTGATTCGCCGGACAAAAAGCGTATGATTCGCAGTCCCCGGTTTTTCGGGGACTGTTTATTGTCCCTGGCTGTTTGTTGCCGGGGCTATTTGACCTTGCTCCACCGCACCGCGGCGGGGGGCTGAACCGAAAGGAAACTCGATGCGGCATTACGAAATCGTATTTATCGTCCATCCCGATCAGAGCGAGCAGGTGCCCGCCATGATCGAACGCTATCGCAGCAACATCACCACGCGCGGCGGCAGCGTCCACCGCCTGGAAGACTGGGGCCGCCGCCAGATGGCCTACCCGATCCAGAAAGTCCACAAGGCCCACTACGTGCTGATGAACATCGAGTGCGACCAGGAAACGCTAGACGAACTCGAGCATGGCTTCAAGTTCAACGATGCCGTGCTGCGCCATTTGACCATCAAGCACGCCGCCGCCGTGACCACGGCTTCGCCGATGATGAAGGAAGAAAAGTCGCGCGACATCCTGGACAGCGCCAAGGCAGAAACCGCCAAGCCAGACGTGGCAGCCGAACAGCCAGCCGCTGCCTGAGTGCGTGGTCTGAATGAGTGAATAGGCTGGTCATCGGCGGAGCGCTCATCCAGGTCGACCCTTTGCGTTACAGTCCGGCGGGTGTGCCGATTGCCGAAGCGGTGGTTCTGCACCGCAGCAGTCAGATAGTGGCCACGCAAGTCCGGCAGGTGGAATGCGAGTTGACGGTACAGGCGAGCGGAGCGCTTGCCAGTCAGTTGGCGCAGCTGAATGCTGGAACGCAGGTGAAACTGGAAGGCGCGTTGAACCGGCGCAGCGTGAAAAGCCGTCAGCTGATCCTGATATTGAATCGAATCGAAAAGGAATGAATCATGGCACGTCCCATGGGCGGTAAAACCGGCGGCAAGTTCGCCAAAAAAGGCGGCCGCGACAGCGGCAATCGTGGTCTCTTCAAGCGTCGCAAGTTCTGCCGCTTCACCGCCGAGAAGGTGGTCGAGGTCGACTACAAGGACGTCGAGGTGCTGAAGGAATTCATCGCCGAGAACGGCCGCATCATCCCGGCCCGCATCACCGGCACCAAGGCGCACTACCAGCGCCAGCTCTCGACTGCCATCAAGCGCGCGCGCTTCCTGGCGCTCATGCCGTACACCGACCTGCACTAAGGAGACGACGATGCAAGTGATTCTGATGGACAAGGTCGTCAACCTGGGCAACCTGGGTGACGTGGTCAAGGTCAAGGACGGCTACGCCCGCAACTTCCTGATCCCCACCGGCCGTGCGCGCCGTGCCACGCAGGCCAACATGGAGGCGTTCGCTGCGCAGAAGGCCGAACTCGAGCGCATCGCCGCCGAGAAGCTGGCCGACGCCCAGCGCCGCGCCGAGAAGCTCGAAGGCACCAGCGTCACGGTTCGCCAGAAGGCCGGCGTCGATGGCCGCCTGTTCGGTTCGATCACCAATGCCGACATCGCCGACGCGCTGAAGGCGCAGGGCCATGAAGTGGCCAAGGCGGAAGTCCGCCTGCCGGAAGGCCCGTTCAAGGCCATCGGCGAGTACCCGGTGGTCGTCGCGCTGCATACCGACGTCACCGCGAACGTCACGGTGGTGGTTGCCGGCGAGCAGTAAGCCCGCCAAGACGGGGAAGAAAGGGAGCCGGCGGCTCCCTTTTTTCGTTGGGGACCGGGACGTGCCCGCCCTGGGAGGGCGGCGGGGCCGGGCTTCATATCCACCGCTGTTCACCCTTTATCCACAGGCTTATCCCTTGGTCGGGCCAAGCCCGGGGACTAGAATCCTGCCATGGCCGCCATCCGTTCGCTGACTGCAAGCACCGATCCCCAACTGGCGCAGATGCGCCTCCCGCCTCACTCGCTGGAAGCGGAGCAGGCGGTGCTGGGCGGCCTCCTGCTCGACAACAG
>JAJPEP010000060.1 GCA_021166845.1 Thiobacillus sp.
CGGTCGAACGTGACCGCTGCGCATCAGGTGGTGTTACGCGGTTAAATTGTAATGCCGTCGGTCACGATGGGTCGGTGTTTTTCTCCTTTCTGCTGGTTTTTGGTCGTTCGGTGCGCAGTGAATCGCCGGTCAGCGTGAAGCCGGATGCGCCCCACGGTCTTTGCCCACCCGAAGCCTTGCTCGATGAGTTTTCTCTTCTGCACCGAGATGGCGTAGCCCGCACTGGCAGCGATGGCATCCGGCATCGCGGAGCGGCGCCCCGAGGTGTTTTGCGCCACATGCGGGATGACGTTCATCTCAAGGCAAGCGTCGATGAACTCCTTGGCGTCATAGCCCTTGTCGGCACCCAGCGTGATTTCTGCCTGCGGATTGTCTGCCGCTTGCCGGGCGTCGTCGATCATCGTCTTGGCCGCTTCGCGCTCGGCAAAGCCATCTGCGGTGGTGACCATGGCGTTGGCCACCAGTCCGTGACGGTTGTCGGTGAGGGTGTGGCCCATGTAGCGCAGCCGGCTGGCGTTGTCGCCTTTGCAGTACAACCGTGCGTCGGCATCGGTGTTCGATACGTGCGTGTCGTTGCTGCGACTCTTGTCCTTGAAGTTGCCGCTGTCGCTATCGTCGTCCGCGCCGTCCTTGCGCACAAAGCTTTTGTGGCCGGCCCACGCCTGGATGAGGGTGCCGTCCACGCTGAAGTGCTCGCCCGAGAGCAGCCCTTTGTGCTCGGCCTGCTCCAGCACCAGGTTGAAGAGTTCAATAACGGCGTCGTGCTCGATCAGACGCTCACGGTTCTTGGTGAAGACGGTGGGCACCCACACGGCGTCGTCCATGGATAGGCCGATGAACCAGCGAAACAGGAGGTTGTATTGGGTCTGCTCCATGAGCTGGCGTTCGGAGCGGACGCTGTAGAACACCTGCAGGAGCATGGCGCGCAAGAGTTTCTCGGGCGCGATGCTGGGGCGCCCGCCTTTGATATCGGCTTCGTACATGCCGGAGAACAATGCATCCATCTTCACCAAAGCGGCGTTGACCATCTGGCGGATCGGGCGCAGGGGATGGTCGGCTGGGACGAAGTCCTCCAGCTTGCGCAGGGTGAACAGGCTCTCGGTGAAGGTGTCGGGTCCGCGCATGAAGGGGGCTATGGCTGGGTCAATGGATCGGTAGCAGTTTAACTTCTGTGGGGCTGGAGGCGTGGACCGGGTGGGAGGTATTTCAGCAGCCTGTTAAGGTCTTTCCCGATGTCCTTGGCTTCTACAAAGCCGATGATGGTTGATCCTTTACGAACGATGTAATCTGGCTTGTTTTCCCTCTCACGGGTTTTGGGCTCATTGGTTGCGTGGAGATTGGGAATCGAAGCTTCGATCAGGGTTTGCAATGCCGGGCGATGCGTATGCTCGGTTGAGTCGCCACGTGCCAATGCTTTTTGCAGCAATTGCATGTAAACCAAAATGTGATCGCTGTTCATATGGGTAAGCTCGTTTAGAGTAAACAGATTTACGGCTGGCGCCGCAATACCTCAATCGCGTCCAGCAGCGGCGTGACGACGGGCTGGATCTTGCGCCGCATCAGTGAGCCGACCGCGGTGGTCTTGAGGAAAATCGGGCGCACGCTGTCGGCATCCGCCGCGGCCAGTGCGTCGAGCGCGGCACAATCCATTTCAAATTGCGGCGCAGCGCCGAGCAGGGCCGCGCGCGCCGCGTTGCGCGTGGCTTCGTCGGCCTGGCGCAAGGGCGCGCACCACTGCGCCAGCGCATCCAGGGTGTGGTTGACCACTTCCTGAATTTCCGGACGGTCGAGAACCAGCGCGACGGTGGCGAGGAAGGTCTGCCCCTGCGCCGACAGCGCTTTTTCCAGCAGCGCGCCGTAAGGGTTGCCGGCGAGATGCGGCACGCCGGCGTGATCGGCGCGCGCAGGACGCGGATTGGGCAGCTGGTCCGGCTGCAGTTCAAGGAAGGCCACGTAATACGAATTGCGGCTGTTGCCGCGCTTCCAGATCGCCAGCCGCTCGGCATCGGTGAGCACACCCGAAACCAGCATCACCGCGACGGTATCGAGAATGCCGACGTCGTCCTCGTGCAGGAACGCCAGGTGGTCGACCAGGAATTGGGCGAGCGTGCGCCCCATGCTGCCCCGGCACACCGCATCGCGCATCAGCATCAGCCGCGCATTCTCGAGGGTCGGCATGCACCACCAGGCGTAGCGCGCGAGTTCGTCGGTGAGCGCGGGCGAGTGCACCACCGCCACCACCGCTTCTTCTTCGGCGATCAACAGCAGCTGCGCCAGATGCTGGATTGACAACCCCGCCTGCGACTGCCGGGTCCAGCGCGTCAGATGTACCGGGTAGCCGCCGGGCGAACCGAGCGCGTGACCGGACAGCATCTCGCGCACCCGCTTCAGATAGCGGTCGGCGCGCTCGTTGGGTTTCAGCGGCACGCTGGCCTCGCCCTGCGGGGTCAGCGCCCACAGCGTCATGTTCGATTCGTCGATGCGGACGGCCTTGAGTTCGGTGTTGAACAGGACGTTGAGGCGCAGCTCGTCTTCGGGGGAAAGTTCGTCGTTCATGCGGAAAAACCTTTTTTTATCCGCGAATACCCGGAGGGCATAAAGGACGCGAAGGAACGCGAAGGGGAAACCCTCTTTCGCGAACTTCGCGTCCTTCGCGGACAAAGTCTTTAAAGCGTCTTGAACACTTCACGTGCGGCGGCGACCGTGGCGTCGATGTCGGCGTCGCTGTGGGCGGCCGAGACGAAGCCCGCCTCGAACGCCGACGGCGCGAGGTAGATGCCGCGGTCGAGCATGGCATGGAAGAAGCGGTTGAAGGCCTCCTTGTCACACTGCATCACTTCGGCAAAACTCGCCGGCGGCCTGGCCGCGAAGTACAGGCCGAACATGCCGCCGACCGAGTCGGCGCAGAAGGTGACGGCGGCGTCCGCTGCGGCCAGGGTCAGCCCCTTCACCAGCCGCTCGGTGCTGGCGGCGAGGCGCGCGTGGAAGCCCGGTTCGGAAATCGCGGCGAGCGTAGCGAGGCCGGCGGCCACCGCGACCGGATTGCCCGACAGCGTGCCGGCCTGGTACACCGGACCGTTCGGCGCCAGCTTGTCCATGACGTCGGCGCGGCCGCCGAAGGCGCCCACCGGCATGCCGCCGCCGATGACCTTGCCGAGCGTGGTCAGATCAGGCTTGATGCCGAGCAGTTTCTGCGCGCAGCCGAGATCGACGCGGAAGCCGGTCATCACCTCGTCGAAGATCAGTAGCGCGCCGTGCGCATCGCACAGGCGGCGCATCGCGGCCATGAATTCGGCGGTCGGTTTGACCAGATTCATGTTGCCGGCGAAGGGCTCGACGATGATGCAGGCGATCTCGTTGCCGATCTCGGCGAAGGTGCGCTCCAGCCCGGCGACATCGTTGTAGTCGAGCACGATCGTCTGTGCCGCGGTTTCGGGCGGCACTCCGGCCGAGGTGGGGTTGCCGAAGGTAAGCGCGCCGGAGCCGGCCTTCACCAAGAGGAAGTCGGCGTGGCCGTGGTAGCAGCCCTCGAACTTGATGAACTTGCTGCGCCCGGTAAACCCTCTGGCCAGGCGGATCGCGCTCATTGTCGCCTCGGTGCCGGACGACACCAGCCGCACCTTCTCGATGCTCGGCACCAGTTCGACGATGCGGCGGGCGATGGTGAGTTCGGCCTCGGACGGCGCGCCGAACGACAGGCCGTTGGCGGCGGCGTCGGCAACCGCCTTCACCGTGCCGGGGTGAGCGTGGCCGAGGATGGCCGGGCCCCACGAGCCGACGTAGTCGATGTATTCGCGGCCGTCGGCGTCCCACACGCGCGATCCCTTGGCGCGGCTGAAGAACACCGGGGTGCCGCCGACGCTCTTGAAGGCGCGCACCGGCGAGTTCACCCCGCCGGGGATGACGTGTTGCGATTGTTCGAAAAGCTGTTCGTTGCGGGTCATTGTTCGGATTCCGTTTCAAATAAATGATTCAGGGCGCGCGCGGCTGCGCGGATGTCGGGCGTGTCGAACAGGGCTGACAGCACCGCGAGGCTGTCGGCGCCGGCGTCCAGCAACCGCGGCGCGTTCTCCAGCGTGATGCCGCCGATGGCGACCAGCGGCACGTGGATCCGCGGCGCCGCCTCGCGCAGCAGGTCGAGGCCGGCGCGCCCGGCGGCTGGCTTGGTCGGCGACGCAAAGAAGCTGCCGAAGGCGACATAGTCGGCGCCGGCGGCTTGGGCGGCCAACGCCAGTTCGAGGCTTTGGTAGCACGATGCGCCGATGATTTTATCCTTGCCGAGAATGATGCGCGCCTCGCGCAGGCTGGCGTCGTCGCGCCCCAGGTGGATGCCGTCGGCTTCGCACAGGTCGGCCAGCCGCAGGTCGTCGTTGACGATCAGCGGCACGCCGAATTGGCGGCATAGCGTGACCAGTTCGCTCGCCTGTTCGTGGCGGCGCGCCACGTCGCCCGATTTATCGCGGTATTGCACGGCGGCCACGCCGCCCGCCAGCGCCGCTTCGACCTGCGCCAGCAAATATCCGGTGTCCGCGGTTTCGGGGGTGATGGCGTACACGCCGCCGGGGAATTTTGCCGAATCAGGCATTGCCTTCCGTCTGTCCATCCTGGGCCCAGAAGAAACGCTCGGGGATGTATTGCCCCATGCCGGGGCGGAAGGCGGCCTTCAGCGTTTCATAGGTGAAGTGCTGGGCATCGCGCACCGCGGTCGGCACGTCCTGGCCATACGCCAGCGCGGCCGCGATGGCCGAGGCGAGCGTGCAGCCGGAGCCGTGGTAGCTGCCGGGCAGGCGGTCCCAGGCATCGGTCTGCACGTGGCCGTTGGCGTCGTACAGGCTGTTCAGCACGCGCGGCGTGGCTTCGTGGGTGCCGGTGATGAGCACGTATTCGCAGCCGAGATCGGTCAGGTGCGCGGCGCAGCCGGCGAGGTCCATGTCGTCCTCGTCCGACTCGAACAGCGCCAGACGGCGCGCCTCGTGGCTATTGGGCGTGAGGATGCTGGTCTGCGGGATCAGCAGGTCGCGCATGGCGGAGATCATGTCCTCGGTGGCGAGTTCGTCGCCGCGTCCGGACGCCAGCACCGGGTCGAGGATGACCGGGATGTCGGGGTAGTCGGCGAGGATTTCGGCGATGACCGCCATCGACTCGGGGCTGCCCAGCATGCCGAGCTTGAACGCGGCCACCGGCACGTCTTCGAGCAGCATGCGCGCCTGATCCATCACCCATTCGGCATCGATGGCGAGCACTTCGTCGACCCGGGCGGTGTCCTGCACCGTGATCGCGGTGATGACCGACAGCGGATGGCAGCCCATGCTGGCCAGCGTCAGCAGGTCGGCCTGGATGCCCGCGCCGCCGGTCGGATCGGACGCGGCAAAGCTGAGCACCAGCGGCGGCGTGGTTCTGGGGACGAAAATAGGGGACATGGCGTCGCTGCTTTAGAATCAAGCGCTGATTTTAGCTGATTCCTTTACCTCCCATGTCCGACCCCGCCGAATACAAAAGCTGGATGTGCCTGATCTGTGGCTACATCTATCGCGAGGAAACCGGTGCACCCGAGGACGGGATTGCGCCCGGTACCCGCTGGGAGGACGTGCCGATCAACTGGACCTGCCCGGATTGCGGGGCGCGCAAGGACGATTTCGAGAGGGTTGCGTTTTGACGTTTGGCTTTTTGTGTGCACCCGCTCAAGAATGTGCCGGAACCGGCGATAGTGCATAGGCATATCGAGTATGTGGCCATAGTAATGGCCCGCTGCCATGAATCGACCCTGTCAATGGTGCGGCAAGATAAAAACCGGGGTAAATATCAATCAGGAGACGACGATGATTTTGCGGTGGATGACAGCGTGGGTTCTGCTTGTTTTTTCGGCAAGCGTGTGGGCGGTTTCCCCTTATATTCAAGGGGACCCGGTTGCGGGCGGCAACGTACAGGCAGCGGCGGCGGCAGTCGAGGCCAAGCTCAAGGGCGGCGGCTTCAAGGTGGTCGGCAAATATTTCCCCAAAAGCCTGGCGGGGTATGGGGTGGTGATTGCCACCGACAATGCCATGCTCGATGAAGTGGGATCGGCGGGCGGCCACGCGGTGCTGGGCGCGGCGATCCGGGTGGGGGTGAAAGCGGACGGCAGTGTCGCCTACACCAATCCGGATTACTGGTACCGGGCCTATTTTCGCAAGGCCTTTGACAGGAAGGAGGCGGCGGTCAAGGCGCTGCAGACGCGTTTGCAGGGCGCGCTGGGTGCAGGCAAAGGACAGGGCGGGGACGAATCGCCCGGCAATCTGACCAATTACCGTTACATGATCGGCATGGAGCGCATCGACTCGTACAAGAACAAGCTGGCCGAGTACGGCAGCTTTGCCGAGGCGGTGAAGACGGTTCGTGAGAACCTGGCCAAAGGGGTGAGCAAGACGACCAAGGTCTACGAAGTCGTGATGCCGGACCGCAAGCTGGCCGTGTTCGGGGTGGCGATGAACGACAGCGGCAACAGCGATGGCGAATGGATCAAGAAAATCGACATGCAGGGCAGCGTCGCGGGCCTGCCTTACGAGATTTACGTGATCGACAAGGTGGTGGGTTCTCCGCATGGCCGTTTCCGCATTGCCCTGGCTTTCCCCGATGTGGGGATGGGGCAGTTCATGCGCATTTCGTCCCTGCCGAACACCATCGTCGAGACCATGAGTGCCGTTGCCGGCGCCGAGAAGGCGTCCAGCGGAGATTCCTGGCAGTAAGGCCGCGGCTTGTGCGGACACGAAGGGGGCGCTGCGCTGCAGCGCCTTTTTTCATTTGCGGATCGAAAAGCGCGCATGCGATGGCGTCGGCAGGCCGCTAAAGAAGCCGGAACCGCTGCCGTAATGGTAAGCACACAGGGTGTGCGGCAGGTGCTGCGCGCCCGAGCTCTGGTGGAGAAAACGTGTGGATAACGAAGCATTGAAAGGCATCAAAGTGATGGTCATCGATGACAGCAACACCATACGCCGCAGCGCGGAAATATTTCTGAATCAGGCGGGCTGTGAAGTCATCCTGGCGCAGGATGGCTTCGATGCGCTGTCCAAAATCACCGACCATGATCCGGATGTGGTGTTTGTCGACATCATGATGCCGCGACTCGACGGTTACCAGACTTGTTCGCTGATCAAGCGCAATGCCAAATATCGGGCCACCCCGGTCATCATGCTGTCGTCCAAGGACGGTCTGTTCGATCGCGCACGTGGCCGCATGGTGGGATCGGATCAGTATCTGACCAAGCCTTTCACCAAGGACACGCTGCTGATGGCGGTGCGCGAGCACACGTGCGCCAGAACCTAACTGTTTTTCAAGGAGCATAGATTATGGCGATCAGCCGAATTCTGGTTGTGGACGATTCCCCCACTGAACGTTTTTTCCTGTCCGAGTTGCTGGTCAAGAACGGCTACCTGGTCAGCATGGCCGAAAGCGGCGAAGAGGCCGTCGCGCAGGCCAAACAGACACTGCCCGATCTGATCGTGATGGACGTCGTGATGCCAGGCATGAACGGCTATCAGGCGACCCGCATGATCGGCAAGGAGGAGGCAACCAAGCATATCCCCGTCATCATGTGCACCACCAAGGGACAGGAAACCGACAAGGTGTGGGGCATGCGCCAGGGCGCGAAGGCCTATCTGGTGAAGCCGGTGAAGCCGGAAGACCTGCTGTCGCAAATCAAGGCGCTGGACTGAGCGGACCGCCATGGCCAAGAAATTCAACCTGCGCGAATTTCAGACCACGCTTTCGCAGAAATTGCAGGCCGCGTCCAGCCGCGACAACACCGGATCCCGTCTGGGTTTCCGGGTGGGCGACGTGAACTGGCTGGTGAGCCTCTCCGACACCGAGGAAGTCATCCCGGTGCCGCCCATCGTCAAGGTGCCCGGCGGCTGCCGGTGGTTTCGCGGTGTTGCCAATATACGTGGCAACCTGTTCGCGGTGAGCGATTTTGCCGACTTCATGGGGCAGGGCGTGACACCCGATCATGCCGATTGCCGTCTGCTGATTCCGCACCACGATTTTGGCGTGAACGCGGCGCTGCTGGTGCGCAGCACCCTGGGCCTGAAGAACATCAACCGTTACCAGTTGCGCGGCGATCGCACGGCCCGCTATCCGTGGGTGGCTCGGCAGTACGCGGACGAAGCGGGCGCCGACTGGTGCGACATGGATTTCGGGCAATTGCTGGGCAATACCGATTTTCTCAAGGTTGAGGCGCAATTCGGCAACTGATTGGTTATTCAAAACGGGGCGCGCTGGCGCCGATAGCGGGGGATTGGAGCAATGAACATGGCGATAACGATGAATGGCCTCAAAGGGCTGGCTGGCCGCATGACGGAAAAGGTTACCGGCAAGAGCGGGGGGGAGCACACCGCCCTGATCATGCAGGGGGTGCGCAAGCTGGCCGACAGGGAGCCCGGCAAGTCTCCGCTGATCGGCCATTTGCCCGTCGAGAAGCAGTATCTCTATACGGGCGGCGCCTTGATCGTTTCGCTGCTGCTGGCAGCCGGCCTCACTGTTTATGGCTCGATTCAGCTTGGTAACCGTGCCGCGTACGAAAATCGGGCGGGAGAATTAAAGGTGTTGTCGCAGCGCCTGCCGCTGACGGCCCAGCAATCCGTTCTGGGAAATGCATCGGCTTTCAAGAAGCTGGCCGAAGGCAAGGTCGCATTTGAAGACACGCTAAGCCGGCTGGCCAAGGGCGACAGCGAAGTGCCTGCCACTGGCGGCGCGGCGCGCGACTCGCTGGAAAAAATCGGTGCGCAGTGGAAGACCTTCAACCCGCAGGTCGTACAGATTCTGTCGCAGCAGAAAAACCTGATGGCGCTGAACGAAAGCGTCAAGCGCATCAATACCCTGAGCATCGATCTGCAGGAGGTTGCCGAACAGCTTGCCAGCCAGTTGGCCGACGCCAACGGCAGCGTGCGCGAGGTTTCGCGCGCCAACCACCTGGCCATGCTGAGCCAGCGTTTGCCGAAGAACGCCAACCTGCTGCTGTCGTCCGACCTGATCGACCCGGAAGTGGTGTTGCAGCTTGAAAAGGACACTACCTCGTTCCGCGACACCGTGCAGGCGTTGATGGAAGGGGTGGCCAGCCGCAGCGAGGAGAGCATGCTGACCCTGGAAGATCTGGGCACCAACATGGCCGACATGGTCGAGGCGGTCGGCGCGGTGCTTGCCAACACGCAGCCATTGCTGCAGGCCAAGATGGCTGCCAGCAACCTGTTCGCCGGCAGCGACGCGCTGCTCCAGGACACCGAGCGGCTGTCGCAGGACTACCAGGCCGCCGGCGGCGCCGGCTATTTGCTGGCCGCCCTGCTCAGCGGCCTGCTGACGATCGGCTCGCTGGTGATGCTGGGCCTGGTGAACATCAATGAAACCAAATCGCGGGCACGCAAGAGCGAAGAGGAAAACAGCCGCAACCAGGAAGCGATTCTGCGTCTGATGGACGAACTGGGCGAACTGGCCGAAGGCAACCTCACGATCAACGCCAGCGTGACCGAGGACATCACCGGTGCGGTGGCCGACTCGATCAACTACACGGTGGAAGAACTTCGTAGCCTGGTGCGCGGCATCAACACCGCCACGGTGCAGATGGATCAGGCAGCGAGCCAGGCCGGCCAGGTCTCCGAATCCCTGCAGCAGGCCTCGCGCCGCCAGACCGAGGAAATCGAGGGAACCTCCGCTGCGGTGGTGAGCCTGGCGCAGTCGGTGCAACGGGTGTCGGGCAATGCCGCCGAGTCCGCCCGCGTGGCCGAACAGTCCCTGGCGGCAGCCGAAAAAGGCCAGCAGGCGGTGGCGAACGCCATTGCAAGCATGAACGGCCTGCGCGAGCAGATCCAGGAGACGTCGAAGCGAATCAAGCGCCTTGGCGAATCGTCGCAGGAGATCGGCGAAATCGTCGAGCTGATTTCCGACATTACCGAACAGACCAACGTGCTGGCGCTCAACGCGGCCATTCAGGCGGCGTCCGCGGGCGAAGCCGGGCGCGGCTTCTCGGTGGTGGCGGAAGAAGTGCAGCGGCTGGCGGAGCGTTCGGCCGATGCAACCAAGCAGATCGCGGCGATCGTGAAGACCATTCAGTCGGACACCCACGATACCGTGGCGGCGATGGAGATCTCGACCCAGGGCGTGGTCGAGGGCGCCAAGCTGTCCGACGCGGCGGGCCAGACGCTGGCCGAGATCGGCGCCGTGTCGAAAACGCTGGCCGGGCTGATTGCCGACATTTCCTCGGCCACGCAGAGCCAGGCGGAATCGACCGCCAAGGTGGCCGAAACCATGCAGGACATCAAGTCCATTTCGGCGCAGACCAGCAGCGGCACGCAGCAGACGGCCGAGTCGATTGGCGGCATGAAGCAGTTGGCGCAGGATCTGAAGAATTCGGTCGCGGGCTTCAAGCTCGCCTGACCGGACCGGCCGCAACGCGAAGCAAGCAGCCGCGAACGGCCACTGCAATCAACCTCGGGAACAACACACGATGAGCGCCTTACTCGATTACGACACCGGCCCGTTGAACTGGGTGCGCGGGGACATCGATGCCGCCCTGCAGGCCGCCTTGGGCCGCATACAGGCCTACAGTGTCGACGTCGATCTCACCAATGCCCTGCGCCTGGCGCGCGACGATGCACATCAGGTGACCGGCGCGTTGCGCATGGTTGGCCTGGAAGGCGCCGCCACGCTGGCGGGTGCGCTTGAGTCCTGCCTCGACGACATCAATGAGAACCGTTTGACGGCAAGTGATGAAATCTTGCGCGCCGTGCGCAATGCCATGGAAGGACTGCAGCGCTGGGTCAAGGACCTGGCCGACGGACGCGGCAGCGGTGAACTGGCGCTGTTCCCCCTGTACAAGCGCCTGCGCGAACTGCAAGGCGCCGAGCGGGTGTTCGAGGGCGAGCTGTTTTTCCCCGACCTGCGCACCCGCGCGCATGGCAAGAAAGGCAACGACGGCCTGACGCAGGAAGCGCTGAGTGCCGAAGTCAGAGTCCTGCGTGGCGCGTTCCAGCGCGGCCTGCTGGCTTTTTTGCGCAATGTCGAGGCGGACCAGGGGCTGCAGCGCATGCGCGATGCGCTGGCCGCCATCGAGCGCATCGCACCGTCGCAAGCCTCGCAAACCTTCTGGTGGGCCTGCGTCGGCTTTGTCGACAGCCTGATCGCTCGCGGCGTCGAGGCCGATTTCCACGTCAAGCAGCTGCTTGCCCGCGTCGACCTGCAAATGCGCCGCCTGATGGAAGGCTCGCCGCAGGTCGCGGAACGCCTGCTGCGCGATGCGCTCTACTTCGTGGCAAAAAGCCAGGCCCTGGAAGGCCGCGCCGCGGAAGTCCGCGAAACCTTCGGCCTCGACCGCTATCTGCCGGGCCGCGGCATGCTCGATCCCGAAGCGCTGGCGCGCATGCGCCCGGTGCTGGATGCCCTGCAAACCGGCCTGAAGGCCGCGCGCGATAGTTGGCATGCCTGTGTGGAAGGCAATGACGCGCAGCAGGAGCAGTTTCAGACCCAGCTGGCGCGCATGCAGCCGCAGGCGCAGATGCTCGAAAGCAGCGGTTTGATGCCCCTGCTGGACGAACTGGCGGCGGCAGCCATTGCCGCTGTCGGGCGCGAAGGCGAAGCGCGCGAACAGATGAACCTGGAAGTTGCTTCCACGCTGCTGTTCATGCAAAACGGCGTCGACCAGGAAGACGTTCTGCACGCCGATTTTGCAATCCGCGCCGAAGGCCAGCGGGCGCGCCTGCGTGCCCTGATCGAAGGCCGCGAGATGCCGGCCAATGACCTGGAGTCCGCTAGCCAGCGCGAAGCCGAACGCGACATGCTGGTGCATATGGC
This sequence comes from Thiobacillus sp., assembly GCA_021166845.1. Classification (GTDB taxonomy): domain Bacteria; phylum Pseudomonadota; class Gammaproteobacteria; order Burkholderiales; family Thiobacillaceae; genus Thiobacillus. The sequence continues at coordinate 11,812 of JAJPEP010000060.1, forward strand.
GCAGGAAGTCGGCCAGAACCTGAGGCAGATGGAAGAAGCGCTGGATGCCTTCTTCCGCGATGTCAACGAGCGTGAAGCGCTGGCCAATCTGCCCGATCTGGCGCAGCAGGCGCAGGGGGCGCTGACCATGCTGGAACTGCCCGATGCCGCCAGCCTGCTTGCCGCAGCCACGGCAACGGCGCAATCGTTTGCCGGCGACGGCTATCCCGACGAGACCACCCAGCAGCGTCTGGCCACCGCCTTCTCCAGTCTCGGGCTGTTTGTCGAATCCTATTGCGCCGGGCGTACCGACGCCGCCGGCGTCCTGCGCCCGGCCCTGATCGAGTTCGGCGTGATCGAAGCCGAAAGCATGAACGACGGCGCTTTCGACGACACGGTTGAAGCCGGCCTTCCCGCACGCAAGGCCGCGGTGCAGGCTGGCTATCTGGATTGGCGCGACCAGCCCGACGCCGCCGCAAAAAAAAAATACCTTGATACCCTGACCGAACTCGGTCGCGACGCCGAACTGATCGACGACGCCACCCTGAAACAGCAGACCCGCGCCGCGCTCGACGCCAGCCGGGACGCTGCCGAAGCGCCGCTGGCGCTCGATGCCGACATCGCCGTCTTGACCGGTCTGGCCTTGCCCGAACGGGCCGCGGCTGAAGTCGGGCTGGCGCCGGAAGGGGTCGAGCCGCTTGCCTGGGAAACGCACGCGCCTGCCGCCGCCGAACCGATTGAAGTCCTGCCTGTCGTCGATGCGCCTGAATTCGGTGCGGTCGTCGAAATTGCACAACCGGCGCCCGCTGCCGAAACGGCGATTGCCGAACCGGCGGCGGCCAGCGATTCCTCCCCTGCCGAGGGCGCCTTTGTGGCTGCGATCCCCGAAGGGGTCGAGCCGGAACTGCTGGAAATCTTCCTGGAAGAAGCCAACGAAGTGCTGGCGGCGATGGGCGAGTCCAGCGACGCCTGCCAGAGCAACCCCGACGACCAGGCTTCGCAGACGATCATCCGCCGCGGCTTTCACACGCTGAAGGGCAGCGGTCGCATGGTCGGCCTTAACGAACTGGGCGAAACGGCGTGGCGCCTCGAACAGCTGATGAACGGTTGGCTGGCCGAGAAAAAACCAGCCAGCGGCGAGCTGCTGCGCCTGATCGGACGCGCCCGCGGTGTGTTCCAGGATTGGGTCGGCGCCCTGCAGGCCAGTCGGCCCGTGGCATTGCCGGTATCCGCTTTGCTGGCCGCGGTTGACCGCGTGGCACAAGGACAACCGCTGGATGCCGTGCCAATGGCTGCGTCCGCAACCGGGGCGGGATGGCCCGAAACGGCGGCGGAGACCGATGTTGCAGCCGAAGCTGCCGCTGAGCCGGAAACCGGGGCAGCGATCGAAGTGGATGGGCCGGAAGCCGGGCCGGCAGCCGAGGCGGAACCCGAGTGGCTGCCGCTGCCGGTTATCGAGGCTGAGCCGGCCGCCGGACATGACGATGCATTCATCGTGCAAGAACAGAACGAGCTTGCGGATGAGGCCGCGGTCGAGATAGCCGCAGCCGAGGCCGCGGTGGCTCGGGCGGACGATGCGCCGCCTGAAGCGGCGGCGCCGCCGTCCGAAGCGGTCGCGCTGGATGTGGGCGCCCTCGTCGAATACGCGGTCGCGCCTGCCGTCGCCGAATCCGCGGAACCGGCTGGCCTGGAGAGCGCCGATCTGCCGAGCACCGCGGCTCGCGTGGAATCGGATGCGACGGATGAAATCTGTATCGGCTCGATCAGCCTTTCCACTGGCCTGTACGAGATTTTCATGGCCGAAGCGCATCAGCGCCTGGCGGTGTTGCGGGAAGAAGCCGAACGTCACGCCGAGCTTGCCAACAGCACGGTCAGCGAGCATGCGCGCCGCGCCGTGCATACCCTGGGCGGTATCGCGGGCACCGCGGGCATCGCCGTGCTGAGCGAACTGTCGCAAGCGCTCGAACAGTACTGGAACCGTTTCGTGCAGGCGCCGCTGCCGCCCGCGCATCTGCCGCTGGTTCAGGATACGGTCGCGCGCCTGCACGAGATGATCGCGACCATCGAAAGCGAACATCTGCCCGAGTCGGCGCACGATCTGATCGCGGCCTTGGGCGAGCTGGAAGACGAGCAGGCCATGCCGGCCGCCGAATCCAGCTTCACGCTGGCTGCCGAAATTGTTGACGAAATCGCCCCGCAAGCTGCCGAAACGCCAGCCGAAGCTGCGGTCGATGAAACACCCGCCAGCGCGCCCTCCGGCTTGCCGGACGTCAGCGCGCTGGTGCCGGACTTCAAGCCCGCTGCAGCAGCGCCGGTGTTCGAGCGGCGCGAAGTGGCCGATGAAATCGATCAGCAGCTGCTGCCGATTTTTCTAGAAGAAGCAGAGGTGCTGGCCCCGGATGCCAGTGCGCAACTGCGCGCCTGGCGCGCCGCGCCGGGCGAGGCCGCGGCACGCGATGCGCTGCAGCGCAGCCTGCACACCATCAAGGGCAGCGCGCGCATGGTTGGCGCGATGCGCCTGGGCGAATTGACGCACGTGATGGAGTCGCGCGTGATCGCCGTGATCGAGGGGCATCTGGGTGCGAGCGCCGACGTGTTCGACACGCTGGAAGCGCAGCTCGACCGTCTGGCCGATGCGGTGGAGCACTTGAAGATGGGCGATCTTGCCCCGCTTGCCGAAGAGGCCGCTGCGCCGCTGCAAGCGCCGATCGAGCCGGTGCTGGCTGATGCCGGGGCTGCCTCAGCGGCGGCCGTCGCGATGTCCGATCCGCTTGAGCCTGCGCAGCCGGCCACGCGCGACAGCAATGCCCTGACCCTGAGGGTGCGCGCCGACTGGGTCGACCGCATGGTCAACCAGGCGGGCGAAGTGGCGATTGCGCGTTCGCGGATTGAAAGCGAAGTGTTTGCCTTCAAGCGCCACGTCAACGAATTGTCGGAAGCCCTGGTGCGTCTGCGCGGCCACATTCGCGAAGTCGAGATCCAGGCCGAGTCGCAGATGCAGGCGACCTTCCAGGCCCAGGAGGGGGGCGACGAGTTCGATCCGCTGGAGTTCGACCGCTTCACCCGCTTCCAGGAAGTCACCCGCTTCCTGGCCGAAAGCGTGAACGACATTTCGACCGTGCAGCACATTCTGCTGGCGCGCCTGGGCGAAGCGGACGCCGCGCTGATCCAGCAGATGCGCCTCAACCGCGAGCTGCAGCAGGATCTGCTACGGGTGCGCATGGTGCCGCTGTATTCGGTGGCCGAGCGGTTGTATCGCACGGTGCGCCAGACCGCGCGCGACGTGGACAAGCGCGCCCAGCTCGACATTCAGGGCGGCGAGCTGGAAATCGACCGCTCGGTGCTGGAAAAAGTCACCGCGCCGCTCGAGCACCTGCTGCGCAACGCGCTGGCGCACGGCATCGAATCGGCCGACGCCCGCCGCGCCGCGGGCAAGGCGGAATTCGGTGAAATCGTGCTCTCGGCGCGCCAGTCCGGCAACGAAATGGTGCTGACCGTGAAGGATGACGGCGCCGGCCTCAATTACGGGCGCATCCGCGAAAAGGCCGAAGCCAGCGGCCTGCTGCTGCCGGGCGTCGAACCGACCGAATCCCTGCTGGCGCAGATGATCTTTGCCGCCGGCTTCTCCACCGCCGAGGTTGTAAGCCAGGTCGCCGGGCGCGGCGTCGGCATGGACGTGGTGAAGAGCGAAATCTCCGCGCTGGGCGGCCGCATCGACATTACCTCCACGCCGGGCGCCGGCACCTGCTTCAACATCTATCTGCCGCTCACCCTGGCGATGACCCAGGCAGTCATGATCCAGGCCGCCAGGCACGATTACGCCCTGCCGACGCCGCTGGTGCAGCAGGTGCTGGAACTCAAGCCGCAGGAACTTGAAAAAGCGATGGCGGCGGGCGAAGTGGTGTGGCGCGGCGCGCGCTACCCATTCTCCTACCTGCCGCATCTTTTGGGCGACACCGGAGCGGTACACGAAGTCCAGCGCTACAACCCGGTGGTGCTGCTCGCCAGCGGCGCCAGCCAGGCGGCCGTGCTGGTCGACCTGATCGAGGGCACGCACGAAATCGTAGTCAAGAACATCGGTCCGCAGGTGGCGCGGATTACAGGCGTGGCAGGCGCCACCGTGCGCGGTGACGGGCGCGTGATCCTGATCCTCAACCCGGTGCCGCTGGCGCTGCGCTGGGCCAGTCTGCCGCGCACCGCGGTGGAGCGCGCGGCGCCCGCCGAGGCGGTCGAAGTCAGCGCCGTCCTGCAACCGCCGCTGGTGCTGGTGGTCGACGATTCGCTCACGGTGCGCAAGATCACCACGCGCTTGCTGACGCGCGAGGGTTTCCGGGTGGACAGCGCGAAGGACGGCGTCGATGCGCTGGAAAGAATGCACGACCTGATCCCGGACGTGGTGCTGCTCGATGTCGAAATGCCGCGCATGGATGGCTTCGAACTGGCCCGCGTGATGCGTAACGACGAGCGCCTGAAGTCGGTGCCGATCGTCATGATCACCTCGCGCACGGCGGACAAGCACCGCAACCACGCGATGGAAATCGGCGTCAACGTGTACCTGGGAAAGCCCTATCAGGAACAGCAACTACTCGACAGCATTGCCGAGCAGCTGGAACAGAAGGCGGCGGTTCCGGCGTAAGCCGGACACCGTCGGCAGCAGAAAAAAACGGGCTTGATGCCCGTTTTTTTCGCCTAGAGTTTGAGGCCTGCGAGGTCGCCGCTGGCCAGCAGGTTAAGTTGCGCGTCTCCCTGCCGCGGATCGCGGTGATAGGTTGTGGTCAGCCGCTGTGCGACTTCCAGCCAGTGCGCTTCGGCGGCTTTCACCACACGGGCCAGCCGGGCGGTATCGCGGCTGTCGAGCCAGACTTCATAAGCCTGCGGCAGCGCCGGGAACAGCGCGCGGCGCAGCCCGGACAGGTTGGCCAGATAGAAATGCAGCGAGCCGATGGCTTCGCGTTCGAGCAGGGTCGGCAGCGTCATCAGGCAGTCGGCCAGATGGTCGCGTACCGCGCGCGCCAGCAGCTCGGCGTGGCGGGAGGTGAGCTGGCCGAGCATGGCGTTCCAGGCTTCGCCCAGCAAGGATTCGACGCGTGCCTCGCCGATCTCGTGCAGGATCATCGCCTCGCTTTCGGCCTCGGCCATGCGATCGAGGCCGCGCTCGATGTCGCGCTCGAAGTCGTAATGGGCAAACGCGCGCCCCAGCGCGGTGTCCTTTTCCTTCCACTGCCATTCCTCGTACTTGTTCCAGAGCAGGCGGCGCACCGCGTCCATCCGCAGGAAAATGGCGCCGTCGCGCATCGCCGCCGGCGGCGCGATCAGATCGCGCGCGTATTCACAGCCGGCCACCAGCACCTGCACGCCTTCGCGCACCTCGGCGCGCTTGAGCTCGGCCAGCACGAAATGCGGCTTGCGAAAATGCCCCAGCCCGCTGCTGTAGACCAGCCCCAGCGGGACCAGCGCGCGGTTGATGTCGTCGGCCTCGAACGGGTCGATGCCGGTTTCGGTGAGAGGAAGCGGCGCGAAATTCTCTTCTTCCACCGCATCCCACAGGCTTTCGCGTGCATTCAGCCAGTCGCCGAGTTCGTCCTTGGGCAGGCGCGCGCCGTAGGGGATTTCCATTTCCCAGCGGTAGTACTCGCGCATTTCCAACAGGAAGGTGCACATCGTCATGTCGCGCGCGTGGCGGGCATCGGCGATGGTGCAGTTCTTCTGCACCGTGTCGATGAGGGCGGAGAGATTGTCGACCATGGAGCGCTCCTGAAAACAGCTACGCCTCCAGTCTACAAGTAAAAACAGCCCGAGCAACCGGGCTGTTTTCAAGGGTATTGCAGTGCGCCTGGCGCTGCTACAAAGACGGCAAGCCGCTGTTAATGGCGGCGGGTGGAGCCGAAGTAATTGAGGTCGGCGCGCGAGCGGCGGGACAGTTCGAAGCGCGCCGCATCGGCGCCGCTGAACTGCCCGGCGAGCTGACCGTAGACTTCGGTTGCCCAGGCCTTGTCGTTGAGCGCGTCGGCGATGCCTTCGGCCCAGCGCAGTTTGTCGGCGGGTTTGTTGAGATGCGTGCCGCACTCGGCATACCATTTCTTCAGCGACTCTGCGGGCAGGGCAAAGCCCCTCAGGCGATCGATGAACTGGATGCAGGCATCGCCGCTGGGGCAGGCCGCCGCGGCCGCAGCATACAACTCATCGGCTTTGGCGCTGTTGCCCATGGAGGCGTACAGGCGGCCGATGTGGGTCAACGCAAAGTGATCTTTGGCTTTGGCGCGCGCGGCCTCCAGCAGACGGCTGGCTTCGGTCGCATCCCGGGTCGCGGCAAAGCTTGCTTCCGCAAGTTTGGCGAGGTCGTACACCGTGGCGTCGGCATCCGCCGCCAGCGCAGCTTCGCGCATGGCGAGGTAGGCGCGTGCCTTGGACACGCCAAGTTCGCGGTGCTTCAGCTGGGCGGCAGTGACGACCAGATCCTTGAAGGCGACGAAGTCGGTGGCGTTTTCCGCCGCGCGATCGAGCTGGCGGGAGAGCCACTCGGTATCGTCCAGGTTCTTGTCCACGGCGAGGAGGATCGGCTTGTAGCGCGAGAACTGGTAGCCGGTGCCGTCGAGCAGGGTCTCGGCCGCTTCGATCAGCTTGGCGGAATAGAACGGGTCTTCCAGTTCCAGCCGCACGCGTTCGGCCAGCGCGAGGAATTGCTTGACGCTGACGGCGTCCTTTTCCAGCTGCTGGAATTCCATATAGCGGGCGTGGTTGGCCTGGCGCTTCTCCAGCTTGACCTTCACCCGGGCGAGTCGCTCGGTATCATCGGCCAGGTGCGCTTCCACCGCGGCCACCAGTTTCTGCATCTCGTCCAGCCCGGCCACCGCATCCTCGGCCTTGTCCAGCAATGCCGTGGCGCCTGCTTTGTCGCCCACCCCCGCCAGCCCCTCGGCCAGTTCGATGTATTCGCCGGTGGCGGTTGCCAGATCGCCCGCTTTTTTCAGCGCGGTTTGCATGAAGGCGGCATCCCCCGTCTGTCTGGCGGACTCGATCAATGTTTTTGCCGCGGCGAAGTCGGTCGCGCCTTCGAGCGCGCGCTGATACAGCGCCTTTGCCTTTTGCGGATCGCCCAGCGTCCTGGTGACCTCGCCCGCCAGCGCCAGCAGGTCGGGAACGCTGGAGAGCTTTTCCGCCGCCTTGTTGAAAATCGCTTCCGCGTACTCCTTGTCGAGCAGGTGCTCGGCCGAGGCGGCCGCCAGCTTGCTGTATTCCACCGCGCGTGTGATTTTCGCCTCGGCCTTTTCCAGCACCTTCTTGGCGAACGTGCTGTCGGCGATCACGCGCATCACGTCCTTCGCGAGGTCGATCAGCGGGTCGAGGTTGTTGGTTTCCTTCAGCGCCTTTTCGTAGGCGCCCACCGCTGCCGCCTTGTCGCCCAGCACCTTGAACTTGGCTTCCGCCAGCACGACCTGCTCCTCGCCCGACATGCAGTAGTCTTCCGCGGTCTGCAGCAGTTCCTCGGCGCGAGCCTGCTCGCCCAGCGCCTTGTAGGCGATGGCGCAGGCCGCCAGGTCCTTGGTGAACTGGCAGTCGTCCGCCACGCGGTCCATCAACTCCTTGGCGTAGGCGGCGTCCGCGGGTTCCTGCAGGGCTTCCAGCGCCAGCGCGGCGTACTCGGCGCCGCTGCTGCATTGGGCTTCTTTGGGGGTGAGGGTGTCGCGGGTGGCCATGGTGGGTCTCCAGGTAAACATCATTTAATTTCCTGATTTTCCGCCTGTGGGCGGCGGCCAGCCAATAAGTAATGTCGATGGCGGTATTAGTGCATGACGGAAGTGTTTGATTCCGTCCGGCGGCCCGCCAGGAGGGCGATTGGATGGAGCATAATCGGGGACGGCCGTTTGTCGGTCTTCCCCATCGGGCGCCGGCGATGCGGAAGCGCCTGGCTGCCCATCCGGAGGGCGGCCGGGAGGCCATAGAGACAGGCCCTGGCGATGCTGTATAGTATATAAAAATATACTAATGTATTAATTTTGATATGATTTAGCTTCTCATGAATGGGGGTGATTATGCTCACGCATCTAGTATTGGCGGCGACCCTGCTTGCCGGCCTCGGCATGTCTTCCGCCATGGCCGGGTCGGACGGCGCGGAGCTATACGGGCGCCACTGCGCCGCCTGCCACGGCGAGAATGGTGACGGCGGCATCGGCATACCGCTTTCTTTGAACGCCTTTCAGGCCGGCGCCAGCGACGACTATTTAAGCAAGACCATACGCCATGGTCGACCGGGCCGGGTCATGCCGGCATTTTCAAAGCTGGACGAATCCGAAATAAAGGCCATCGTGCGTCATGTGCGCAGCTGGAACAAGGGGGCTTCCGTCACCTATTCCGGGCAATACGTGAAGGGCGACCCGTTGCACGGCAAGAAGCTGTTCGCACAATACTGCGCCGCCTGCCATGGCGCGGACGGCGAAGGGGGGAAGGGGACCGGCGTCACCTACTCGCGGCCACGGGACCTGCCTATCATGGCGCCTGCGCTGCACAACCCGGGTTTTCTCGCCGCGGCGCCCGACGCCATGATCAAGGCGACCTTGATGCACGGGCGGGAAGGCACGCCGATGATGTCGTTCCTCAAGCAGGGCCTGAAGGAAAAAGACATCGACGACATCGTCAGTTACGTGCGTGAATTCGAAAAGCAGCCGCTGCCGGGAAGCGCAAGGGTATTAAAGGTGGAAAACCCGGTGATCGTCAGGGATTCCCCCTACGATCTGGCGACCACCGTGGAAAACGCCAAGCGGGCGGTGAGCAACAACAATTTCTTTTATGGCCGGGTGCAGACGCTGGAGTATGGGCTGACCGCCCCGGCGGATGAAAACCCGAAACAGGTCATCGTCTATTTTTGCAACATCAGCCTGCTCAACCAGGCGCTGGCCATCGATCCGCGCGTCGGCATGTTCCTGCCCTGCCGCATCACCATTCTGGAGACGAACGGCAAGGTGCAGGTGATGTCGGTCAACCCCAATGTGCTGAGCCGGCTGTTCAACAACTCCGAGCTGAACCGCCTGTGCGATGAAATGACCAAGAGCTATACCGCGATCGTCGAGGAGGCAACGCTATGAAACATTCGTTGAAGTGGGCGGGCGCCGTCTGGTTGGCCTTGCTGCTGTGCATGCCCGCTGCCGCGGATGACTTGCTGATGGCGCGCGCGAACCGGATGTTTCCGGAGGCGATGACCCTGCTGCAATCCGCCATTTCCTCGCGGGGCTATACGGTTACGCGCCTGCAGCAAGTGAACGAAAACCTGCAGCGGCGCGAATTCCAGAGCGATATGTATCGCGTGGTGTATTTCGGCAAGCTCGAGGAAGTCAGACGGGCGACGGCAAGGAACCCGAATCTGATTCCGTTTTTGCCGCTTAATATCACGATCTTTGCGGAAGGCGATCAGAGCATCCTGGTGGCAAGCCATCCGCAAATGCTGCAGGAGTTCTTCCCCGATCCCGAACTGAAAACGCTTTTCGAGCGCTGGGAAAAAGACATGGTGGAAATCATGGACGAGGTGCGCGAAGAGAAGTAAGCCGCCGCGGGAATGCCGGCGTGCATCCCGCCGGCGCCTGCCTGCTTCAATGTTTCGCCGGATGCGGCATCAGCTTGTCGATGTACGCGATCGAGATGGCCGAGAAGACAAAGGTCATGTGGATGACGGTCTGCCACAGCAGCACCTTGTCGGTGAGGTTGGGGGCGTTGATGAAGGTCTTCAGCAGGTGGATGGACGAGATGCCGATGATGGCGGTGGCCAGTTTGACTTTCAGTACGTTGGCATTGACGTGCGACAGCCACTCGGGCTCGTCGGGGTGGCCTTCGAGATTCAGGCGCGAGACGAAGGTTTCATAGCCGCCGACGATGACCATGATGAGCAGATTGGAAATCATCACCACGTCGATCAGGCCCAAGACAATGAGCATGATGGCTTCTTCGGTGAGGGTGAAGGTGCCGACGACGAGGTGCTGGAGCTCAATCATGAAGTGAAAGACATAGACGAGCTGCGCGGCGATCAGACCGAGATACAGGGGCACTTGCAACCAGCGGCTACCGAACAGGATGGTGCTGAGGAATGTGCCGCGCGCCTCGATGGGCGGAAGGGTTTCGGATTTCATGGCTAGGGGATAGGGGATAGGGGATAGGGGATAGGGGTTAGAGGACGTAGCGCGCCAGGTCTTCGCGGGCGGCCAGTGCCGCCAGGCGGGCGGTGACCACGTCGGCGTCGATCACGTAGTCGCCGGTGACGCTGCCGGCATCGAAGGAAATATCCTCCAGCAGTTTTTCCATCACGGTATGCAGGCGGCGGGCGCCGATGTTCTCGGTGCGCTCGTTCACCTCGAAGGCGATCTCGGCGATGCGGCGGATGCCGTCGTCGGTGAATTTCAGCGTCACCCCTTCGGTCGCCAGCAGGGCTTCGTACTGGCGCGTCAGGCAGGCGTCGGTGGCGGTCAGGATGCGCTCGAAATCCTCCACCGACAGCGCCTGCAGCTCGACGCGGATCGGCAGCCGTCCCTGCAGTTCTGGGATGAGGTCGGACGGCTTCGACAGGTGGAACGCGCCGCTGGCGATGAACAGGATGTGATCGGTCTTCACCATGCCGTACTTGGTCGAGACGGTGGTGCCCTCGATCAGCGGCAAGAGGTCGCGCTGCACGCCCTGGCGCGAGACGTCGCTGCCGTGGGCGTCGCTGCGGGTGGCGACCTTGTCGATCTCGTCGAGGAAAACAATCCCGTTCTGCTCGACCGCTTCGAGCGCCTGCTGCTTGGTGTCCTCGTCGCTGATCAGCCGTCCGGCCTCTTCCTCGGTCAGCAGCTTGAATGCCTCGCGCACTTTCAGCTTGCGGGCCTGCCGGCGGCCTTGCCCGATGTTCTGGAACATGCCCTGCAGCTGCTGCGACAGGTCTTCCATTCCCGGCGGGGTGAAGATTTCCATGCTGGGACTGGCGGCAGCGATCTCGATCTCGATTTCCTTGTCGTCGAGCTCCCCTTCGCGCAGCATCTTGCGGAAACGCTGGCGCGCCGCGCCTTCCCCGCGTTGCGGTTCGGACTCGCCCAGGCCGACGCCGCGCGGCGGCGGCAGCAGCGCGTCGAGGATACGATCTTCGGCGGCTTCTTCGGCGCGAAACTGAACCTTGGACGTGGCTTGTTCGCGCATCTGCTTGACCGCGGTTTCCATCAGGTCGCGGATGATGGTGTCGACATCGCGTCCGACGTAGCCGACTTCGGTGAACTTGGTCGCTTCGATCTTGATGAAGGGCGCGTTGGCGAGTCGCGGCAGTCGGCGCGCGTTCTCGGTCTTGCCGACCCCGGTCGGCCCGATCATCAGGATGTTCTTCGGCGTGATTTCCTGCCGCAGCGGCTCATCGACCTGCTGGCGCCGCCAGCGGTTGCGCAGCGCGACCGCGACCGCGCGCTTGGCGGCGGCCTGGCCGACGATGTGTTTGTCGAGTTCGTGGACGATTTCTTTGGGGGTCATAGGGGTCAGGATTCAGGGGCCAGGGATCAGGGGGCTTGTCGCTTCGCGGGCTTTTTTCAGGGCGCGGCTAGCGGCCGCTCAATCCCTGCCCCCTGAATCCTGACCCCTGTCTCCTAGCACTTCAATCACATGATTCTGGTTCGAATAAATGCAGATGTCCCCCGCAATAGTGAGGCTCTTTTTGACGATTTCAAGCGGGGACAGATCGGTATTTTCTTGCAGCGCGCGGGCTGCGGACTGGGCAAAGGCGCCGCCGGAGCCGATGGCGGCGATGCCGAGTTCGGGTTCCAGCACGTCGCCGTTGCCGGTGATGATGAGAGAGTACTCGCGGTCGGCCACCACCAGCATGGCTTCGAGGCGGCGCAGCATGCGGTCGGTGCGCCAGTCCTTGGCGAGTTCGACCGCGCTCCTCAGCAGATGCCCGGAGTGTTTGTCGAGCTTGGCTTCGAAGCGCTCGAACAGGGTGAAGGCGTCGGCGGTGCCGCCGGCGAATCCGGCCAAAACCTTTTCCTGATAGAGCCGGCGCACCTTGCGTGCGGTGGCCTTGATGACGATGTTGCCGAGGGTGACCTGGCCGTCGCCGCCGAGGGCGACTTCATTGCCCCGGCGGACGGAGAGAATGGTGGTGCCGCGATATTGTTCCATGAGCGGGATTGTCCTGAAAAAGTGGAGTGACCGCAAAGGGTGCAAAGGTGAAGGCTGTCCGGTCTCGCCTGCTCGCCGCCGCGCCCTGCGCAAAACCGGGAAGCAAACCGCGGGTTTGGCGCCCCGACCTGCGCGATCGGGGGACTCGGCGTCAGTCCGGGTGGTGCGGGACGAGTTGTGCCAACTGATCGATACCCATGACGCGAAAAAGTTCATGGATAAGCGCGTTGTGGCCGCGCAGGGTGATGGTCTTGCCGCTGCCCAGGCACTGCATCAGCACGCTGATGAACTGGCTGACGCTGCCGTAGTCGACGCGGGTGACCTGGGTCAGGTCGACCAGCACGTCGTTGTGGGTGGCGGCATAGCTGCCAAACTGCTGCAGGGCGCTGTCGTTGGCGGGCGTGATTTCACCGGAGAGCCGCAGCGCATCGTCGCGGGGCTCGGCAGGCGCGGCCTGCACCACTTCGGCGGCATGTACTTCGCTCCAGGACGGCGGCGAGACTTCAAAGCGCACGGCGTAGTCCACCGCCAGGTCTTCGAAGTTTTCCTCCTGCCCGAGCGTCTGGTAAAGCTCCAGCAGCAGCAGCCAGTGCACCGCGCGGCTGTGGGTGGCGCGGTTGAGGTCCTGCAGCAGCGCAATCAGGCGGTCGACGCCGCTGACCTGCAGCTTGCGCTTGGCTTTGCGTGCGGCGGCGAGGATTTGGGCGCATTCGTCCGCACCCGCTTCGTCGACCATCGCGATGCCTGAAAAGTCGATTCGCACCACGGCATTCTTGGCGGTGGCGGCGATGCCCTGGCGCAGGGTGGCTGCCGCTTTTTTGTCGAGCAGGCCGGGCAATTCCAGGCTGGTCGTCTGGGCTTGCTGGGGTTTGGCCGCGTCGTTGCCGCCTATTTTTTGCCAGACGGGAGGCGAGGTCTCGAAGCGCATCGCGTAATCGAGCGCCAGTTGCTCGAATTCCTTTTCGCGGTTCTGGATGCCGTACAGATCGAACAGCATGAGCCAGGCGCGGCGATCGCCCTTGGCCAGAATGTCTTTCAACAAATGCTCGACCGTTTCGGCCTGGCCGCTGGCATAAAGAATGGCGGCCTCGTCCACCAAGGACTGCGGCGAGCCGCTGGTTTCCTCCACCACGATGCCGCTGGCCCCCATGTTCATGGTAAACAGGCTTTCGGTGGGCGGGGCGTCCATGGCGTGAGCGGGCGCCGGCGCGGTTTTTTGCGCGGAGCCGGGTGCCTTGTCCTTGCTTTTTTTGAAAAACGGAAGGGTCACGGAATATGCGTGCTTTGGTCAGAGGTTCGATAGTGAATACTAGCGCTGTCCCCCGCTTGCAGCAAGCCGCAGCAGCGTGCCGGCGAGGAGGGCGAACCCGGCGAGCGCAATGACAATCGCGGGCCCGGCCGGCCAGTCGAGCCGGGCAGACGCAGCCAGTCCGGCCGCATACGCCAGCGCGCCCATCGCCCAGCCGGCCCGCAGGCCGCTGCCCGATGGCAGGCCGCGCACCGCCAGCGCCGGCAGGATCAGGCTGGCGAACACCAGGTACACCCCCACCAGCTGCACCGACGCGGTGATCGCCAGCGCAAAGACCAGATAGAACCCGAGTCCGCCGAGGCGTTCGCCGCGCCAGGCCATGAACGCCAGCAAGGCGCCGTACAGCGCGGCGATCCGGATCGCCTGCGCGGGCGTCGCCCACAGGATTTGCCCGCTGAGCAGTTCGGCCAGGTGCTCGCCGCCGTGCGGGTCGCCCGCCAGCAGCAGCACCGCGGTGCTGGCGGCGACCACGAAGGTGGAACCGATCAGCGCCTCCTGGATCTGCGGCCAGCGCCGCTCGCATCCGGCCAGGAGCGTCGCGCCGATCAACGCGGCGGCCGCTGCTGCCAGCTGGGTGGGCCAGCCGTCGGCGGCGAGATCCAGCGCGTGCGCCGCAACCACGCCGAGCACGGCCAGCTGCGCCACTGCCAGGTCGAGGAAGATGATGCCGCGTGCCAGTACCCGGCGTCCCAGCGGGACGTGGGTCGCCAGTACCAGCAGGCCGATGATGAACGGCCACATCAGCAGATCGAGCGCGGCAGGGTTCATGGCGCGGCCTTCAGCAGTTGCTCAATCGTGTCGTCGAACAGGCCGAACAGATTGCTTGCCCGTGCGCTGCCCCCCACGGTGTAGGGCAGCGCCAGCGCCGGAATGCCGGTGCGCTGCGACAGCCAGTCGGCCGGGCGCGGGCTCTGGTAGGACGCCCGCAGCACGGCACGGGCAGGCGTGGCCTGCAGCTGCGCGGCCACACCCGCCAGATGGCCGACCGAGGGTTCGACCCCCGGTTTGGGTTCAAGCACCGCCACCTCCTTTAGTCCCAGCCAGTTTTCCAGATAGGGGAAGCCCTTGTGCTGCACGACGACGGGCAACCCCCGGAGCGGAGCGGCTTGCTGCTCCCAGCGTACGATGGCGGCCTGCCAGCGGGTTGAGAAATCCTTCCAGCGCACCTGGTAGACCACCGCTTGCGCGGGGTCGAGTTCGGCCATGCGGCGGGCGAGCGCCTCGCCGACACGAGCGATGTTGCGCGGGTCGGTCTGGATATGCGGGTTGCCGGCGGCGTGGACGTCTCCCGCCGAGCGGTCAAGCGCGGCGGGCTTTTCCAGCATCGTCACATGGGACGCGGCGAAGAACTGCCCCGGCTGTCCGGTCTGGATGGCCGGATTCCCCGATTCGGCCAGGATCACCGGCAACCAGCCGATTTCCAGTTCTGCACCGGTGCAGACCAGGAGATTGGCGTTGCGGGCGCGGGCGATGAGCGAGGGTCGCGCCTCGATGCGGTGCGGATCCTGCATTGCCGTGGTGGCGGTGTAGACGTTGACGTGCGCGCCGCCGATTTCTTTCACCAGCGCGCCCCATTCGGGCTCGCAGGCAAACACCTTGAGATCGGCATGCGCAGCAACCGGCAGCGCCGCGGCCAACGCCAGCAGGGCGGCGCGGGCGATAGGGGTAGCGATGAATTTCATGTGCGTCACCTTAGAATTTGTGCGCGCCGTGGCTGCCCAGGCTGTAGATGTACTGCACGTAGAACTGGTCCTCATCCACCCCCTGCTGCGCTTTGTCGAGTGAGTATTGCAGGCGGATACGCGTGAACTCGGACGGGTTGTAATCGAGCATCAGGCTGTGGCGTTTGGGGTCGTAGTCGGCCAGCGATCCCAGCGTGGCGCCGGCATCAGCGCCATTGAACGCCACGTCACCGCGAAACAGCTGGTCGTAGCGATAGCCCGCGCGCCAGCGCGGCATGAACTGATAAACGCCCTGCGCGTAGAAGCCGGACTGGTCCACCGAAAAGGGCGCGGCGAGCCCGTCAGTGCATAGGCTTGGGTCCAGCGGATCGGCATCGTCACAGGCCAGCTCACCCGATTCGTCGCGCCGGAAATATTCGGCAGCGAACTTGAAATTCTGCTGCGTGGCGTTGCCATTGGGCGCCCATTTCCAGACAAAATCGGCCAGCCAGGTGCGGCTCTTGCCGGAGAAATCGCCGCCGACTTCGACGTCGTTGATGTCGTGGCCGTCAAATTCGCGTCCCCGCGGCTTTGCGCGCAGCCACGACAGCCCGGCGCGCCAGCTATTCGACACGCCCACATCGCCGCCCACATGGCTGAACAGCGCGATGCTGGAAAAGCCGTTGTTGTCGTTGTTGGTGGCGGGGAAAGCACTGCCGTTGCCGATTTCCGCGCCGAATTCGAGGAAAGTATCGGTAGGCGCCAGCCACTTCATTTGCAGGCCTTCCTGCACGTAGCCTTCGCCGAAAAGCGCTTCGTAGACCAGGTTGTTGGTGGCGAAGTCCCACGCGTGCGGATGTTGCTCGTTCTGATAGCCGATGCCGGACTTGAATCGCCCGCCCTTGATGCTGAGGCCCTGACCCAGTCCCAGCGTCTGGAACCAGGCTTCCTCGACTTCGACTGACTCGTCGACCAGCGCCGCGTTGAGATAACCGCGGAAATAAGGGTCGATCCTGGCGGAAATAACAAGCTCAGTGCCATCGATCGAGAAACCGCGTCCACCGCCGCCGTGGCCGTGTTCGCCTGCGGCCATGAAGCCGGTGATGCCGCGCTCGTCGAGTTTTTCGAGGTGGGCGTATTTGCCTTGCAGGATGAGCGAGATGTCCGGGTTGAAGCTGCTGCTGCGCGCGGCCGGCTCAGCGGCTGGCGCGGCGGCGGCAATGGCTTCGGTTTTGGTTTCGGCTTGTTGCAGTCGTGATTCCAGTGCCTGGATGCGCGTTTCGTAAGCCGTTTTCATTTCTTTCAATTCGGCGCGCAAGGCATCGAGGTCGGCATCGGCGTAAACCGGAAAGGCAGCCGCAAGCGCGGCCACCAGCAGGGCGGGTCGTAACATGGTTGAACTCCATCAAAAATGAGAACGCGGTCGGCAGGCCTTGCGGGCCTCTGACCGTCAGGTCTGGATTTCAGATGGCGGCAGGCGGGGCGCGGGCTTGCGCAAAGCGGGGCGAGACAGCGGCGGGCGGTAGTGCCGGGGCGGACACATCGAGGCAGATGCCGGACACGACAGGCAGGCTGAACACGGTTGCCGGTGCGGCGCTGCCGAGACTGGCCTGGGCGACGCAGACTTCGCAGACCTTGTCGGGCAGCGCGCTGTCGTGCGCATCCAGGTGGCCGAGCGCATGCGCGAACGCCGTCGCCTGACCGAACAGCAGGGTCAGTACGAACAGCCAGGGAAACAGGCGGCGCGGCAACATGGGCGGCATTTTACTTGCGCGGCTCGACCGGCGGCACCGGGTCGTAGCCGTGGCTGCAGCCGGGACGGCAGCGGCCGATGCGCTTGGCGGCGAGCCAGCCGCCCCTGAGTACGCCGTGTTTTTCGATCGCTTCCTTGCCGTATTCCGAGCAGGTTGGCAGGTAGCGGCACTGCCGCCCGAGCCAGGGCGAGAGCGCCAGCTGGTACACGCGAATCAATCCGATCACCAGCTTTTGCCCGAGGTTCATGGCGACACCGCGGCAGGGTTTTGCGCCGCGCCGGAGAAATCGGCCAGCAGTTTGGCGACGAATTCCGGGTCGAGGTCGCGCACGATGAAGACGAAGCGGCTGCGATGATCATCGTCCGGCCAGGCGTCGAGCTTTACTTCCGGATAGAGCACGTGCTGCACGCCGTGCAGCACCGTGGGCTGCGGCTCGCCCTGCAGGTTGACGATGGCTTTGAAGCGCAGCAGGTTCTCGGCGCGGAACGACGTGAGCATGGAAAGCGCCGACTGCAGGCCGTAGCGGTCGAGCGGGGTGTCGAGCACCACCGAGAAGGCCTGGATGCGGGCATCGTGCAGGGCCGGGACGGGCTTGCCGCCAAGCTTGCCCGCGTGGGCAGGCTGGTAGCGCTGCGGTTTCAGCCAGCGCGCCACTTCGAGCGAACGGGTTTCGGCGTTCCACAGGCCGAGGTTCTGGATCACGGCGGGGTCAAGCTCGCCGTGCGTCACCGTCACGATGTCGGCGGCCGGGTTCAGCGTCACCAGCCGCTCGCGCAATGCGGCCACGCTGTCGGCGGATGCGAGATCGGTCTTGGTCAGCAGCAGCCGGTCGGCCACCGCGACCTGCTTCACCGCCTCGAAATGCTCGCCCAGCTGGCCCATGCCGAACAGCGCGTCGACTGTGGTGACCACGCCGTCGAGGCGGAAGCGTGCGCGCACCCAGTTGTCGTGCAGCAGGTTGTCGAGCACCGGCGCCGGGTCGGCGATGCCGGTGGTTTCGATGACGACGCGCTCGAATGGCGGGATGTCGCCCTTCTGCCGCGCCATCCACAGGTTTTTCAGGGTCGGCGACAGGCTGCCCGAAATCGTGCAGCAGACGCAGCCGCCGGAGAGCAGCGCCAGCGGGCCTTCCATCTTCTGCAGCAGCTGATGATCGAGCGCGACCTCGCCGAACTCGTTCATCAGGATGGCGGTGCGCGGCAGCGTGCGCACCAGGTGGTTCAGCACCGTGGTCTTGCCGCTGCCCAGAAAGCCGGTGAGCAGGGTGACGGGAAGTGAGCCGGAGTCCTTCAGGGCGTCCATCCTGGGCGCTTCCGCAATATCAGGCGCGCAGCTTTTCCATCATTTCGTGGCGCTCCTGCGCCTCGATCGAGTATTCGGCGGTGGGGCGCGCGAGCAGACGCGGCAGGCCGATGGGATCGCCGGTTTCTTCGCACCAGCCGTACTCGCCGCTGTCGATGCGCTTCAGGGCGGAATTGATTTTTTTCAGCTGCTTGCGCTCGCGGTCGCGCACGCGCTGCTCCAGCATGTGCTCCTCTTCCATCGAGGCGCGGTCGTTGGGGTCGGCAAAGTTCTCGTTTTCCTTCAGGGCCGCACCGGTGTTGGCGGCATTGCTGAGCATTTCGTCGCGCAGGGCTTCGAGGCGGCTGCGAAAGAACGCCAGCTGGTCCGCATTCATATAGGCGGAAGCCGGCATTTTCAGCAGCTCGGCTTCGGTGAGGGGTTTGGATGAGGTGGGCATCGAGACGCTCCATGAGTCGAAATATGGCAAATTTACCGCCCGGACGTGCCGGTGCGGAGGGGCGCAGTCTGAACGTCATACGCCAAAGGTGCAAGCCGCCAGCCTGGGCGCGGGTTGCCGGCTTGCACTATGACGTCCGTGATTACACAATGAATCGATACGCGATTGTTGCACTGCCCGCGTGATACCTTGCAAGGAGACGGGATGAAACGCATTGGAATTTGGCTGGCGTTGCTGCTTGGCGGCTGTGCCGGGCTTGAGTCGCCGGATCCGGCCTCGCCGTACTACGCCTATTCATCGGGCTGGACGGCGCAGTTGAACCGGCCGCTGACGATTCCGCCGGACGCCGCCACGGTGCGCCTGCAATACGGCCGCATCGTGCCGCGCAACAGCGTGCAGGAGCACGATCCGTTCTGCGTGGTGGAACTGGATACGGTGCGGGCCGGGCCGCAGACCCTGCAGCCGGGGCGCTTCGAGGTGTGGCGGGTGACCCGCAGCGTCAGCCCCGTCGCCGCGGCGGTTTCACCCTTTGTCAAAACAAGGTTCGTCGCCGACGACGGCGATCCGACTTTCCTCTACTTCAAAACCGAATTCCGCCTGCGCGACGCGGCACAGCCGAATCTGCGCGGCATGAGCTGCGCCTGGAACCAGATGGCGCCCGGCAATCGCGCGTTGATGCGGCATCTCACCCTGGACGAGATCCGCCAGGCGGTGGGCGGCTGGATGAGCCTGATTCCGCCCGGGGAACGCCTGTGAAGCCTGCCGAGACCCGTATTGCCCCGGATACCAGGGTCAAGCTGTCGAAATGGGATGCCGGCGACAGCGCGATCGTCGGCAAGGAAAAAGCCGATGCGCGCGAGCGTCTGGATGACTATCGTGAACGCCTGGAAACGCTGCAGGAGCTGCTGTACGCCGAAGGCAGGCACAAGCTCCTGGTCGTGTTGCAGGCGATGGACACCGCCGGCAAGGATTCCACCATCCGTCACGTATTCCAGGGCGTCGACCCGCTGGGGGTGCGCGTGGCCAGCTTCAAGACGCCCACGCCGCACGAGCTGGCGCGCGACTATTTGTGGCGGGTGCACCACCACGTGCCGGGCGCCGGCGAGATCGTCATCTTCAACCGTTCGCATTACGAGGATGTGCTGATCACGCGGGTGAATGGCTGGATCGATGCCGCCGAATGCAGACGGCGCTTCCGCCAGATCAACGACTTTGAAAGAATGCTGGCGGAAACCGGCACCACCATCCTGAAGTTCTATCTGCACATTTCCAGGGACGAGCAGAAAAAGCGTCTGGAAGAGCGCCGCGACACCCCCGAGAAACAGTGGAAATTCCAGCCTGGCGACCTCGCGGTACGCGCGCAGTGGGACGATTACATGGAAGCCTACGAGGCGGCGCTGTCGGCCACCAGCACGGCGCATGCGCCGTGGCACGTGATTCCCGCCAACAGCAAGCTGGCGCGCAACCTGATGGTATCCAGCCTGCTGATCGAGGCGCTGGAAAACCTGAAAATGCGCTATCCGGATCCGGCTGACGGGGCGGCGGATACTGTGATCGTCTGACGGGCTATCTGACCAGCGTCAGCTGCGGCGGCCGTGCAGCGCCGGCGTGCGAAACCGGTTGCCAGTGCGGCAAGGCTTCTGGGCGATGGATGTGGTAGCCCTGTAAATAATCCACCCCGATGTCCTTCAGCAGCGCGGCCATGTCGGCGTCTTCCACCTGCTCGGCCACAGAATGCATGCCGAAGTCGCGCGCCAGCTGCGCGATCGAGCGCACGATGGCCTGGTCGCGGCGGTCGTCCAGCATGCCGCGCACGAAGGCGCCGTCGATCTTGAGGAAGTCGGCCGGCAGGTGCTTGAGGTAGAAGAACGAGGAGGCATCGCGACCGAAATCGTCCAGCGCGAACTGGCAGCCGCGTTCGCGCAGGCCGTGGATCAGGCGTTGCGCATCCGCCAGATTCACCACCGCCGCGGTTTCCGTGACCTCGAAGCCCAGGCGCTCGCCGGCCACGCCATAGTGGTCGAGCAGATGGCAGACGGTGCCGAGGAAGGATTCGTCGGCCACCGTCTTGCCCGACAGATTGATGAAATACACCGCATTGTCGCCGGGCTGCGCCGCCAGGTAGGACACCACGGCTTCCAGCATCCAGCGGTCGAGGATCGGCGCCTGCCCGTAGCGTTCGAGCGCGGGTAGCAGCTTGGCCGGCCCCTCGATCGCGCCATTGCGCTGCCAGCGGATCAGCACTTCGTAATGCGGCTGTCCACTGCTGGAAACCGGCTGGATCAGCTGGCGGTAGGGCAGGAACTGGTTGGCTTCCAGTGCCTGCGCGAAATCGGCGGCCCAGCCCATTTCCGCCTCCAGGCGGCGGAACCCGATCTCGTCCGCCTCGTACAGCATGATCCGGCCGCTGCCTTCGGATTTGGCACGGTAGCACGCCATGTCGGCCTGGATCATGAGATCGCCGGCGGTGGTCGCGGACTGGGTGATGGGCGCGATTCCGGCGCAGGCGCCAAGAGTGAAACGCCGCCCCTTGTGTTCGAAACGGAAGTCGCGGATGCGCTGCACCAGCTGCCGGCAGACCGCGCTGGCCGCGTCGGGCTGGGTGTCGAACAGGATAAGGCCGAATTCGTCGCCGCCCAGACGGCCCAGATAGGCATGCTCGGGCAAGGCTGCCTGCATGGTCTGCGCAATGTTCATCAGTAGGGTGTCCCCCACCGAATGGCCGCAGGTGTCGTTCACCAGCTTGAACTGGTCGAGATCGATGTAGCAGAACGCGTGTTGTTGTGCCTGCTCGCGCGCGGTGCGCAGGGCGCGTGCCAGCCGGCCTTCCACCGCGCGGCGGTTAGGCAGCGTGGTCAGGGTATCGTGGAAGGCCATCTCGCGCAGGCTGTCGAGCAGCTGCTTTTTCTCGGTCTCGTCGCGCAGCACGTAGACCGCGCCGAAACCGCCGTTTCCGGTCAGCGGCGCGCAGCTGTAGCTAATGGCCAGGTCCTGCCCCAGGTGCGTTTGCAGGCGGGCAGAGCCGGTCTGGCCGAGTTGCGGCGAATTGGGCGCGAGGAAACAGACCGGGGCTTCGTCGCCGCCGCCCGGCCGATCGAATTGCAGCAGGCTTTTCAGCGGGCTCGATACGGCATCTTCAAGCGCGATGCCGAGCAGGCTCTCGGCGGTCGGGTTGATATAGACCACGTGATTATGGGCATTGGTGACGATGACGGCGTCGTTGATCGATTGCAGCGTGACCTGCCAGCGCTCCTTTTCCTCGCTGAGCGCGGCTTCATCAAGCTTGCGTTGCGTGATGTCGACGTGGATCGACAGATACCTCAGCGGCAGGCCGTCGTCGCCCTTGATCGGCGTGATGGTCGAGGCCGTCCAGAACAGCCGGCCATCCTTGGCGCGGTTGCATATTTCGCCGCGCCAGGTTCGCCCGCGCGAGATGGTCTCCCACAGTTGGGCAAAAAATGCGGCATCGTGCCGGCCCGAACGGAGGATGCGGTGGCTCTGGCCGAGGAGTTCTTCGTGGGTGTAACCGCTGACGATGCAGAACAGGTCGTTGGCGAAGGTGATGTTGCCGGCGAGATCGGCTTCGGACACGCTGGCGGCGCTATCAAGGGCCTTCTGATGCTCCTTGAGGTCGGTGAGCAGGCGCTCCAGCGCTGCGCCCATATGGTTGAAAGCGCACAGGGTCTCCTGCAGTTCGGGCGGACTGCCGGCCCGAATGGGAATCCGCGCGCTGTAATCTCCGGCTTCGATCCGGCGCGCGGTCGCGCGCAGCCGCTCCAGGTCCTTCAGGTTGATTTTGAGCAGCCTGTAAGTCAGCCAGCCGAGCAGGATGAAAGCGGCGCCGAGCAGCATGGACAGGCGGGTGCCGAGATGCCACAGAAAGTCCTCGTATGCATGGGCGGACGGCTGGATGAGCAGGCGGCCATGGTAGGCGCCGTCGACGACCAGGGACTCCTGCATGACGGGGGTGACCAGATCGGTCAGCCCGGCAAACCAGCCGGGACGGTCTACCGGGAAAGGCGGCGCTTGCCGGCGCAGGAGGCGGCCATCGGGCGCGGTGTATTCCACCCGCTGCAGGTTGCCCTGCGCAATCGGAATGTCGAGCCGCGCCTGCACTGCGCTGTAGTCGCCCCGGCTGGCCGCGTCGGCCACCGCCTGGGACAGCGCCGCCAGTTGTGCCGATGCCTGCACGCGCAATGCGGCACCGGCATCCTGGTGGGCGATGTGCAGCGCCTGCCGCCCGGCGAGGACGAATACTGCGAGCAGGATGAGCAATACCGCACCCATGACCCGGCCCTGCGTGCTGAGATAGGCGGGGCGCAAATCCTGCACAAGGCGGACAAGCCGGGAGAAGGGAATGGCGCGCATACGGAATGAATCGGCCGAATTTCCCGTTTCTGAAGGGATTGTAAAACCGCGGGCGCCGGATGGTGCGAGCACGCGCGCCCGGCAGCAAACTCAGGGTTTCTTGCGGGCGCGCGGATGCGCCTGATCGTACACCTTGGCGAGGTGCTGCCAGTCGAGGTGGGTATACACCTGGGTGGTGCTGATGCTGGCGTGGCCGAGCATTTCCTGCACCGCGCGCAGATCGCCGGACGACTGCAGCACATGGGTCGCAAACGCATGGCGCAGCATGTGCGGGTGAACGCGCTGGCTGAGTCCCGCCTGCAGCGCCCAGCGGCTGAGCCGCAGCTGCACGCTGCGCGGGGTGAGGCGGGTGCCGTTGCGGCCGATGAACAGCGCGTCGGCGGGGTCGCGCAGCAGCGCCTGCCGCTGCGGCAGCCAGGCGGCAATGGCATCGAGCGCCGCCTTGCCCACCGGCACGACGCGGGTCTTGCGGCCCTTGCCGGTGACCTGCGCTTCGCCGGATTGCAGGTCGAGGTCGCCGAGATCGAGTCCGGTCAGTTCCGACAGCCGCAGGCCGGACGAATAGAGCAGTTCGAACATGGCGCGGTCGCGCGCCAGCAGGGCGTCGTCGCCCGCCGGGGCCGCTGCGCCGTCGAGCAGCTGGGTGCAGGTGTCGGGCGACAGGATGTCCGGCAGGGCCTTGGCCGCCTTGGGCGGGCGCAGGCCGAGACAGGGGTTGCGCGGGTAGCCGAGCCGGCGGCAGGCGAAGGTGTAAAACCCGCGCCAGCTCGAAAGCTGCCTCGCCACGCTGGTGGCTGCCAGGCTCTGGCTGCGCAGCTTGACGATGGCGCCGCGGATGTCGGCGACGCCGAGCTCGGCCAGCGGCCTGCCGGCAGTCAGTCGGGACAGGTTGGCCAGATCGCGCTCATAGGCCGCAACCGTATGCGGCGACAGCCGCCGCTCGGCGGCAAGGTGCTGCAGGTAGTGCGCGACTGCGCTCACTGCTGCGGGGTTTATCCCTGCATCCGCACCAGCGCGGCGCCGACCAGCTGGCTCAGCCGTTCGAGGTACAGCGTGCCCATGCCGGGGTACAAGCGCTTGGCTTCTTCCGATGCCAGCACCCGGAGGCCGATCGGCGCCGCCGCGGGTGCGGGCCGCAGCGGGATGCTGGCGAAGGAGCGCAGATGCGGCGACGCCTCGCCGAACCAGTCGCTGGCCTCATTCACCGCCAGCGCGCCGCACACCGGATGGGGCATGCCAGCCACGCTGTCGCGCACCGCCTGCGAAACCGGGTCACCCAGGCCCGGCATCGGCTCGCCCGTCAGGGTCCATGCCCGCAGCGCATGGTGCGGCACGGCAAAGCCGTCGCGCAGATGGATGGCCAGCGCTGCGGTAATGTCCTGCGGAACGGAAGCGGTCACCAGCGCCAGCGTGAGTGCGTGCAGCTTTTCCGAAATGCCGTCGTTCTCCTCGCCGAACTGGATCAGCTCCGCGAGCTTGCTTTCCAGCATCCGCACCTTGTCGCGCATCGCGATCAGCTGGCGTTCGCTCATCGACACCGCGTGGGTGCCGTGCGGGTGCGGGATGTGCAGATCCGCCAGCAGGGTGGGGAAGTCGTTGAAGAAATTCGGGTGCCGGGTCAGAAACTCGGCAATTGCCGGTGCGTCCAGCGTGGTGGGTTGCGTGTCCATTAGAGTTCGATCTCCCCTTCAAATACCGTTTCGGCCGGGCCGGTCATGCTGACCGGCCGGTCCTTGCCTGCCCATTCGATGACCAGGTCGCCGCCGCGCATGTGTACGCTGACCGGGCTTTTCAGCCAGCCCTGGCGGATGCCGGCGACCGCCGCGGCACAGGCGCCGGTGCCGCAGGCCAGGGTTTCGCCGGCGCCGCGCTCGTACACGCGCAGGCGGATGTCGTGCGGGGTCAGCACCTGCATGAAGCCGGCATTGACGCGCTGCGGGAAGCGCGCATGCGATTCGATGGCGGCGCCGAGGATGTTCACCGGCGCGCTGTCGAGGTCGTTCACCCGCAGCACCGCGTGCGGGTTGCCCATCGACAGCGCGGCGATCTCGATGACATGCTGGCCGACTTTCAGCGGATAGGCGAGCGCTTCGGCCTCGGCCGCGAACGGGATGTCGGCCGGCGCAAAGCGCGGCGCGCCCATGTCCACCGCGACCTGGCCGTTGCCGAGCAGGCGCGGCTCGATGACGCCGGACGCGGTTTCCACGCGGATCGCGGTCTTGGCGGTGAGGCCTTTTTCGTGCACGAAGCGCACGAAGCAGCGCGCGCCGTTGCCGCATTGCTCGACCTCGCCGCCATCGGCGTTGAAGATGCGGTAGCGGAAATCGACGTCGTCGCGGGTGGGTTTCTCGACCAGCAGGATCTGGTCGCAGCCGACGCCGAAGTGGCGGTCGGCGATGCGGCGGCACTGTTCGGGGCTGAGCGCGACGGCCTGGCCGACGCCGTCGAAAACGACGAAGTCGTTGCCGAGGCCGTGCATCTTGGTGAAGCGGAGTTTGGTGCCCGGTTGGGCTCTTGTGCCTGCGGTTTTCATGCGGTTTTGAGCCTGACGTATTCCTTGAGGATGCAGCGGTCCATCACCACCGTCATGCCGCCGTCCTGCGCGCGTTGCGCGGCGGCCTCATGCACGATGCCTTCCTGGATCCAGATGGCTGCCGGTAGCCGATGCGCCGTCGAATCGGACCGCTGCAGGGAGTGTAGCGCCAGGCATTGTTCGACGATAGCCGGCACGTGCTCGGCGGCGCGGAACACGTTGACCAGGTCGACCCCGAACGGGATGTCGGCGAGGCTGGCGTAAGCCTGTTCGCCGAGCACCCGGTCCACCAGCGGCCGCACCGGCACGATGCGGTAGCCGTAGCGCTGCATCGCCTGCGCCACGCGGTAGCTCGGACGCGCGGGTTGCGGCGACAGGCCGACCACCGCGATCGTCCGGGTGCGGTCGAGCAGGGCGCGCAGGCCGGCGTCGTCGGGATTGGCAAAGCTCACAGCGTCAGTTCCATCACGTGATCGTCCATCACAAAACCGCCGCCGATATCGAACACCCGCGACTCGACGATGCGGAAGCCGTATTTCCGGTAGGCGGCAATGGCCTGCGCGTTGCCGCGATTGACTTGCAGGCGCAGGCAGCGGGCCCGCTGCTGGCGCGCCCAACTGGCGACGGCGCGCAGCAGCGCGGCGCCGATGCCCTGGCGCTGGCTGTCCGGATGGACGTAGAGCTTGTCGAGCTTGCATGCGGTGCCCTCCAGCACCGCATGGGCAAAGCCAACCAGAGCGTCGTCCCGGCGTATCCCCCACCAGGCCTGGCGCGGATCGTCCAGCTGTTCCCGCATCCGTTTGGGCGCATAACGGTCGGCCAGCATGGCCTCGATCTGCGCCTGCGGGATCAGCGCCGGATAAGTGGCCTGCCACACCACGCGCGCCAGCGCACCGACGGCATCGGCGTCGGCGGCCGCCAGCCGCGACAGATCGGTCCGCGGCTCATTCATACAGGCTGGCCTCGCCTTCCGGGCGGGTCTTGAAGCGGCGGTGCAGCCACAGGTACTGCGACGGCATCTCGCGGATGCGGTCTTCGATGAACGCGTTCATGCGGGCGACGTCGGCCTCCAGGTCGCCGCTCGGGTAGTTGTCCCATGGCGGATAGAAGCGCACCGCGTAGCCCCGCCCCCACGGCAACTGGCGGGTGATGGCCGGGATGATCTGGGCGCCGGTGAGTTTGGCCAGGCGCGGCAGCGCCGATACGGTGGCAGCGGGAATGCCGAAGAAAGGAACGAATACGGCGTTGAGGCGGCCATGATCCTGATCCGGCAGGTAATAGAACGGCAGGCCGTCCTTGAGCGCCTTGAGCACGGGTTTGATGCCGTCGCTTTTGGCGATCAGCACCGGGGAAAAGAAGCGGGAACGCCCGTGCCGCATCATTCTGTCGGCGACGGGGTCCTTGGCGCGCGCGTACATCGAAGCGGCGGTGCGATCCATCGCCAGCCGCACGCCGCCCATGTCGAGCCCGACAAAGTGCGGCGCCAGCCAGATCACCGGGCGCTTGCCGTCGCCCAGCACCGCTTCGGGATTGTCGATCCGGATCAGCCGCCGCAGGCGTGCCTCCGACCCCCACCACAGCACGCCGTGTTCGAGCGCTGCGCGCATCGA